>JBMLPD010000515.1:0-1165 GCA_049242285.1 Rubrivivax sp.
CTAGCTTGCCAAAGGGCGCAAGTGCGGCGTGCTTCAACGCGCCTGCTCGGCCAGTTGCCGCGCCATGGCGTTGTGGCGCTCGATCAAGGGGCCGAGGTCGACAGTGGTGATCTGCCCTTCGCGCACCACCACGCGGCCCTGCACCACGGTGATGTCGGCGTTGGCGCTGGCACACAGCATCAGCGCGCCCACGGGGTCGTGTACGGCGCCGCCGGCCATGGCCAGCGTGTCGGTCCTGAACAGCGCCAGGTCGGCGCAGTAGCCGGGGCGGATCTGCCCGATGTCGTGGGCGCGGCCCAAGACTGCCGCCCCACCCCGCGTGGCCAGGCGCAGGGCGTCGCGCGGCGTCATGTCGGCCGGGCCGCGGTCGCAGCCGAAGGGCTCCAGCGCACGGCCCACCCGGGCCAGCAGCATGGCCTGCCGGGCTTCGTTGAGCAGGTGGGCGGCGTCATTGCTTGCGCTGCCGTCCACGCCCAGGCCCACCTCGACGCCGTCGTCCAGCAACTGGCGCAGAGGCAGGATGCCGCTGGCCAGGCGCATGTTGCTGCAGGGGCAGTGGGCGATGCCGGTGCCCGTGCGCGCGAAGAGGTAGCGGCCCGGTTCGTCGATCTTCACGCAGTGGGCATGCCAGACGTCGTCGCCCACCCAGCCGAGCTCCTCGGCGTACTGCGTGGGCGTGCAGTTGAAGCGCTCCTGCGTGTAGGCCACGTCGTGGTCGTTCTCGGCCAGGTGCGTGTGCAGGCGCACCCCCAGGCTGCGGGCCAGCGCGGCGGATTCGCGCATCAGATCCCGGCTGACGGTGAAGGGCGAGCAGGGCGCCAGCGCGATCTGCAGCATGGCGCCGTGCGACGGGTCGTGCCAGCGCTCGACCAGCCGCTGGCTCTCGCGCAGGATGTCGGGCTCGGCCTCCACCACCCGGTCCGGCGGCAGCCCGCCCTGGCTCTGCCCCACGCTCATGGCGCCGCGCGTGGCGGTGAAGCGCAGCCCGATGGCCTGCGCGGCGGCGATGCTGTCCTCCAGCCGGATGCCGTTGGGGTAGATGTAGAGATGGTCGCTGCTGGTGGTGCAGCCGCTGAGCAGCAGTTCGGCCATCGCCACCTGGTGCGACACCGTCACCATCTCCGGCCTCAGCCCGGCCCAGATGGGGTACAGGCCCTGGAGCCAG
>JBMLPD010000516.1:0-1202 GCA_049242285.1 Rubrivivax sp.
AGGCCCTCAACGGCTTCGTCATCCGCGGCGTGTCCAGCAACATCCCCTTCCAGGCTGCGCTGCTGGCGCACCCGAAGTTCATCAGCGGCGACTTCAACACCGGCTTCATCGCCGAGCACTACGCCGGCGGCTTCCGTGCCGAGGACGTGCCGCATGACGACCCGGAGTTCCTGGTCGCCCTGGCGACGGCCGCCTACCGTCGCTACCGCGAGCGCGCCGCCGGCATCACCGGGCAGTTGGACGGCCACGGCGTGCGCATCGGCGAGGACTTCGTCGTCGTGGTCAAGGGCGCAGCCGGTGCTCACCGCCGGGTGCCGGTCCGTCTGGAAGCCGCCGGTCAGATCACCGTGCAGGTGGCTGACAAGCGCTACGTCGTGGCCCAGGACTGGACCTTCGGCGGCATCCGCGCCAGCGGCTCCTGCAACGGCCGGCCCTTCACCGCGCAGATCGAGCGCGAAGGCCTGTGGACCCGCGTGTCCCACAACGGCCTGCGCATCGAGGCCATGGTGTTGAGCGCCCGCGCCGCCGAGTTGCAGCGCCTCATGCCCTACAAGGCCCCGGCCGACATGAGCAAGTTCCTGCTCTCGCCCATGCCCGGCCTGCTGGTGGACATCGCCGTCAAGCCCGGGCAGGCCGTGCAGGCCGGCGAGCGCCTGGCCGTCATCGAGGCGATGAAGATGGAGAACATCCTCACCGCCGCGCAGGACGGCACCGTGGGCGAACTTCTGGCGGCCAAGGGCGAGAGCCTGGCCGTGGACCAGCCCATCCTGAAGTTCGCCTGACCGCCCCGGAGCCCCGCATGAGCACCCCCAAGCCCTTTCGCATCCTCGGTATCCAGCAGATCGCCATCGGCGGGCCCGACAAGCAGCGCCTGAAGTCCCTGTGGGTGGACATGCTGGGCCTGACGGTCAAGAGCACTTTCGTCAGCGAGCGCGAGAACGTTGACGAAGACATCTGCGCCCTGGGGCAGGGCCCCACTGCCGTGGAGGTGGACCTGATGCAGCCGCTGGACCCGGACAGGAAGCCCGCCGTGCACACCACGCCGCTCAACCACGTGGGCCTGTGGGTGGACGACCTGCCCAAGGCGGTGGAGTGGATGAGCGCCCACGGCGTGCGCTTTGCGCCTGGTGGCATCCGCAAGGGCGCCGCCGGCCACGACATCTGCTTCATCCACCCCAAGGGCAACGACGAGTTTCCCGTGG
>JBMLPD010000517.1:0-3619 GCA_049242285.1 Rubrivivax sp.
GTGGGCCCGCTGATCTCCATGGAGGAGATGAGCCGCTGCATCCACTGCACGCGCTGCGTGCGCTTCGGCCAGGAAGTGGCCGGGGTGATGGAACTGGGCATGGCCCACCGCGGCGAGCACTCCGAGATCACCACCTTCGTCGGGCGCTCGGTCGATTCCGAGCTTTCCGGCAACATGATCGACATCTGCCCCGTGGGTGCGCTCACCAGCAAGCCCTTCCGCTACAGCGCCCGCACCTGGGAACTGTCGCGTCGCAAGAGCGTGAGCCCGCACGATTCCACTGGCGCCAATCTGATCGTGCAGGTCAAGGCCAACCAGGTGATGCGCGTGGTGCCCCTGGAGAACGAGGACGTCAACGAGTGCTGGATCGCCGACCGCGACCGCTTCGGCTACGAGGCCCTCAACAGCCTGCAAAGGCTGACACAGCCCATGATCAAGCAGGGCGGGCAGTGGGTCGGCACGGACTGGACGACTGCGCTGGAGTACGTGGCCGGGGGGCTGAAGCAGATCGTGGCGGACCACGGCGCGTCGGCCGTGGGCGCGCTGGGCTCGCCGCACGCCACCGTTGAGGAGTTGCACCTGCTGGCCAAGGTGGTGCGGGGCCTGGGCTCGCAGAACATCGACCACCGCCTGCGCCATGCAGACTTCCGCCGCGACGGCGCCGCACCGGGCAGCGCACGCTGGCTGGGCACTTCCATCGCCTCGCTGTCCGGGTTGCAGCGCGTGCTGGTGATCGGCTCCTTCCTGCGCAAGGATCATCCGCTGTTCGCGCAGCGTTTGCGCCAGGCGGCCCGCCGCGGCGCCAAGATCGTCAGCCTGCACGCGGTGCACGACGACTGGCTCATGCCCGTGGCACAGCGCTTGACAGCCGCGCCGGCGGACTGGGTGCAAGCCCTGGCCGATATCGCCTGCGCAGTGGCCCAGTCCCAGGGCTCCGTGGCGCCCGCCGAGGGTCAGGCCACCGAAGCCGCCTGCGCGGCTGCCGCCGCCCTGATGTCGGGTGACCGCAAGGCCGTGCTGCTGGGCAACGCCGCGGTGCAGCATCCGCAGGCTGCGGAGTTGCTGGCGCTGGCGCGCTGGATTGGCGCGCAGACCGGCGCTTCGGTGGGCGTGATGAGCGAGGCCGCCAACAGCGTGGGCGCGCAGCTGGTGGATGCCGTGCCCGGCGCCAACGGTCTGGATGTGGCCGGCATGCTGGCCCAACCCCGCAAGGCCCTGCTGCTGCTGAACGTCGAACCGGTCCTGGATCTGGCCGATCCGGTCGCCGCGCACGCGGCGCTCCAGCAAGCCGACATGGTGGTGGCCTTGACCAGCTTCAAGGACGCGGCGGTGGACGGCGCGGACGTGCTGCTGCCCATCGCGCCTTTCACGGAAACCTCGGGCACCTTCGTCAACGCCGAAGGGCGCGTGCAGGGCTTCCATGGCGTGGTGAAGCCTCTGGGCGACACCCGCCCGGCCTGGAAGGTGCTGCGCGTGCTGGGCAACCTGCTGGGCTTGTCGGGCTTCGAGTTCGAGACCACCGAGCAGGTGCGCCAGGAGGCCTTGGGCGACGAGGCCCTGATCCCGGCGCGTCTGTCCAACGACGTGGCGGTCACGCCCAAGGCTGGCGCGTCCCCCCAGGGGCTGCAGCGTCTGGCCGAGGTGCCCATCTACGCGACGGATGCGCTGGTGCGGCGTGCCGCGTCACTGCAGCTCACGGCCGATGCGCGCGCGCCGCAGGCCGGCCTGGCACCCGGGCTCTGGGCCGCCCTGGGCCTGCAGGCCGGCGACAAGGTGCGGGTGTCGCAGGGTGCAGGCTCTGCGGTGTTGCCCGCCCGGCTGGAGCCGACGCTGGCTGAAGGCACGGTCCGCGTGGCTGCCGGCCACCCCGACACCGCGGGCCTGGGTGCGATGGCGGGCGCACTCCGCGTGGAGCGCGTGGCGCCTGCTGCGCCAGCGTCTCAGGCGCGGGAAAGCGGGGTCGCCGCATGATCGAGCAATTGAACGCCTCCGGGGCGGCCCTGCTGGGGCCCACGCTGTGGCTCGTGGTGTGGAGCCTGATCAAGATCGTGGCGGTGTTGCTGCCCTTGCTGGGCTGCGTGGCCTACCTCACGCTGTGGGAGCGCAAGGCCATCGGCTGGAGCCAGGTGCGGCCCGGCCCCAACCGCGTGGGCCCGTTCGGGTTGCTCACGCCCATCGCTGACGCCGTCAAGCTGATCTTCAAGGAGATCATCCGTCCCACGGCCGCCCACAAGGGCCTGTTCTTCCTCGGCCCCATCATGACCATCATGCCGGCGCTGGCGGCCTGGGCGGTCATTCCCTTCGGGCCCGAGGTCGCGCTGGCCGATGTCAACGCCGGCCTGCTGTTCCTGATGGCCATCACCTCGCTGGAGGTGTACGGCGTCATCATCGCCGGCTGGGCCTCGAACTCGAAGTACGCCTTCCTGGGCGCACTGCGAGCCTCTGCACAGATGGTGTCGTACGAGATCGCCATGGGCTTCGCGCTGGTGGTGGTGCTCATGGTCTCGGCCAGCATGAACCTCAGCGAGATCGTGATGTCTCAGGGCAGGGGCATGTTCGCCGACATGGGGCTGGGTTTCCTGTCCTGGAACTGGCTGCCGCTGCTGCCCATCTTCGTCGTCTATTTCATCTCGGGCCTGGCCGAGACCAACCGCCACCCGTTCGACGTGGTGGAAGGCGAATCCGAGATCGTGGCCGGTCACATGGTCGAGTACTCGGGCATGTCGTTCGCGATGTTCTTCCTGGCCGAATACGCCAACATGATCCTCGTGTCCATGTTGTGCGTGCTGATGTTCCTGGGCGGGTGGTTACCGCCTGTGGACGCGCTGGACTTCATCCCAGGCTGGATCTGGCTGGGCCTGAAGGTGTTTGCCGTGGCCACCATGTTCCTGTGGGTGCGTGCCAGCTTCCCCCGCTTCCGTTACGACCAGATCATGCGTCTGGGCTGGAAGATCTTCATCCCGGTCACCCTGGTGTGGCTGGTGGTGGTGGTTCTGTGGATCCAGTCTCCCTTCAACATCTGGAAATGAGCCTCGCGCCCCGAACATCATGGCGGTGAAAGACGTCCTCCAGAGCTTCATGCTCACCGAACTGTTCAAAGGCCTGGCCCTGACCGGCCGGCATTTCCTGTCGCGCACGATCACCGTGCAGTTCCCCGAGGAAAAGACGCCGCAGTCGCCGCGCTTTCGGGGCCTGCACGCCTTGCGCCGCTACGAGAACGGCGAAGAGCGCTGCATCGCCTGCAAGTTGTGCGAGGCGGTGTGTCCGGCCATGGCCATCACCATCGAGTCCGAGGTGCGCGACGACGGCAGCCGCCGCACCAAGCGCTACGACATCGACCTGACCAAGTGCATCTTCTGCGGCTTCTGCGAAGAGAGCTGCCCGGTGGACTCCATCGTCGAGACCCACCACTTCGAATACCACGGCGAAAAGCGTGGCGACCTGTACTTCACCAAGGACATGCTCCTGGCCGTGGGGGACCGGTACGAAAAGGAAATCGCCGCCAATCGGGAGGCCGATGCCCGGTACCGCTGACCCTCCGTTGCCGGGCTTGCAGCCCGGCCAATGGCGTCCATCACGATGAACAACACCACCGCCCTGTTCTACGTCTTCTCGGCCG
>JBMLPD010000518.1:0-18440 GCA_049242285.1 Rubrivivax sp.
CGCTCTTGCCCGCGCGCCGCGGCTACTACACCTACATGGGATCGCTGACCACCCCGCCGTGCACCGAGGGCGTGTTGTGGATCGTGCTGCAGCAGCCCATCCAGGTCTCGCCCCAGCAGCTGGCCATCTTCGCCCGCCTGCACCCGATGAACGCGCGCCCCATCCAGCCGCTGAACAGCCGGGTGATCAAGCAGTCGCGCTGATCAGCGGGCGCCGTCCTCGCCGCCCTCGCCGCCCTTGCGGGCGGCCCACAGCAAGGCGGGCCACAGCCACAGGCTCAACACCCAGCGCGCCAGGCGCCCTGCGCTCAAGGGCCGGGTTTCGTGCTGCGCCACCTTGATGAACAGCACCACGGCGCCCACCAGCACGTACAACAACAGCCCAGCGTAGGTGCTCACCCGCCACCCATAGGTGCCGCCCAGCGCATCGCCCAGCACGCTGCCCAGCGCCGCGGCGATCAGCACCGAGCACGCCAGGGCCAGCCCGATGCCCGCCAGGGCATGGCGCAGGCGCCACAGGGGATCGTTGTCGTTCATGCCGCGTCGAACCCGGTCAAGCGCGGCGCGTCAGCGCATCCTTGCGCAGGCGGCCCGGTCTGCGCTGTCGGCCTGTGCGTGGTGCGAAGGGTCATGGTTGGGGGCTCAGGGTGGGGCGCCGGGGCGGCTGCTGGCGACGGTGCCGCCAGGAACAATTTAGCAGTGCGCCCCGGCCACTGCAGCCCAGTGAAACCCGCGGTATCCGCCGCATCACCGGTGGCGCGTTGGCCCGAGGGCAGGCTCACAAGCCTCAGGAAAACGTTGTTGCCGGCCCCAGGAAGCCTCTCGCACCGAACCTTTGCCCTCGCTCAGGACAGGCCTGTCGCCGTGCCCGCGAGGGCTTCCACAAGCACTGCCCGAACGGTGTTCTCGCGAACGACGGACTCTTCGCGAATGCCGGTCGCTTCGCCAACGACGGGTGCGGACATGGGCCCGGGATGCTCACAAAGCAGTTTCAGGGGCCCTTGCAAGTACTTGGTTCTGAATGCATTTCCTCGGAAGGAAGTCCGGATTTTCCGGCCTAAGTGCTTGATTCCATTGAATTTTTTCGCCTCGCTGCATTGACCCCGAGGGATGCGTGAGATAAAGTGCGTGAAAGTGCAGGAAAGTGGGTTTTTGTGTCGGTCTTTGCATTCAAGGGTGGTCCGGTGCTCACGCTGGACGGGAAGGGGCGGATCACCGTCCCGGCCCGTTGGCGGGATGTGCTCGTGTCTGCCGTGCAGGGCCAGATGATGGTCAGCAAGAGCCACGTGCGTTGCCTGTCGCTGTTCCCGCGCCCGGTGTGGGACCAGTTCGAAGCCCGCCTGAACGCTTTGCCGGCCTCGGCCGACGGCCTGCGCCGGCTGTACATCGGCAGTGCCACCGAGGCCGCCATAGACGGCGCTTCGCGCCTGCTGCTGCCGCCGGAGCTGCGCGCCTGGGCCGGCCTGGAGCGCGAGGTCGTCTTCATGGGCATGGGCAACCGCTTCGAGCTCTGGGACAAGGCCCGCTACGACGCTCACGAAGCCGCCGTCCTGGAGCAGGACATGAGCGGCCAGCTCGACACCTTGTTCATCGGGTGAGCGCCTTGAGCGATGCCGGCGCGGCCTTCCAGCACACCACCGTCCTGCTCACCGAAGCCGTCGAGGCCCTGGTGACGCGGGTGGACGGCACCTACGTGGATGGCACCTTCGGCCGCGGCGGCCACAGCCGTGCCGTGCTGCAGCGCCTGTCGCCTGCCGGGCGCCTGGTGGCTTTCGACAAGGATCCGCAGGCCGTCGCCGCGGCGCATGATCTGGCGGACGATCCGCGGTTTGCCATCGTGCACGCGAGTTTTGCCGACATGGCCCAGGCCCTGACCCGGCTGGACCTGCCCCTCGTGGACGGCGTGCTGCTGGATCTGGGCGTGAGCGGCCCGCAGATCGACAACCCGGCGCGCGGCTTCAGCTTCCGCTTCGATGCGCCGCTGGACATGCGCATGGACACGACCCGCGGCGAGACCGCCGCGGATTTTCTGGCGCGCGCCGACGAGCGCCGCATTGCAGAGGTGATCCGAGACTATGGCGAAGAACGGTTTGCTGTTCCGGTTGCAAAGGCGCTTGTCGCTCGCCGCGATGGCGGGAGCCCCGTTCGCACCACGGGCGAGCTGGCCGCGGTCGTGGCTCGTGCGGTCAAGACCCGAGAGCCGGGCCAGGACCCTGCAACGCGCACGTTTCAGGCTCTTCGGATTCTCGTCAACGCCGAGCTTGAAGAGCTCGAACAGGGGCTGAGGGCGGCGCTGCCGCTTCTGCGCCCGGGCGGACGGCTGGTGGTGATCAGCTTCCATTCGCTGGAGGACCGCATCGTCAAGACCTTCATCGCCCGGGAGAGCCGCGAGGAGGTGGACCGCCGCGCCCCGTTCGCCCCCGCTGCGCCGGTACGCCTGCGGGCGCTGGGGCGCATCCGCGCAGGGCAGGCTGAGGTGGCAGCCAATCCGCGCGCGCGCTCGGCCATCCTGCGCGTGGCCGAGCGTACCGAGGTGCCCGTCGAGGCCGCAGGTGCCGCAGGTGCCGCAGGTGCCGCATCCTGGCGGGCCGGGCGCGTCGCCCGCCAGGCTGGGGCCCGGGGGCGTCGATGAACCGGGTCAATCTGCTGCTGGCCACGGGCCTGATCGGCAGCAGCCTGCTGCTGGTGAACAGCGCCTATGAGACGCGGCGCCTGTTTTCCGCCATCGAGCGTGCCAAGTCTGAGCAGCGGCAGCTGGACAGCGAGTACAAGCGCCTGGACGCGGAGCGGCAGGTGCAGTCCACCCACCTGCGGGTGGAGCGCGTGGCGCGCGAGCGTCTGCAGATGCGCACGGTCACCCCGGCGGTCACGCACTGGGTGAACGGGCGGCCGGCCGCTGCGGTGCCCGGCGGCCAGGGCGCTGCGCCTGGGGGCGGCCTGCCATGAAGCCCACGTTGCAAGCCGGCGCCCGCGCCGTGAACTACGCCACCAGCCCGCTGCTGGCCAGCAAGACGCCGCCTTGGCGCTCGCGTTTCATGCTGGTGATGGTGGCGCTGGCTTTCGTGGTGCTGGCAGGGCGCGCCGTGTACATCCAGGCGGTGGGCACGGACTTCTACGTGAAGCAGGGCGAGATGCGCTACGCGCGCACGCTGGTGCTGCCGGCCAGCCGCGGGCGCATCCTGGACCGCCACGGCGTCGTCCTGGCCACCAGCGTACCGGCGCCGTCGGTGTGGGCCATCCCCAAGGATTTCGAGGCCGATGTGGCCCAGCGCAAGGCGCTGGCGGGCCTGCTGGGCATGACGCTGCAGGAGCTGAAGGAGCGCACCGCCGGAGACGGCGAGTTCGCGTGGCTGCGCCGCCAGGTGGACGATGCCGTGTGGGCCGAGGTCAAGGCCCTGGGCATCAAGGGCGTGCACCGGAACGGCGAGTTCAAGCGTCGCTATCCCGAAGGCGAGGCCGCAGCGCATGTGGTGGGCTTCACCGACGTGGAGGAGTCGGGCCAGGAGGGCATCGAACTCGCCTTTCAGAAGGATCTGCAGGGCAAGCCCGGATCGCGCGGGGTGCTGCGTGACCGGCTGGGGCGCATCGTGGAGGACACGGGCGCGCACCTGGCGCCGGTCAACGGCCGCGACGTCACCCTGTCCATCGACAGCAAGGTGCAGTTCTTCGCCTGGCAGCGGGTGCGCGACGCCGTGGCCGCGCAGGGCGCCAAGGCCGGCAGCGTGGTGGTGCTGGACGCCAGGTCGGGCGAGGTGCTGGCCCTGGCCAACTACCCCAGTTTCAACCCCAACCAGCGCCAGAACCTCAGCGGCGCGCAGCTGCGCAACCGCGCCCTGACCGACATCTTCGAGCCCGGCTCCACCATGAAGCCCTTCATCGCCGCCTGGGCGCTGGAGAGCGGGCGCGTGACGCCGCAGACTCTCATCCAGACGGCTCCCGGCTCGATCACCATCACCGGCTCCACCATCAAGGATGCCCACCCCCACGGCGTGCTGTCGGTGGCCGAGGTGATCCAGAAGTCCAGCAACGTGGGCACGGTCAAGATGGCGATGCAGATGTCCCCGCGCGAGATGTGGGAGCTGTACGCCGGCGTGGGCTTCGGCCAGAAGCCACAGCTGGATTTCCCCGGGGCTGTGACGGGCAAGCTGCGGCCCTACAAGACCTGGCGGCCCATCGAGCAGGCCACCATGAGCTACGGCTACGGGGTGTCGGCTTCGCTGCTCCAGCTGGCGCGGGCCTACACCGTCTTTGCGCGCGATGGCGAGCTGATCCCCGTGTCCATGCTCAAGCGCCAGGAGCCCGTGGCAGGGCTGCGGGTGATCTCGCCCAGGACGGCGCGCGACGTGCGCGAGATGCTGCGCATGGCCGCGGGCCCGGGCGGCACGGCGCAGAAGGCGCAGACCATCGGCTATTCGGTGGGCGGCAAGACCGGCACCGCGCGCAAGCAGGAGGGCAAGTCCTACACCTCCAACAAGTACCGGGCCTGGTTCGTGGGCCTGGCCCCGGTGAGCGACCCGCGCATCGTCGTGGCGGTGATGGTGGACGAGCCCAGCAAGGGCGTGTTCTACGGCGGCGACGTGGCCGCCCCGGTGTTCAGCGAGGTGGTGCAGCAGACGCTGCGCATGATGGGCGTGGCCACGGACATCGAGGTCAAGCCGCAGATCGTGTTCCAGCCCGGCGCGGCCGAAGTGGAGAGCTTCTGATGCAGCATCTGGCATCCAGCACGGCGGCCGCGGCCTGGCTTCAGGCGCGGGGCGTGCGTGCGCTGCGCACCGACCACCGCCAGGTGCGCCCAGGCGATGCCTTCCTGGCCTGGCCCGGGCGCAGCCATGACGCCCGCCTGCATGCCGGATCGGCCCTGGCCGCCGGTGCCGCCGCCTGCTTGATGGAGGCCCCAGGACATACGCAAGAACATACGCAAGGACACGCTGCAGCGGCCGTGCCGGCTGACGACGGGCGCCTGGCCTGTCTGGACCACCTCAAGCGCCACGCCGGCGAGGTGGCCGCCGCGTTCCTGGGCCACCCCAGCCGGCTGCTGGACGTGGTGGCGGTGACGGGCACGAATGGCAAGACCTCCTGCACCTGGTGGGTGGCGCAGGCCCTGGGTGCCCTGGGCCTGCGCTGCGGCGTGGTGGGCACCCTGGGGGTGGGCGAGCCCTTGGCCGCCTTCGAACCCACGGGTCTGACCACGCCTGATGCAGTGGCCCTGCAAACCGTGTTCCGCCGCTTTGTCGATGGTGGCTTTGCCGCCTGCGCCATCGAGGCCTCGTCCATCGGCATCGTGGAGCACCGTCTGGCCGGCACGGCGGTGGCTGTCGCCGCCTTCACCAACCTGACGCAAGACCATCTGGACTACCACGGCAGCATGGCCGATTACGGCGCGGCCAAGCGCGCGCTGTTCGACACCGCCGGTCTGAAGGCGGCCGTTCTGAACGTGGACGATCCCCACGGCCGCGCCTGGGCGCAGGCCCTGGCGGCACGTCCCGGCCTGGATCTGTGGACCGTCAGCAGGGCGCAGGCGCACCCTCTGGATTCAGCCTCGCAACCAGTCTCCGCCGGCACATCGGTCGGCGCCCGGCTGCAGGCGCGCCAGGTGCGTCACACCTCGCAGGGGCTGGAGCTGGTGCTGCACGAACGCGGCACGGCCGCACACCCTGACAGCCGCCATGCAGTGCGTACCGCCTTGATGGGCGACTTCAATGTCGAGAACCTGCTGGTGGTGGCGGGTTGCCTGCGCGCCCGCGGCGTGCCGCTGGCCGATGTGGCGCTTGCGCTGGAGCGGCTGACGCCGGTGCCCGGCCGGCTGCAGCGCGTGCCTGCGGTGGGCGCTGTGGGCGGGGCCGCGCAGCCCGCGGTGGTGGTGGACTACGCGCACACGCCCGATGCGCTGGCGAAGGCCTTGCAGGCCCTGGCCCCTCTGGCGCGTGCGCGTGGCGGGCAGTTGTGGTGCGTATTCGGTTGCGGCGGTGACCGCGACGCCACCAAGCGGCCGCTGATGGGCCAATCCGCCGTGCGCGGCGCGGCGCACGTGGTGGTGACCAGCGACAACCCGCGCAGCGAAGATCCGGCGCGCATCCTGGCGCAGGTGATGGCCGGTGCCCAGCAGGCGCCGGTGATCGCGGCAACGCGCAGCCTGCAGGCCATCGAGGACCGGCGTGCAGCCATCGTCCACGCGGTGTGCCAGGCCGCGCCCGAAGACGTGGTGCTGATCGCGGGCAAGGGCCACGAGCAGACGCAGGAGATCGCGGGCGTGAAGCATCCGTTCTGCGATGTCGCCGAAGCCACGGCCGCCCTGCACTCAAGAGGCGCTGCGCAGGCAGCGCCGGCGCCGCATGAGCCGCAGGTGCGGGAGGCCCGCCCATGATGACCCTGGCCCAGGCCCACGCGCTGCTGCCCGGTTCGGTGCTGGTGGGCGACGGCGCGGTGGCGTTCACCCGGGTCCACTCCGACACCCGTAGCCTTCAGTCCGGCGACCTGTTCGTGGCGCTGCGCGGCGAGCGCTTTGATGCGCATGACTTCCTGCCTGCGGCCCGCCAGGCCGGCGCGGTGGCGGCGCTGGCCGAGCGCGGCCTGGCCGAAGCGGGCTTGATCGGCCTGCAGGTGCCGGACGCGCTGGCCGCCCTGCAGGCGCTGGCGGCGGCGTGGCGGCACCGCTTTCACCTGCCGCTGATTGCAGTGACCGGCAGCAACGGCAAGACCACGGTGACGCAGATGATCGCGTCCATCCTGCGGGCCGGTCACGGCGCCGGCGCCTTCGCCACCGAGGGCAACCTGAACAACCACATCGGCCTGCCGCTGACCCTGCTCAAGATGCGCCAGGACGACGAGGTCTGGCACCGGGCGGGCGTGGTGGAGCTGGGCATGAACCACCCGGGGGAGATCGCGCTGCTGGCCCGCCTGGCCGCGCCGACGGTGGCGCTCGTCAACAACGCGCAGCGCGAACACCAGGAGTTCATGGCCAGCGTGGAGGCGGTGGCGCAGGAGAACGGTGCCGTCCTGCCGGCCCTGCCGGCCTCCGGGGTGGCGGTGCTGCCCGCCGGTGACCCCATGTGCGCGCTGTGGCGCCAGATGGCCGGCACCCGTGAGGTGCGCACCTTCGCGCTGGAGGGCGATGCAGCGGCGGACACGGCCGATGCCGTTGCGCAGGCTTCCTGGGACGCGCCCGCGCAGGCCTGGGATGTCGACATGCGGCTGGGCAAGTCGCGCCTGCGCCTGCGTCTGGCCCAGCCGGGGCTGCACAACGTGCGCAACGCGCTGGCCGCTGCCGTGTGCGCGCAGGCGGCCGGCGAGCCCTTGAGCGCCATCCAGCAGGGGCTGGAGGCCTTCCGCCCGGTCAAGGGCCGCTCGCAGGTGAGTGCCTTGCCCTGGGCCGGCCGCACGGCCACGCTGGTGGACGACAGCTACAACGCCAACCCCGACTCCGTGCTGGCGGCTATCGAGGTGCTTCTGGGCCTGCCCGGCCCGCGCTGGCTGGTGCTGGGCGACATGGGCGAGGTGGGCGCGCAAGGCCCGGCCTTCCACGCCGAGGTGGGCGCGCGGGCCTGTGAAGCCGGTCTGGAACACCTGTGGTGCGTGGGCCCCCTGGCCGCCGGCACAGCACGGGCGGCCCGAAGCGGCGCACCCGCGCCCGCCGCTGGCGCCGTGCGGCATTTCGAGACGGTCGAATCCCTGCTCGGGGCGCTGAACCAGGCTGCCGCCGCCGGCGAGCTGCCCGCGGCCGCCAGCATCCTGGTCAAGGGTTCGCGCTTCATGCGCATGGAGCGGGTGGTCGATGCCCTGGCCGGCCTGTCCGCCGCCTCCCCCACCCCTCAACAGGCGCCCGTGGCGGCGCCGGAAAGCCCTTCGTGCTGCTGAGCTTGAGTCAATGGCTGCTGGCGCTGTTCCCGGAAGAGCTGGGATTCCTGCGCGTGTTCCAGTACCTGACCTTCCGTGCCGTGATGGCTGCCATGACGGCCTTGCTGATCGGCCTGGCCTTCGGGCCCTGGGTGATCCGCAGCCTGACCGCCATGAAGATCGGCCAGCCCATCCGCAGCTACGGTGTGCAGGCTCACCTGGGCAAGCGCGGCACCCCCACCATGGGCGGCGTGCTGGTGCTCATCGGCATCGGCGTGTCCACGCTGCTGTGGTTCGACTGGAGCAACCGCTTTTGCTGGGTGGTGATGCTGGTGACCTTTGGCTTTGGCGCCATCGGCTGGGTGGACGACTACCGCAAGGTGGTGCACAAGGACCCGGAGGGCATGCGCTCGCGCGAGAAGTTCTTCTGGCAGACGGTGATCGGCCTGGTGGCCGCGCTGTACCTGGCCTTCAGCGTGTCGGAGGTGTCCAACCTGCGCGTGCTGGAACTGTTCTTCAACTGGATTGCCAGCGGCTTCTCCAACGAGCTGCCGCCCAAGGCGGATCTGCTGGTGCCCTTCTTCAAGAGCGTGAGCTACCCGCTGGGTGTCTACGGCTTCATCGCGCTGAGCTGGTTCGTCATCGTGGGCGCCAGCAACGCGGTCAATTTCACCGACGGGCTGGACGGTCTGGCCATCATGCCGGTGGTGCTGGTGGGCTCGGCACTGGGCCTGTTCGCCTACCTCACCGGCAATGCGGTGTACGCGAAGTACCTCCTCATCCCGCACATCCCGGGGGCGGGCGAGCTGCTGATCTTCTGCGGCGCCATGGCCGGCGCGGGCCTGGCCTTCCTGTGGTTCAACGCCAACCCGGCGCAGGTGTTCATGGGCGACGTGGGGGCGCTGGCGCTGGGCGGGGCGCTGGGCACCATCGCCGTCATCACCCGGCAGGAAATCGTGCTCGCGATCATGGGCGGCATCTTCGTGGCCGAGGCCCTGAGCGTCATCCTCCAGGTGGGCTGGTTCAAGTACACGAAGCGTCGCTACGGGGAAGGCCGCCGCATCTTCCTGATGGCGCCGCTGCACCACCATTTCGAGAAGAAGGGCTGGACCGAGACCCAGGTGGTCGTGCGCTTCTGGATCATCACCATGCTGCTGTGCCTGATCGGCCTGGCCAGCCTGAAACTGCGCTGAAGACCTGACCATGCAGCAGCTCGCCGGTCTTCAGGTGCTCATCCTCGGCCTCGGTCAATCCGGGCTGGCGATGGCGCGCTGGTGCGCGCGCTGGGGGGCCCAGGTGTCGGTGTGGGATTCGCGCGAGCAGCCGCCCCAGGCGCAGGCCCTGGCGGCGCAGGTGCCGGCGGCGCAGCGCCTGCACGGGCCGCTGGAAGCTGCGGACCTGCAAGGCCCGCAGGGGCGACTCTGCGCCGTGCAGTGGGTGCTCAAGAGCCCCGGCCTGGCGCCGAACGACCCCGCCATCGCGCCCCTGCTGCAGGCAGCCCGCGACAGGGGCCTGCGCGTCAGCGGCGAGCTGGACCTGTTCACCCAGGCGCTGGCGGCGTTGCGCGAAGCGCAGGGCTACGCTCCGCAGGTGCTGGCCATCACCGGCACCAACGGCAAGACCACCACCACTGCCCTGACGGCGCTGCTGGTGGAGCGCGCCGGGCGCACGGCCGTGGCGGCGGGCAACATCGGCCCGACCCTGCTGGACACGCTGACCGAGCGTCTGGACACGGACACCTTGCCGCAGGTGTGGGTGCTGGAGCTGTCGAGCTTCCAGCTGCACGACGCCCAGGGCTTCGAGCCCACGGCGGCCGTGGTGCTCAACCTCACGCAGGACCACCTGGACTGGCACGGCACCATGGCCGCCTATGCGGCCGACAAGGCCCGTATCTACGGCCGGCAGGCGCTGATGGTGGTGAACGCGGACGACCCGCTGGTGGCGGCCATGGAGCCTGCGCCCGTGACCGCCAAGCCGGCCAAGGGCCAGGTGCGGCCGGCAGCCCGCCAGGTGCTGCGCTTCGGCCTGCAGACGCCGCAGCGGCCCGGGGACTTCGGTCTGGTGACCGAGAACGGCATGGGCTGGCTGGTGCGCGCGTTGCCGGACGACGAGACGGGCACGCGCCGCAAGCGCGGCGCCGACGCCGAGCCTGAAGAGATTCATCTGCAGCGCCTGATGCCGGCAGACGCCCTGCGCCTGCGCGGCCGTCACAACGCCGGCAATGCCCTGGCGGCCCTGGCCCTGGCCACGGCCATCGGCTGCCCGCTGGCGCCCATGCTGCATGGCCTGCGCGAATACCGCGGGGAGCCGCACCGGGTGGAACTGGTGGGCCGCATGGGCGAGGTGGAGGCCTTCGACGACAGCAAGGGCACCAACGTGGGGGCCACCGTGGCGGCGCTGCAGGGCCTGGGCCTGGACCGTGAGCCGGCGCGCGTGGTGGTCATCCTGGGCGGCGACGGCAAGGGGCAGGATTTCTCCCCCCTGGCCCCGGCCGTGGCCCGGCACGCCCGGGCGGTGGCGCTGATCGGGCGCGACGCCCCCGCCATCGAAGCCGCACTGGTGGCCGATGCTGCGGCCGCCGCAGTGCCACGCGCCACGCACGAGACCCTGGAGGCCGCGGTGAGCTGGTGTTTCGGCCAAGCCCAGCCCGGTGACGCGGTGCTCCTCAGCCCGGCCTGCGCGAGCTGGGACATGTTCCGCCATTACGGCCACCGCGCCGAAGTCTTCGTGCAGGCCGTGCACGACTGGGCGACTGAACACGGCGAGGTGGTGGCATGAATGCGCGCAGTGCGGCCGTGGCGGCGTCGCTGCAGCGCACGGGGCGGATGCGCGCTGCCCGGGACGCCTTGCGTGCGGGTCTGCGGCTCTTCCTTCCCGGCCGGCATGCCGCGGGCCGGGACGGCACGCCTCAGGCGCTGCCCGTGCGCGACCACCTCGAGCTGCGCTCTTCCGGCGTCACGCGCATCACCGGGTTTGACCAGGCCTTTGTCTCGGTGGCCCTGGCGCTGCTGGCCCTGGGCGTGGTGATGGTCTATTCCGCCTCCGTGGCCCTGCCGGACAACCCGAAGTTCGCGCGCTACGCAGCCACGCACTTCCTCAGCCGCCACCTGCTGTCCATGGGCATCGCCACGGTCATGGCCCTGCTGGTGCTGCAGATTCCCCTGGCCATCTGGGAGAAGTACGCCGGCCACCTGTTCCTGCTGGCACTGCTGCTGCTGGTGCTGGTGCTGATTCCGGGCATAGGCAAGGTGGTGAACTTCTCGCGCCGCTGGATTCCGCTGGGCGTCATGAACTTCCAGCCTTCGGAGTACGCCAAGCTGGCCATGGCGATGTACGCGGCCAGCTACATGGTGCGCAAGATGGATGCGCGGGAGAACTTCCTGCGCGCGGTCTGGCCCATGGCGATGGCCGTGCTGGTGGTGGGGCTGCTGCTGCTGCGCCAGCCGGACATGGGGGCCTTCATCGTGATCGCCACCATCTCGATGGGGGTGTTGTTCCTGGGCGGCGTCAACGCCCGCATGTTCTTCCTCATCGCGGCCATGGCTCTTGCGGCTCTGGCCATGATCATCGCCTTCGACGAACTGCGCCGGGGCCGCATCCTGGCCTACCTGGACCCCTGGGACCCGGCGAACGCTCAGGGCAAGGCCTACCAGCTCACACACTCGCTCATCGCCTTCGGCCGCGGCGGCCTGTTCGGCCAGGGGCTGGGCTCTTCCGTGGAGAAGCTGCACTACCTGCCCGAGGCGCACACCGATTTCCTGCTCGCCGTCATCGGCGAGGAACTGGGCCTGCTGGGCGTGCTGGCGGTGATCGGGGGCTTCTTCTGGCTCATCCGCCGCACCGTCAACATCGGCCGCCAGGCCATCGCGCTGGACCGGGTGTTCGCGGGCCTGATGGCGCAAGGCATCGCCATCTGGTTCGCCGGCCAGGCCTTCATCAACATGGGCGTGAACCTGGGCGTGCTGCCGACCAAGGGGCTGACCCTGCCGCTGATGAGCTTCGGTGGTTCCGGCATCCTGATGAACCTGATCGCGCTCGCGCTGGTGTTGCGGGTGGATGTTGAGAACAGAGCCCTCATGCGAGGAGGCCGAGCATGAGGACGACGCCGAACACCGTGAGGCGGCGTGCGGCGATAGCCGCGGGGCTGCTCCGGCGCAGCCAGAACAGAGCCCTCATGCGAGGAGGCCGGGCATGAGCCGGGCGCCGCATCTGGTCATCATGGCCGCGGGCACGGGCGGGCACATCATGCCGGGGCTGGCCGTGGCGCGGGAAGCGCGCTCCAGGGGCTGGACGGTGAGCTGGCTGGGCACCTCGCACGGCATGGAAAACCGCCTCGTGCCGCCCGCCGGCATTCCCATGGACACCATCGCCTTCAGCGGCCTGCGCGGCAAGGGCCTGCTGCACACCGCCACCGGCGGACTGCGCCTGCTCAAGGCCTTCTGGGACTGTCTGGCCATCTTGCGTCGCCGCGGGGCCGATGCGGTGCTGGGCATGGGGGGGTACGTCTGCTTCCCTGGGGGTTTGATGGCCAGCCTGCTGGGCAAGCCGCTGATGCTGGTGAATGCCGACGCGGCGCTGCTGCTGTCCAACAAGAGCCTGCTGCCCGTGGCCGACCGCGTGGCCTTCGGCTTTGCCGGGCCTGCCGTGTCCCGCGTCAAGGGGGGCGTGGTCACGGGCAACCCGGTGCGGGCCGAGATCGAGGCCTTGCCCGCGCCCGAGCAGCGCCTGGCCGGCCGCAGCGGTGCGCTGCGCCTGCTGGTGGTGGGCGGCAGCCTGGGCGCGCAGGTGCTCAACCGCACGGTGCCGCAGGCCCTGGCGCTGCTGAGCCCGGCGCAGCGGCCTCTGGTTGTCCACCAGACCGGCGCGGCGCAGTCCGAAGAGGTGCGCGCCGCCTACGCCGCCGTGGGTCTGCAGGCCGATGTGCGGCCCTTCATCGACGACATGGCGGCCGAACTCGCCGCCTGCGACCTGATCCTGTGCCGGGCGGGCGCGGTCACCGTGAGCGAGCTGTGCGCCGCCGGGGTGGCCAGCGTGCTGGTGCCGCTGGTGGTGAGCACCACGGCCCACCAGCGCGACAACGCGCAGTGGCTGGCAGGGCAGGGCGCGGCCGTGCACCTGCCGCAAGCCGAATTCACGCCGCAGGCCCTGGCACAGCGCCTGCAGGCGCTGGACCGCGAGACCTTGCTGGACATGGCCCGGCGTGCGCGCAGCCTGGCCCGGCCGCAGGCGGCTGCCCGCGTCGCCGACGAGTTGCAGCAACTGCTGAGGAGGCGCGCATGAAGCACGCCGTCAAGCACATCCACTTCGTGGGCATCGGCGGTGCCGGCATGAGCGGCATCGCCGAGATCCTGCACAACCTGGGTTACCGCGTCTCGGGCTCGGACGCTGCCGACAGCGCCGTCACCCAGCGTCTGGCCGGCCTGGGTGTGCGCGTCTTCATCGGCCACGCCGCCGCGCAGATCGAAGGTGCGCAGGCGGTGGTCACCTCCACGGCGGTGAAGGCCGACAACCCCGAGGTGCTGGCCGCCCGTGCGCGCAAGGTGCCGGTGGTGGCGCGCGCCGTGCTGCTGGCTGAGTTGATGCGCCTGAAGCAGGGCATCGCCATCGCGGGCACGCATGGCAAGACCACCACCACCTCGCTGGTGGCCAGCGTGCTGGCCGAGGCCGGCGTGGACCCCACTTTCGTGATCGGCGGCAAGCTCGAGAGCGCGGGCACCCACTCGCGCCTGGGCGCGGGCGAGTACATCGTGGTGGAGGCCGACGAGAGTGACGCCTCCTTCCTGCACCTGAGCCCGGTGATGTCGGTGGTGACCAACATCGACGCCGACCACATGGACACCTACGGCCACGACCTGACCCGTCTGCGCGGGGCTTTCGTGGAGTTTCTGCACCGGCTGCCCTTCTACGGCGCGGCGGTGCTGTGCACCGATGACCCCGGCGTGCGGTCCATCCTGCCCATGATCTCCCGGCCGGTGATCGGCTACGGTCTGGGCGAGGACGCGCAGGTGCGCGCCCTGGACGTGCAGGCGGTGGCGGGTGGCCAGATGCGCTTTACCTGCCGGCGCATGGCCGGTCCGGCTGCCGCTGTGGCGCTGCCCGACCTGCCCGTGACGCTGAACCTGGCTGGCGTGCACAACGTGCGCAACGCCCTGGCGGCCATGGCCGTGGCCCAGGCGCTGGAACTGCCTGACGAGGCCGTGCTGCGCGCGCTGGCGGGCTTTCGCGGTGTGGGCCGGCGCTTCCAGCGCTGGGGTGAACGGCCCGTGCCGGCCGGCCAGGGGGGCGGCAGCTTCACGCTCATCGACGACTACGGGCACCACCCGGTGGAGATGGCCGCCGTCATCGCCGCCGCGCGCGGTGCCTTCCCCGGCCGTCGCCTGGTGCTGGCCTTCCAGCCCCACCGCTACACCCGCACGCGGGACTGCTTCGAAGACTTCGTCCGGGTGATGGGCACGGCTGATGCGCTGCTGCTGTCGGAGGTGTATCCGGCCGGCGAGGCGCCCATCGTCGCGGCCGACGGCCGGGCCTTGGCGCGCGCCCTGCGCGTGGCCGGGCGCCTGGATCCCGTCTTCATCGACGACATCGGCCGCATGCCCCGGGCCATCGCCGACTTCGTGCGCGATGGCGACGTGGTCATCGCCATGGGTGCCGGCTCCATTGGCGGGGTGCCGCAGAAGGTGTGCGACATGACAGACCAGGCCGCAGGAGGTGTGAGGTGAGTCCAGCCCCGATCGACGTGCGGTCTCTGGGTCGGGTGGCCGTCTTGATGGGCGGCGACAGCGCCGAGCGCGAGGTCTCGCTCATGTCCGGCTCGGGCGTGCTGCAGGCGCTGCGCTCGCGCGGCGTGGATGCCCATGCCTTCGATCCCGCCCAGCGTCCGCTGGGGGACCTGAAGACCGAGGGGTTCGACCGCGTCTTCATCGCATTGCACGGCCGGCACGGCGAGGACGGCACGGTGCAGGGCGCGCTGGAGCTGCTGGGCCTGCCCTACACCGGTTCGGGCGTGATGGCCAGCGCCATCGCCTTGGACAAGGTGATGACCAAGCGGATATGGCGCTCCGAGGGGCTGCCCACGCCACGCTGGGTGTGGCTGGCCCCCGAGCGGCAGCAGCGGTCGGTGCTGATGGGGGTGCCCGATGAGATCGGCCTGCCGCTGATCGTCAAGCCCCCGCGGGAAGGTTCGTCCATTGGCGTGACCAAAGTGGCGGGATACTCGCAGATGCAGGAAGCGGTGCGGCTGGCTTCCCGCCATGACCCGGACGTGCTGTGCGAAGAGTTCATCGAGGGCGAGGAAGTCACCTGTCCCGTGCTCGGCAGCGGCGTCTCGGCCAGGGCGCTGCCGGTCGTGCGCATCCAGGCGCCGGAAGGTGCTTACGACTATCAGAACAAGTACTTCACCGACGACGTGATCTACCACTGCCCGAGCGGGTTGCCGCCGGCCGAGGAGGCCGAAATCCAGCGCATCGTGCTGGAGGCCTACCGCTCCCTGGGCTGCAGGGGCTGGGGCCGCGCAGACCTGATGATCCGCGCCCGTGACCGGCAGCCCTTCCTGCTGGAGATGAACACCTCGCCGGGCATGACCAGCCACTCGCTGGTGCCCATCTCGGCCCGGGCCGCCGGCATCGACTATCCCGACCTGTGCCTGCGCCTGCTGGTCGAAGCCCGCCTGGACAGCGCGCCCGTGTCTGCCGCAGATGCCGCCGCAGGCGCGCAGGGAGCCGCCTGATGGCCGCCGGCATGAGCCTGCCCCTGGATGTGCGCCTGATGAACGGCGCGTCGACCGCCGTCTTCGCCCTGGCCGCCGGGGCCGTGCTGGCGGCCGCCGCCCTGTGGGTGGGCCGCACCGCCTGGTTGCCGGTGCGCTTCATCCAGCTGGAGGGCGAGCTGCAGCGCAACAGCGTGTCCACGGTGCGGGCCAACGCCATGCCGCGACTTTCGGGCAACTTCTTCGGCGCCGATCTGCAGCAGGCCCGGCAGGCTTTCGAGGCCGTGCCCTGGGTGCGCCGGGCCGTGGTGCGGCGGGTCTGGCCCGACGGTCTGGCCGTGCGTCTGGAAGAACACCGCGCCGTGGCGCTGTGGAAGGGCGCGCAGGACCTTGACCAGCTGGTCAACCACCTCGGAGAGGTCTTCGAGGCCAACGTGGGTGATGTAGAGGATGAGGACCTGCCCACCCTGGCCGGCCCCGAGGGCAGCGCAGCGCAGATGCTGCAGATGCTGGGCCAGTTGCAGGCCCTGTTCAGCCGCCACGAGCGCACGGTCGAGCGCTTGAGTCTGAGCGGGCGCGGGTCCTGGCGGGCCGAGCTGGACGGCGGGGTGGCCATCGAGCTCGGGCGTGGCAACCCGCAGGAGGTGCTGGCCCGTGCGCGCCGCTTCGTGGACACCATCACGCAGGTGACCGGCCACTTCAAGGCGCCCGTCCTGCAGGCCGATCTGCGCCACCCTGACGGCTATGCCGTGCGCCTGCGCGACGTCACCATCGCCTCGCCGGCCGCCGCGCCGCGGAGAAACTGAATGCGACAGCCCCCAAGCTCACTTCGTTCGCTGCCCCAAGGACCCGTCAGGGGCCCCTTCGCGGCCCTCGGGGCGCAGTCCTCCTTTGGGAGCGGCCCGGCAGGAGCACTGAATGGCTAAAGAATACAAAGACCTCGTGGTCGGGCTCGACATCGGCACCCACAAGGTGATGGTGGTGGTGGGCGAGATCGTGGCCGGTGGTGAGCTGCGGCTGGCGGGTCTGGGGGTGTCGGCCACCAGCGGCCTCAAGCGCGGCGTGGTGGTCAACATCGACGCCACGGTGCAGAGCATCCAGCAGGCGCTGAAAGAGGCCGAGATGATGGCCGCCTGCAAGATCACCAGCGTCTACACCGGCATCACCGGCAGCCACATCCGCGGCCAGAACTCCACCGGCATGGTGATCGTGCGCGACAACCGCGAGGTCACGCCCACCGACGTGGCGCGGGTGGTGGAGACGGCCAAGGCCATCAACATCCCCAACGACCAGCGCCTGCTGCTGGTGGAGCCGCAGGAATTCATCATCGACGGGCACGAGGTCAAGGAGCCCATCGGCATGAGCGGCAGCCGGCTCGAGGTGCGCGTGCACATCGTCACCGGCGCGCAGAGCGCGGCCGAGAACATCGTCAAGTGCGTGCGCCGCTGCGGCCTGGAGGTGGAGCGCCTGATGCTCAACCACAGCGCCAGTTCCTGCGCCACGCTGACCGAGGACGAGCGGCAGCTCGGCGTGGCGGTGGTGGACATCGGCGCCGGCACCACGGACGTGCAGATCTACACCGAGGGCTCGGTGCGCCACACGGCCACCATCCCCATCGCGGGCGACCTGATCACCAGCGACATCGCCATGGCGCTGCGCACCCCCACCAAGGATGCCGAGCAGATCAAGGTGGAGTTCGGCGTGGCCAAGCAGCTGCTGGCCGATCCGTCGGACCAGGTGGAGGTGCCCGGGCTGGGCGACCGCGCACCGCGCATGCTCAGCCGCCAGGCCCTGGCCGGCGTGATCGAGCCGCGCGTGGAGGAGATCTTCTCGCTTGTGCAGCAGGTCATCCGCGACAGCGGCTTCGAGGAGCGCCTGTCCAGCGGCATCGTGCTGGCCGGCGGCTCGGCGGTCATGCCCGGCATGGTGGAGCTGGCCGAGGACATCTTCCTCAAGCCCGTGCGCAAGGGCCTGCCCACCTACCAGGGGGCGCTGTACGACATGGTGGCCAACCCGCGCTCGGCCACCGTCATGGGCTTGCTGGAGGAAGCGCGCATCGCGCGCGGCCGCGGCCAGAAGGCGGCCCGCCAGGCCGGCTCGGTCAAGACCGTGCTGGGCCGGGCCAAGGATTGGTTTTTGGGGAATTTCTAGTTTCGAAGGCGGCGCCGGGGCCGGAGAACAACCACCCGCCCGGCGTCATGTGATGGCAACTTGGATGGCAACTGCTGGAAGGCAAGGAGAGTGAAGATGGCAATCGAGATGATCGAAGAGTTCGACCAGGGCACGCAGATCAAGGTGATCGGTGTGGGCGGCGGCGGCGGCAACGCCGTGCAGCACATGATCGGCCAGGGCGTGCAGGGGGTGGACTTCATCGTCGCCAACACCGACGCGCAGGCCCTGAACCGCAGCAGCGCCAGCACCCTGGTGCAACTGGGCAGCACGGGCCTGGGCGCCGGTGCTAAGCCCGAGGCCGGCCGCGTGGCGGCTGAAGCTGCCATCGAGACCATCCGCGGCGCGCTGGACGGCGCGCACATGCTCTTCATCACCGCCGGCATGGGCGGCGGCACCGGCACGGGCGCGGCACCTGTCATCGCCCGCGTGGCGCGTGAGATGGGCATCCTGACGGTGGGCGTGGTCACCAAGCCCTTCGAGTTCGAGGGCGGGCGCCGTGCCAAGCAGGCCGAGCAGGGCGTGTCGGAGCTGGAAGCGAACGTGGATTCGCTCATCGTCGTGCTCAACGAGAAGCTGCTGGAGGTGATGGGTGACGACGTCACCCAGGAAGCCGCCTTTGCCCACGCCAACGACGTGCTGAAGAACGCCGTGGGCGGCATCAGCGACATCATCCACATGGACGCCTTCGTCAACGTCGACTTCGAGGACGTCAAGACGGTGATGAGCGAGCC
>JBMLPD010000519.1:0-1198 GCA_049242285.1 Rubrivivax sp.
AGAGCACGCGGCGCGGGTCCAGCGCGTCGCGCAGGCCGTCACCGATGAAGTTGATCGTCAGCACCGTCACGAAGATCGCGAGCCCCGGAAACAGCGCCCAGTGCACCGCCAGCTCCATGTAGTCACGCCCGTCGTACAGGATGCGGCCCCAGGTGGGGATGTCCGGTGGGAAGCCCAGGCCCAGGAAGGACAGGGTGGATTCGGCAATGATGGCGGCGGCCACGTCGATGGTGGCCGCCACGATCACCGGCCCCAGGCTGTTGGGCAGGATGTGGCGCACCACCTGCCGCGGCGTGCTGGCGCCCAGGGCGCGTGCGGCTTCCACGAACTCTTTCTCGCGCAGAGAGAAGAACTGCGCACGCACGAGCCGCGCCACCGGCATCCAGCGGAACCCGCCGATCACCATCACGATCAGCAGGAAGATGCCCAGCTCCAGCCCGAAAGCCTGTTTCAAGGGCTCGCGGAACAGGAAGATCAACAACAGCAGCACGGGCAACTGCGGCAGGCTCAAGAAAAGGTCGGTCACCCACATCAGGGCGGCGTCAACCCACCCGCGCACCATGCCGGCCACCGCGCCGATGACCACCCCGACGGTGATGGCCATCAGCATCGCCGCCAGGCCCACGGCCAGGCTGATGCGCCCGCCGTAGAGCATGCGCGCCAGGATGTCGCGGCCCAGGTCGTCGGTGCCCATGGGATGCTGCCACGACGGGCCCGCCAGGCGGGCCTGGAAGTCCACATCGTTGATGCCCACCTTGTAGAACATCGGGCCGATGAGGACAGCCAGCACCAGCAGGCCGAGCACCCACAGGCTCCAGTAGGCCAGGCGGTGGCGTTTGAAGCGCCGCCAGGCCTCGGCCCAAGGCGAGACGCTGGCGGCGGGCTTGCCCAGCGCGGCCGGGCTAGCGGTAGCTGATGCGGGGGTCGAGCCAGCCATAGAGCAAGTCCGCGACGAGGTTGAAGAAGATCACGAGGCAACTGAACACGAAGGTCACGGCCATGATCACGGGCGTGTCATTGCGCAGGATGGCATCGATCAGCAGCGAGCCGATGCCCGGGATGCGGAAGATCTGCTCGGTGACGATGGCCCCGCCGAACACCGCCGGCATCTGCAGGGCCACCAGCGTCACCACCGGGATCAGCGCGTTGCGCACCACGTGCTTGAGGATGACCTTGCGCTCCGACAGCCCCTTGCTGC
>JBMLPD010000520.1:0-1827 GCA_049242285.1 Rubrivivax sp.
ACACCCTGGGCCTGCGCCACAACTTCCGTTCCTCGCGCATCTACAGCGATCAGCAGTTGTCCGACGAGGCTTTCACGCGTGCCAACAGTCTGGCCGGCTCGGTCATGGAGTACGCCCCGATCAACCTGCCCCGTCCTGGGCAGAAGGGCGGCACCGCCTGGCAGTTGGCGCTGGGCCCGTATGACTTCTGGGCCATCGAGTACGCCTACAAGCCCATCGATCCCAAGGCAGAGGTGGCTGAGCTGCAGCGCATCGCCGCGCGCAACGCCGAGCGTGAACTGGCCTATGGCACCGACGAGGACAACGGGCTGGGCATCGACCCCGAGACCCTGGTGTTCGACCTGGGCGACGACCCGGTGGCCTTTGCGAAGAAGCGCTTCGAAATCGGGCGTGACCTGATCACCCGCCAGGAGACGCGCGTGCTCAAGCCTGAGGAAGACTATTCGGTGCTGCGGCGCTCCGTGACCTACGCGGTGCGTGACATGGGCCGGGCCGCGGGCATCCTGGCGCGCCAGATCGGCGGTGTGCGCACGCTGCGCGACCACCCCGGCACCGGGCGTGATCCGCTGCAGCCCGTGCCTGCGGCAGTTCAGCGCGAGGCCTTGGAAGCGCTGTCTCGGGGCGTGATGTCTGCCGACAGCCTCAAGCTCAGCCCGGCCATGCAGCGCAAGCTGGCGCCGAGTTTCGATGAGCGTACCGACGCCGCTTTCGGCGACACGCCGCCTGTGGAGACCGACTTCTCCATCGACACGTTCGTCACCCAGCTGCGCAAGGCCCTGCTCGCGCAGCTCACCAGCGACGGCGTGGCCAGCCGGCTGCTGGACAGCGTGACCAAGTTGCCGCCTGGCGAGGCCTTCCCGCTGTCGGAGCTGTACGCCCGGCTGCGGGCCGACATCTGGAGCGAGCTCGCCTCGTCCGCGGACATCGCCCCGGCGCGGCGGGAATTGCAGCGCGAGCACCTCAACCGCATTGCCGGCCAGATCCTGCGCCCCACGGCCGCGCGTGCCGACACGCGCAGCCTGATGCGCGCTGAAGCACTGGCCTTGCAGAAGAACCTGAAGGCGGCCGCCGCGCGCCCCCAGTGGAACGCCGAGGTGCGTGCCCATCTCCAGGACAGCCTGGACCTCTTGACCGAGGCCCTGGCCGCCAAGATGCAGCGCGCGGGGCTCTGAGCGAGGGGTCGCGGCCCTCCTCAGACCAGCGACTCGGTGCGCTCCATCAGCCAGACCAGCGCCTGGCCACTGACCAGGGGCGACAGCTCGCCGCGCACGCGGGAGTGGTAGGCGTTGAGCCAGGCCACCTCGTCTTCGCGCAGCAGTGAACGATCGATGCAGCGCGTGTCGATGGGGCACAGGGTGAGCGTCTCGAACTCGAGCATCTCGGCGAAGGTGGAGCCCTCGGGCGTCTGCGCAGGCACGTTCATCACCAGGTTCTCGATGCGCACGCCCCACTGCCCGGGGCGGTAGACCCCCGGCTCCACCGAAGTGACCATGCCCGGCTCCATGGCCATGGTGGCATCGGGGATGGCCTTGCTGATGCTCTGCGGGCCTTCGTGCACGTTCAGGAAGTAGCCCACGCCGTGGCCGGTGCCGTGGCCGAACTCCAGGCCTTCCTGCCACATCGGGGCGCGGGCCAGGGCGTCCAGCATGGGGCTGAGCGTGCCGCGCGGAAAGCGCGCGCGGCTCAGGTTCATGGTGCCCTTGAGCACCAGCGTGTAGTCGCGCTTCATGGCCGCGGTGGGGGTGCCGATGGGCCACACGCGCGTGATGTCCGTGGTGCCGCCCAGGTACTGGCCGCCGGAGTCGATGAGCAGCAGGCCGTCGCCCT
>JBMLPD010000521.1:0-21153 GCA_049242285.1 Rubrivivax sp.
CAGCCTGTGGATGCTGGCGGGGGCGCAGGGCCTCAAGGTTCGGGTGGAGATCCTGCCGGCCGAGGGTGTGCGCCATGCCGACCGGCGCGCGCTGGCCGCCCATTTGCGCGAGGACATCGCGGGCGCGCTTGAGCGCATGGATGAGAGGCCCGCCGCGAAGGCGCCACACCCCGAGGCGCAGCCCTGAGGCGGCCTTCCTCGGTTTTCACCCCCTTCACCCCCTTCACCCCCTTCACCCCCTTCACCCCCTTCACCCCCGCGAAGGTCTCCTCCCCATGAACGGCGACACCCTCTCGATCCGCCGCCTGGGCATCGACACCTGGCGCGAGAGCGTGGCCTTCCTGCACCGGGAGTGCCCCGTGGTGCGCGCGGCCGGATTCCAGGCCTTGTCCAAGGTCAAGGTGCAGGCCAACGGCCGAACCCTCTTTGCCGTGCTGAACGTGGTGGACGACGCTGCGATCGTCGGGCCGCTCGAACTGGGCCTGAGCGAGGATGCCTTCACCCGGCTGGGCGTGGCCCCGGGCCATGCGGCCCACATCGATCAGGCCGAGCCGCCGTCCTCCATCGCGGCGCTGCACCGCAAGATCGCCGGCGAGCGCCTGGGGCGCGAGGACCTTCGCGCCGTGGTGCAGGACATCGCCGCGGCGCGCTACTCCAAGATCGAGCTGGCGGCCTTTGTCGTGGCCACCAACCAGTTCGAGCTCGACCGCGACGAGGTCCTGCACCTGACCGAGGCCATGATCAGCGTCGGCCGCCGCCTGGACTGGCGCAGCGAGATCGGCGGCGGGCCGGTGGTGGACAAGCACTGCATCGGCGGCATTCCCGGCAACCGCACCTCCATGCTGGTGGTGCCCATCGTCGCCGCGCACGGCATGCGCTGCCCCAAGACGTCCTCGCGCGCCATCACCTCGCCGGCCGGCACGGCCGACACCATGGAGGTGCTGGCGCAGGTGGAACTGCCCCTGCAGCGCCTGCAGGAGATCGTGCGCGCCACCCACGGCTGCCTGGCCTGGGGCGGCACCGCCGATCTCTCGCCCGCCGACGACATCCTGATCTCGGTGGAGCGGCCCCTGGCCATCGACTCACCGGGCCAGATGGTGGCCTCCATCCTGTCCAAGAAGATCGCCGCGGGCTCCACCCATCTGGTGCTGGACATTCCGGTGGGCCCCACCGCCAAGGTGCGCAGCATGCCGGCGGCGCAGCGGCTCAAGCGCCTGTTCGAGGTGGTGGCCTCGCGCCTGGGGCTGGAACTGGACGCGGTGATCACCGACGGGCGCGAGCCCATCGGCCGCGGCATCGGCCCGGTGCTGGAGGCCCGCGACGTCATGCAGGTGCTGCAGAACCATCCCGATGCGCCGCAGGACCTGCGCCAGAAAGCGCTGCGTCTGGCCGGCCGCGTGATCGAGTTCGACCCCGACGTGCGCGGCGGCGAGGGCTACCGCATCGCCCGCGACATCCTGGATTCCGGCCGTGCCCTGGCCAGCATGAACGCCATCATCGACGCCCAGGGCCGACAGGCGGCGCCGCCGCCCCTGGGCGACAAGGTGTTCGATGTACGGGCACCGGCCGACGGCGTGGTGGTGGGCATCGACAACCTGCGCCTGGCGCGCATCGCGCGCCTGAGCGGTGCGCCGCAGGTGCCCGGGGCAGGGGTGGACCTGCGCGTCAAGCTGGGCGATGTTGTCAAGGCCGGAGACCCGTTGTACCGGCTGCACGCCCGGTTCGAGGCCGATTTCAGCTTCGCCTGCCGCATGGCGCAGCAGGACAGCGGCTACCGCCTGGGCGCGGCCGACCAGGTGCCGCGCGAGTTCGCACCGGAAACCTTCTGACGGCGCGACGCGGTGCGGTTCTGCCCGGCGCGGTGCGGTGCGGCCGCGTGCCGGGCGACTTTCTCGAAACCCGCGCCGTGCCGGGCGGGGCTTCAGGCCTGGCCCTGGCGGGCCACCGCCGCCGCAGCGCGTGCTGCCGCCTCGGCGTCGCCCAGGTAGTGGTGACGGATGGGCTTGAGCGCCTCGTCCAGTTCGTACACCAGCGGGATGCCGTTGGGGATGTTCACGCCGACGATGTCGCCGTCGGAGATGCCATCCAGGTACTTCACCAGCGCCCGCATGCTGTTGCCGTGGGCGACCACCAGCACGCGCTGGCCGCTGCGGATGGCCGGCGCCAGGCGCTCGTTCCAGCAGGGCATCACGCGCGCCACGGTGTCCTTCAGGCATTCCGTCAGCGGTACCTGCCCCGGGGCGAGCCGCGCGTAGCGGGGATCATGGCGCTGGCCTCGGGGGTCGTCGGCGCCCAGCGCGGGCGGCGGGGTGTCGTAGCTGCGGCGCCAGACCAGCACTTGATCGTCGCCATACTGGCGTGCCATGTCGGCCTTGTTCAGGCCCTGCAGCGCGCCGTAGTGGCGCTCGTTCAGACGCCAGTCATGCTGCACCGGCAGCCAGGTCCGCTCCATGCTGTCCAGGCAATGCCAAAGCGTCCAGATCGCACGCTTGAGCACCGAGGTGAAGGCGACATCGAACCCGTGGCCGGCGTCCTTCAGCAAGTGGCCCGCCTGCTGCGCCTGGGCCACGCCGGTGTCGGTCAGCGGCACGTCGGTCCAGCCCGTGAATCGGTTCTCCAGGTTCCAGGTGGACTCTCCGTGGCGGATCAGGACGAGCTTGTGCATGGGGGGCTGCCGGGCGGCGGTGGGTGTGGGGTCAAGGGCGGGACAGGTGCCCCGGCCCGAAACCCGGAATCTTACAATCCGGGGTTTTGCGCTCCTGACGGGTCTGACGTGAACTTCATCCTCGAGAACTGGCTCCTCATTGCCGTGGCCTTCGTCTCCGGCGGCATGCTGGTGTGGCCCCTGGTGCGCGGCGGCGGTGGTGCCGGTGCTGTGGGCGCAGCCGAGGCGGTGCGGCTGATGAACCGCGAAAAGGCGGTGCTGATCGACGTCAGCGAGCCGCGCGAGTTCGATGCCAGCCACGCCGTTCAGGCCCGCAACGTGCCCATCGGGCAACTGGAAACCTCCAAGGACCTGCCCTCCAACAAGGCCCTGCCGCTGGTGGTGCTGTGCCCCACGGGCGCTCGCGCCGGACGTGCCGCGGCCACCCTGCGCAAGCGGGGCTACGCCAACGTGCGTGCGCTGGCCGGAGGCACCGCCGCCTGGCGCGACGCCGGCCTTCCGGTGGAGAAGAAGGCCGTCGCTGCAGCGGGCTGAGGCCTTGCGTGGTCCGCGGCTGGCCGCCTTCCGGTCGTCAGCCCGCGGCTGTTTCCGTGTTTCGTGCGGGCAAGACCCTGTGCCGGCGGTTGCGCGTCCGATCCCGGACAATCCTGCCATACCGCTGATCCATTCGTGAGCTCGCCATGAACGCCGTTCGCATGTACACCACCCAGGTCTGCCCCTACTGCCTGCGCGCCAAGGCGCTGCTCAAGCAGCGGGGCGTGGAGCAGATCGAAGAGATCCGCATCGACGTGGACCCGGCCCAGCGCGACCTCATGATCGATCTCACCGGGCGCCGCACCGTCCCCCAGATCTTCATCGGCGCCACCCATGTGGGCGGCTGCGATGACCTCGTCGCGCTGGACCAGCAGGGCCGCCTGCTGCCACTGTTGCAGGCGGCCTGAGCCGCGCGCCGCCCGGGCCCTCGGGGGTGTTGCGCGGGGGCTTGCGCCAACGTGCGATCGGCGGCGTCAGGCCAGGGCCATAATCGCCGATTCTTCAGGTCGGGGTCGCAATGCTGACGTTGCGTTGCCTGCCAGTCCCGCACTCCGTCTGTGCCCGCCCTGACCTGCACGCGGCCCTTGCCAGTGAGGCAGCCCGCGCGGTACGCGCGCCCACCGATCACCCCTTCACCCGAGAAGCTCCATGGCCGACCAAGACCTGACCCCCGTGTTCCAGATCCAGCGCATGTACCTGAAGGACATGTCGCTGGAACAGCCGAATTCACCGCAGATCCTGGTGGAGCAGGCACAGCCCCAGGTGGACATCAACCTGGGCGTGGGCGCCGAGCCCGTGGCCGAAGGGTTGTTCGAGGTCTCGGTCACCGCCACCGTCACCACCAAGGTGGGAGACCGGGTCCTGTTCCTGGTGGAGGCCAAGCAGGCGGGCATCTTCGAGATCCGCAACATTCCGGACGACCAGCTGCAGGGCCTGATCGGCATCGTCTGCCCGCAGATGGTCTACCCCTACCTGCGCGCCATCATCTCCGACATCTGCACCCGCGCCGGCTTCCCGCCCATCCTGCTGACCGAAGTGAACTTCCAGGCCATGTTCGAGGCCCAGCAGCAGGCGGCTTCTTCGGAAACCGGGTCGGGCATCATCACCAGCCTGAACTGAGGCGCTGTTCAGCCTGGCGGCCGTGTGGTCCATGGCGGCGCCGTGAGGCAAGCGCGCATGAAGATCTCGGTGCTGGGTGCCGGTGCCTGGGGAACGGCCCTGGCCAGCAGCGCCGCCGACCGTCACGAGGTGCTCCTGTGGGCACGCGACCCGGTGCAGGCGCAGGCGGTGCAACATGAGCGGCGCAACGCGCGTTATCTGCCCGGCGTGAGCCTGGCCCCCGGCCTGCGCGTCACCGCGTCCTGGGACGAAGCCGTGCAGCACGGACGCGCAGGCCTGACGGTGATCGCCACCCCCATGAGTGGCCTGCGCCAGACTCTCGGCCGCCTGCCGCCCGAAGTTCCTGTGCTTTGGCTGTGCAAGGGTTTCGAGGCGGACACGGGGGCGCTGGGGCATGAGATCGCCCAGGCGCTACGTCCCGCGGGGGCCTGTGGCGTGCTGTCGGGCCCGAGTTTCGCGCTGGAGGTGGCGCAAGGGCGGCCGACGGCCCTGGTGGTGGCCAGCAGCGATGACGACCTGTGTCGACAGGCGGTGAACGCCTTCCACGGCGGCGCCGTTCGCCTTTACACCTCCACCGACCCGACGGGCGTGGAGGTTGGCGGCGCGGTCAAGAACGTGTTGGCGATCGCCGCAGGCATCCTGGACGGCCTGTCGGCGCAGGCCGCCGATACCCAGGCCCCGGGCCTGAACGCCCGCGCCGCGTTGATCACGCGCGGTCTGGCCGAGATGACCCGCCTGGGCGTGGCCCTGGGCGCATGCTCGCAGACCTTCATGGGCCTGTCCGGCCTGGGCGATCTCGTGCTCACGTGCACGGGCGCTCTGTCGCGCAACCGGCAGGTGGGGCTGCTGCTGGCCCAGGGCCGGGCGCTGACCCAGGTCGTCGCCGACCTGGGTCATGTCGCCGAGGGCGTGCACTGCGCGCCCACGGTACTGGCCCGCGCGCAGGCCCTGGGGGTGGACATGCCCATCACCGCGGCCGTCGTCGGCGTTCTGCAGGGTCGCTTGGCCCCGGCGCAGGCCGTGGCGCTGCTCATGGCACGCGATGCCCGGCCCGAGGGCCTGTGAACGTCTTGAAACTTCGGGGTTGAAGCGCGCATCGCCCGCCGTGGTGCTCACTTGGACGCGGCGCCACCGGGATGCCGGTGCGACGAGGTCGTTCCAGCCCCAAGCGCCGCCTGACGGGCTGCGTCAGACGGCTTTCTGCAAGCAGGGCGGGCCTGCCCGCCGAGATTCGCGACGGCTTCGCGCCGCAGTCCCAGGTGCGCCTGCCCACGCGCCCGGAACGCGCCCTCACCGCCAGCGCTTCGCGAGTTGAGTTCGGAGGTGCTTGCGTCAAACACTGTCCGAAGTCCTCCATCCTTGGAAGCTCCAGCCACCTCTTGGAAGACGGGGCGTTCGGCATCGAGAGCCTCTTGGTCAGGGGGCCTCCCGCCCCGCTCGCGCGCGCAGGCACCAGGCCGGGAGCACTCACTTCTACTTGGGCCCCAGCGACTCCAGCAACGCCGTCACCCGTCGGATCCCCGCCCGGGCCTCCTGGGTGAGTGCTGTCACCCCCGTGGACCATGAGGCGAGGCTGGCTTCCGCCCGTGTCCTCTGCTCGGCCGTGAGCACGGCCTTCGACTGCGCGATCTGGTCGAGCAAGGCCTTCGCGGGGCGCGGGCTGGCCTGGTGCAGGAGCATGGTGAGGACGTACAACCTGACCGGGTCCTGCGAGGGATGGCCCGCCTCGTGGTGGGCCAGGTAGGCCGTGGCCTTGACGCTGCCTTGCCGGGATGCGCGCTCCCACCACAGCAGCGCGCTGTCAATGTCCTTCATCCGCCAGAAGTGCTCGCCCACGTCCTGCTGGGCCAGGTCATAGCCGGCTTCGGCGGCGCGCAGCTTGAACCTCAGGGCCTCGGCCAGGTCCACAGGCACGGCACCGGGGAACTGGCCAGCCAGGTAGCAACCCACCTTGTAGGCGGCCAGCGGATGACCCGACTCAGCCGCTTCGGTGAAGTGCTTGAAGGCGGCTTTGGCATCGCGGGGCGTGCCCATGCCGTTGTTCAGGAACATGCCGAGGTGGTACTTCGCCTCTGCATGCCCGGTGGATGCCAGCGCCGACAGGCGGGCGAACATGACTTGGTGAGCCGTATCCTGCGCCTGGGCAGCCGTCATGTGCAGCCAGGACACCGCCACCAGGGCCATGAACGCAAGGCGGCGGATCGTCATGAGGCTCTCGACAGGGCTGGCAGGTGCTCGGAACGGGTGGATCTCGCAGGCTTCAGCCAACGTTGCATCGGGGCACGCCGAAGGTAGATGCCAAATATGTTAGGGCCTGCTGGCTTGCGGCGTCAATCCCACTGAAGTTCCATTGACAAGCGTTCGTCCCGGCGCCACCCGATCTCTGCGGCATCAGCGCCCGCATCCGCACCCACATCGGGCCCGAGTTGCGGGCGCGGTGACGGGCTCCGCCGCGCTGGACTGGCTTGCGGCTCACGCCCCGCCGTCGTAGCCGCATTGCCGCCAGGCCTCGAAGACGGCCACGGCCACGGCGTTGCTCAGGTTCAGGCTGCGCTGGCCCGGGCGCATGGGCAGGCGCACCCGGCGCTCCGGCGCGAAGCTGTCGCGCAGCGTCCTCGGCAGGCCGGCGGTCTCGCTGCCAAACACCAGCCAGTCGCCCGCGCGCCAGGCCACCTCGCTGAAGGGGCGAGAGCCCTTGGTCGTGAATGCGAAAGTACGGTCCGGTTCCGGTCGGGCCTGGGCCTGCAGCGCGGGCCAGCTCGCATGCACGCGCACGGTGGCGAACTCGTGGTAGTCCAGCCCGGCCCGCCTCAGAAGCCGGTCCTCCATCGCAAAGCCCAGGGGCTCCACCAGATGCAGCGTGCAGCCGGTGTTGGCCGCCAGGCGGATGACGTTGCCCGTGTTGGGCGGGATCTCGGGGTGCACCAGGACGATGTGGAACATCAGCAGGTTCGTGGTTCGAAGGGGGGCGTCGGGCGCTTCAGGGGGTGCGGGCCACGGCCCAGACGTCCACGCTGGCCGCACCCGCTTCCAGCAGGGCGCGGGCGGCCTCGCGGAACGTCGCTCCGGTGGTCATCACATCATCCACCAGCGCCAGATGCTGGCCGGCGACGGCCTGCCGCCGCTGCGGCGCCACCATGAACGCACCGCGCAGGTTGTGAGCACGTTCCTGCTGCGACAACGCGAGTTGGTGGGCCGTGTCCACCGGGCGCAGCAGCAGGTTGGCGCTGCAGGGCAGGCCGAGAGCCTGGGCCAGCCGGCGGGCGAGCTCCCACGACTGGTTGAATCCGCGTTCCTGCAGGCGCTGAGCCGACAGTGGCACAGGAAGCACCCTGTCCACCTCCAGCGCGCCGGGTGTCTGCCGCAGCACACAGGCCAGCCGCTGCACGAACAGGTGTGCCAGCGCCACGTCGCCCTGGAACTTGAACTCGCCGATCAGGCCGCGCCAGGGAAAGGCGTAGTCCTCGGCGCACACGGCGCGGCGCCACGCCGGGGGCTGTGCGATGCAGGCGCCGCAGGAGACCAAAGCCCCTGTGCCGGCTGACAGTGCCAGGCTGCAGCGCGGGCAGCGAGATGGCAGAGGACTGAAACGCTGCATGCAGGGGCCGCACAGGCCGCCGGCGCTCCATTGCCGGCAGACACGGCACTGTGCCGGCAGGCGTTCGGTCAACAGACGGCTGAGCACAGGAGGCGACATCGAGGCATGGGTGCGGAACCGGGGCCGCGGCAGCCCTTCCGCCGCGCCTTGCCCGGTCAATATACTGGCCCGGATGGACATGCCAGGCCTCCCGACCCCGCCGCTGCCCGGCGCCCGGCGCCCGGTGCATGCCGCGGCGCTGGAACGCACGCTCGCGCGCCTGTCCCGCGCCTGCGAGGCCCCCTGGCTGCACACCGAGGTGGCGCGGCGCATGGCCGAGCGCCTGGCGGTGATCAAGCTGCGTCCGCGGCGCATCCTCGACTGGGAGGCCCGTATCGGGGGCGCTCGGGTGGTGCTTGAAGCGGCCTACGCCCGCGGCGGTGTCCGGCCGGAAATCCTGGCGGTGGACAGCGTGCAGCACCGGGTCCATGCGGGGCGCGTTGCTCAAGCAGCCCGGCACTGGTGGTCCCCCGGCCACTGGCGTCGCGCCGCACCGGCCACGCTTGCGCCGGCGCAGGTGGCGCCCGGTTCGGCGCAACTGGTATGGAGCAACATGGCGCTGCACGTCCACCAAGACCCGTGTGCCACCATCGCTCAATGGCACCGGGGGCTGGCGGTCGACGGCTTTCTCATGTTCTCGACCCTCGGTCCGGGCAGCTTGATCGAACTGCGGTCGCTGTACGCCGACAACGGCTGGGGACCGCCCATGGCCCCTTTGGTGGACATGCATGACCTGGGCGACATGCTGGTGGCGGCTGGCTTTGCCGATCCCGTGATGGACCAGGAGCAGATCGTCCTGACCTGGGCGGATGCCGAAGCGGCCCTGACTGAATTGCGCATGCTGGGTGGCAACGCCGATCCCCTGCGCTTTGCAGGCTTGCGCACGCCGCGTTGGCGGCAGAGGGTGCTGGCAAGCTTGCGGCAGATGTCGCTTCACCGGGATGATGGGCGCGTTGCGCTGACTTTCGAGGTGGCCTACGGCCATGCCTTTCGCCCCCCGGCGCGCGCCCGCGTGGCGCCGGAGGTCCGGGTGGGCCTGACGGACTTCCAGGCGATGGCGCGCGAGCGGCGTCGCTGAGTCCCTACGGGCCTCGCGCCGGCCCTGCGGCGGGCGCCGGCAAAGTGCATCGCTACGCTAGAATCGACGCTGTCTTTCCGAGGGGGAGGGCCCGCCCGCCAGCCTGGCGAAGAGGGCGCCTGCTCCGGTCCAAGCCTTCGAAGTCAGCACGCCGTCAGATTCCTTCGCGATGTCCGCCTCTGTCGCTTCTCCACCATGGCCCGCTTCGGCGTCAGCTGACGCATGGCGTTACGGCCGCGTCTTGCGGGCCCCGGGTCAGGCCGATGGCGTGCAGTGGGTGCTGCGGCGCAACTGCTCCCTCACGCCTGCGCAACTGGGCGGTTTCTATTTGTCGATGTGCGCGGTCTCGCTGATCATTGCCGCAGGCTTTGCGCTGAATGGCGCACCGGTGGTGCTGTGGTTTGCCGGCATCGAGCTGGTGTTGCTCGCCGTGGCGCTGCTGGTCTATGCCCGGCACGCTGCTGATGCCGACACCGTCACGCTGACCGGCCAGGTGCTGACGGTGCACCAGTCCTTTGGCAATGCCTGCACGGCCACCCTGTTCAGGACACCCTGGGTGTCGGTGGAGCCCGCGCATGGCGACGGCTCCCTCATCCAGTTGGCCGGCCAGGGGCAGACCGTGCACATCGGCCGGTTCCTGCGACCGGAGGCGCGCGCCGGGTTTTCGCGCGAGTTGCGTGCGGCGCTGCGCGCATCCCTTCAACCGACCGCGGCGCTTGCCGATGTCCTCCCAGATCATTCCGCCTGAAGTCCAGAAGATGAAGTCCTCAATCCATTCCTGTGTGCGTCCTTGGCAAACGCTGCTGCGCACAGCGACAGCCCTGGCTGCAACTGTCCAGGCCGGTACGTCCTGGGCGGTGAACGATCTTCCCGGCGGCCCGGCGGTGCGGCAGCTGGATCTGCATCCGGCGGTCACCAGGATCGCCGAGCAGCAGCAATGGTTGCACTACGCCGTCATGGGCATCTGCATCGTCATCTTCGTGGCGGTGTTCGGGGTGATGTTCTATTCCATCCTCAAGCACCGCAAGTCGGTCGGCCACAAGCCTGCCAACTTCCACGAAAGCCTTTCGGTCGAGATCGCCTGGACCGTCATCCCCTTCATCATCGTCATCGGCATGGGTGCCATGGCCACGCGCACCGTGGTGGCGATGAAGGACACCAGCAACGCCGACATCACCATCAAGGCCACCGGCTACCAGTGGAAGTGGGGTTATGACTACCTGAATGGCGAAGGCGAGGGCATCGGTTTCCTGTCCACCCTGGACTACGGGCACCGCGAGATGTCCAACTCGGGCAACCCGGCTCCGACCGACAACTACCTGCTGAAGGTGGACAACCCGCTGGTGGTGCCGGTGGACCGCAAGATCCGCATCATCACCACGGCCAACGACGTCATCCACGCCTGGATGGTGCCCGCCTTCGGCGTCAAGCAGGACGCCATTCCCGGCTTCGTGCGCGACACCTGGTTCCGCGCCGAGAAGACGGGCGACTTCTACGGCCAGTGCGCCGAGTTGTGCGGCAAGGAGCACGCCTACATGCCCATCCACGTCAAGGTGGTGACGGCAGACGAATACGCCAGGTGGGTGGACGGCAAGAAGAAGGAGCTGGCGGCCAAGGCCGACGATCCGAGCAAGGTGTGGACGCTTGCCGACCTGACCGCGCGTGGCGAGAAGGTCTACGCCGCCAACTGTGTGGCGTGCCACCAGGCCACCGGCCAGGGGGCGGGCCCCATCAAGGCCCTGGATGGATCGGCGCTGGTGCTGGACGCTGACAAGTCCAGGCAGATTGCCATCATGTTGAACGGCGCGGCCAACGGGGCCATGCCGGCCTGGAAGCAACTGTCCGACACCGAGATCGCTGCGGTGATCACCTACACCAAGAACAACTGGGGCAACAAGACCGGTCAGGTGGTGCAGCCGGCCGACATCGTCGCTGCACGCAAGTGAAGATCGCCTGAATTGCCACGCCCCTACGCCACACCGGCCACAGCCCGTACAGTTTTCAGTTCGAGGAACCCCCCATGAGCGCAGTTCTTGACCATCACGGCCACGCCGACGACCACGCGCACGATCACGGCCATCCCCACGGCTGGCGGCGCTGGGTCTTCGCCACGAACCACAAGGACATCGGCACGATGTACCTGTTGTTCTCGTTTGCGATGCTGATGATCGGCGGCATCCTGGCCCTGCTGATCCGTCTGGAGCTGTTCCAGCCCGGTCTGCAATTCGTCAACCCGGAACTCTTCAACCAGTTCACCACCATGCACGGCCTGATCATGGTGTTCGGCGCCATCATGCCGGCCTTCGTGGGCTTTGCGAACTGGATGATTCCGCTGCAGATCGGTGCGGCGGACATGGCGTTTGCGCGCATGAACAACCTGAGCTTCTGGCTCATGATCCCTGCTGCGATCATGCTGGCGGGCTCGTTCTTCATGCCCGGTGGCGCCCCGGCCGCAGGCTGGACGCTGTATGCCCCGCTGACACTGCAGATGGGCCCGTCGATGGACGCCGCGATCTTCGCGATGCACATCCTGGGTGCGAGCTCCATCATGGGCTCCATCAACATCATCGTCACCATCCTGAACATGCGTGCCCCCGGCATGACGCTGATGAAGATGCCGCTGTTCTGCTGGACCTGGCTGATCACGGCCTACCTGCTGATCGCGGTGATGCCCGTGCTGGCCGGCGCGATCACGATGACGCTGACCGACCGCCACTTCGGCACCAGCTTCTTCAACCCCGCCGGCGGCGGTGACCCGGTGATGTACCAGCACATCTTCTGGTTCTTCGGGCACCCCGAGGTCTACATCATGATCCTGCCGGCCTTCGGCATCGTCAGCGCCATCATCCCGGCGTTCTCACGCAAGCCCCTGTTCGGCTACGCCTCCATGGTGTATGCCACGGCCTCCATCGCCATCCTGTCCTTCATCGTGTGGGCGCACCACATGTACACCACGGGCATGCCGGTGACGGGTCAGTTGTTCTTCATGTACGCGACCATGCTGATCGCCGTGCCCACGGGCGTGAAGATCTTCAACTGGATCGCCACCATGTGGAAGGGCTCGATGAGCTTCGAGACCCCGATGCTGTGGTCCGTGGGGTTCCTCTTCGTGTTCACCATGGGCGGCTTCACGGGCCTCATCCTCTCCATGGCGCCCATCGACATCCAGTTGCAGGACACCTACTACGTGGTGGCCCACTTCCACTACGTGCTGGTGGCGGGGTCGCTGTATGCGCTGTTTGCCGGCGTGTACTACTGGGGCCCGAAGTGGACAGGCGTGATGTACTCCGAGACCCGCGGCAAGATCCACTTCTGGGGCTCGCTGATCTTCTTCAACATCACTTTCTTCCCGATGCACTTCCTCGGTCTGGCGGGCATGCCGCGCCGGTACGCCGATTACCCGATGCAGTTCGCTGACTTCAACGCCATCGCTTCGGTGGGTGCTTTCGGTTTCGGCCTGATGCAGGTGTACTTCTTCCTGTTCGTGGTGGTGCCCATGATGCGCGGCAAGGGCGAGCCCGCGCCGCAAAAGCCCTGGGAAGCCGCCGAAGGTCTGGAGTGGGAGGTGCCTTCACCGGCGCCCTGGCACACCTTCGAGACGCCGCCCAAGCTGGACGCCACCGCCACCCGCGTGGTGGCTTGAGCCCGCCTGCAGATCACCGGTGCAATCAGTGGCCATGGCCCAGACCGAGCAGCAGCGCAAAGCCAACGTGCGGCTGGGGTTGATCCTGGCTTCCGTGGCGCTGGTCTTCGCGCTGGGTTTCGTGGTCAAGATCATCTGGATGGGACGCTGACATGAGACTGGGTTCCCTGCGCCTGGACAACCGCCGCATGCTGGCCAAGCTGGTGGTGGTGGCTGCGGTGATGTTCGGCTTCGGCTACGCCCTGGTGCCGATGTACCGCGCCATCTGCGAGGCGCTGGGCATCAACGTGCTCAGCCTGAACGAACAGCGGGTCGCCACGGGCACCTGGAGCGGGCGCAAGCCCGCCAACACCCAGGTGGACACCACGCGCACCGTCACGGTGGAGTTCGACGCGAATGTGCGCGGGCCGTGGGACTTCAAGCCGGCAGTGCGGTCCATCCAGGTGCATCCGGGCGAGCTGACGACGGTGCAGTACGAGTTCAGGAACATCCAGAACCGCATCATGGCGGCGCAGGCCATTCCCAGCTACGCGCCGCGCCACTCGGCGTCGCACTTCAACAAGCTGGAATGCTTCTGTTTCAACGAGTACACCTTGCAGCCCGGTGAGGCCAAGACCTGGCCTGTCGCGTTCGTGATCGACCCCAAGCTGCCCAAGGATGTGACCACCATCACCTTGTCCTACACCTTCTTCGAGGTGGGCGGCAAGACGCCCGCCGCGCCGACGGCCCCGCTGGCCTTGCTCACGGGAGGGCGCACGTGATCGCTCCCAGCGGTTCCGACCTGAAGGCGGCCACCGAGCGCCCCCTGTCGTTCTTGCAGACGGTCAAGGCCGTGGCATGGTCCTTCGTGGGCTTGCGCAAGCGCGCTGGCTACGAGCACGACGTGCACAAGTTGAACCCCGTCCACGTGATCGTGGCGGGTATTTGCGGCGCCGTGATCTTCGTCCTGGCGCTGGTCCTGACCGTGAGGTGGGTGATTGGCAGCGGCATCGCTGCCTGACCCCGGGACTGCCCCGCCCACCCCAAGCGCCCCATTCAGACATCTGGTTCGAGGAGACAACAAGACATGGCCGCCACCACCCCCGCGGGCACCACGCCGTACTACTTCATCCCTTCACCCTCGCGCTTCCCGGCGCAGGCCTCGCTGGGCCTGTTCTTCGTCATTCTGGGGGCAGGGCAGTGGGTCAACGGCGCCGGTTGGGGTGCATACAGCCTTGCCCTGGGGATGGTGATCTGGCTGTTCACGCTGTACCAGTGGTTCAGCCAGGCCATTGCAGAGAGTGAGGGCGGCCTGTATTCCGACCGCATCGATGTCTCCTACCGTTGGAGCATGAGCTGGTTCATCTTCTCCGAGGTGATGTTCTTCGCGGCTTTCTTTGGCGCGCTTTACTGGGCGCGGGTTCACGCCCTGCCCATGCTGGGCAACCTGGACCACCAGGTGCTGTGGCCCGATTTCAAGGCCGTGTGGCCCAGCGCGGGCGGCGGCGCCACCGCCTCCCCCGCAGGCATCGTGGAGCCCTTTGCCACCATGGGCCCGTTCTGGCTGCCCACCATCAATACCGCCCTGCTGCTGACCTCGGGTGCAACCCTCACCATCGCCCACCACGCCCTGATCGCCAATCAACGCGGCAAGACCATCTTCTGGATGTGGGTGACCGTGTTGTTCGGCCTGATCTTCCTGTTGGTGCAGGGCTACGAGTACTTCTATGCCTACAGCACCCTGAACCTCAAGCTCAGCTCAGGCATCTTCGGCTCCACCTTCTTCATGCTCACGGGCTTCCACGGCTTCCATGTGTTCGTGGGCATGCTGATGCTCTTGTTCATCACGCTGCGTCTGCACAAGGGCCACTTCACCCCCACGCGCCACTTCGGTTTCGAAGGCGCCGCCTGGTACTGGCACTTCGTGGACGTGGTCTGGCTGGGCCTGTACTTCCTGGTCTACTGGCTCTGAGCCCGAACACCGTCACATCAGAACGCCGCCTTGTGCGGCGTTTTTTGTCGACGGGGGGGTCGCGCCAAAGCTGGGCCCGCTGGGGCGCCGCCGTGCAGCGGCTCAGGCAGAAATCGGGATGCCGGACGGCTTGATCCAGCCCATGTACCAGGCCAGGAGCACGAACAGGAACACCGTGATGGACAACGCCACCCGCACGGCCAGGGCGCGCGCCATGGCCGGGCTCTTGGAGCCGGGCTCGGACCCCTTGCGCAGCATGAACAGGCCCGCGCCGGCCAACGCTGCCAGCACCGCCACCAGCAAGATCACGATGACAACCTTCATATGGGCTGAGTATTTCACACGGCCTGGCTTCGTCCACGGCGCCTGCGCATGTTGAGCAAGGCACGGTGGGTGGTGCTGGTCGCCGCGGTGCTGACCGCCGGCGTGACCGCCAGGCTGGGCGTGTGGCAACTGGACCGTGCAGCCCAGAAGACGGCTTTGCAAGCCAGCCTGGACGCGCGTCGCGATCTGCCCGAGCTGTCGCCGACAGAGTTGCCCGGCGAGGCGCAGGTCCTGGCGGACTCGCTGCACCGGCGCATCCGTTTGCAGGGTGTCTGGCTGCCCGAGCACACCGTGTACCTGGAAAACCGCCAGATGCAGGGTCGGCCAGGTTTCTTCGCCGTGACTCCGCTGGCGCTGCCCGACGGCACGGCGGTCCTGGTGCAGCGCGGCTGGCTGCCGCGTGACCTGCGTGACCGCACCCGCGTGCAGGCCCCCGTGCTGCCGCCTGGACGGGTGGAGCTGACCGCCCGCATCGCCCCGCCGCCAGCCCGGCTGTACGACTTCGACGCGGCAGCCGACGGACCCATCCGGCAAAATCTTGACGTGGTGGCGTTTGCCTTGGAAACCCGCCTGAAATTGCGCCCGCTGTCTGTGCTGGAACTGGACGAGGCGCCTGTCGTCACCCGCCAAGCCCCCAACCCTGACCGCCTGCTGCGCGACTGGCCTTTCCCTGCTGCCGACGTCCACAAGCACTACGGCTATGCCTTCCAGTGGTTTGCCTTGTCGGCCTTGACGATCACCTTGTATGTCTGGTTCCAGATCCTCAGACCCCGCCGCCTGGCCGCCCGTTTCAGCCCCCGCAATGAAGCCTGACGAACCCCTGTCGCTGACCGTTCACAGCATGCCGGCGCCTGGCCCTCAGGACGTGCGCCGGCGCACCTTGAGTGGGCGGCTGAAGATGCTGCTGGTGCTGCTGGCCTGCGCGGCGCCCGTGCTGGCGTCGTACTTCACCTACTACGTCATCCGTCCCGAGGGTCGCAGCAATTACGGCACCCTCCTGCAACCCACCCGGACGATCCCGCCGGGTCTGTCCCTGCGCACCCTGGAGGGCCAGACCGTGGACCCGAAGTCGCTGCGCAACCAGTGGCTGCTGGTGGTGGTGGGCGGCGGTGGCTGCGATGCGGATTGTGTGCAGCGGCTGTACACGCAGAAGCAGCTTCGCAAGATGCTGGGCAAGGAACGTGAACGACTGGACAAAGTGTGGTTGATCACCGACGACGCGCCGCTGGCCCCCGAACTGCGGGCTTCCCTGGGTGGGCTCGAGCCCGTGCAGGCGCTGCGGGTGCCTCTGGCCGAAGTCTCCGCGTGGCTGCAGCCGGCCGCGGGCCAGCCCCTCGAAGGGCATCTGTATGTGGTGGACCCGATGGGCGAGTGGATGATGCGGTTCCCGCCTCAGCCCGAACCGGCCAAGATCAAGCGCGACCTGCAGCGGCTGCTGCGCGCCTCTTCGTTCTGGGATCCGGCGGGCCGGTGAGGGCCATGCTTCCTGCCCTTCATCACGACTTGTTCGCACCCCCTTGCAGACCGATTGGAGCTTGATCTCCAACGCTTCTCCGTCCTGGCCTTCCGCCTGAAGCCCGCGCCATGAACGATGTCCCCCTGGTCGATCTCTCGCCCACGCTGCGCCTGGGGCTGCTGGCGCTGGTGATTGCCATCCTGCCACTGTCCTGGGTGTGGCTGCGCCAGCGCGGCCGTGACACTGCGGCGCGCATCGCCGCACTCACTGCCGTGACACTGTTCCTGACCTTCGACCTCATCGTCTTCGGCTCTTTCACCCGGCTGACCGACTCTGGCCTGGGTTGCCCGGATTGGCCCGGTTGCTACGGTGCGGCCAGCCCGATCGGCGCCCACAGCGACATCCAGGCGGCGCAGACGGCCATGCCCACCGGGCCGGTGACCTTCACCAAGGCCTGGATCGAGATGATCCACCGCTATCTGGCCATGACTGTGGGGGTGCTGATCCTGGTCATGGCCGTGGCGAGCTGGCTGGGTGTGCGCCGCGGCACCGCCGGCCCCGGCAGCCCTGCCCGGTCCGTGCTGCCCCATTCCCCCTGGTGGCCCACCGTGACGCTGGTGTGGGTGATCGTGCAGGGCCTGTTCGGCAAGTACACGGTCACCCTCAAGCTCTACCCGGCCGTGGTCACCACCCACCTGCTGGGCGGCATGCTCCTGCTGGCCTTGTTGATGGTGCAGCATGAAACCTGGCGGGGCCGCCGCTTGGTGCTGACCTCCACGCAATGGGCCTGGGCCGTGGGCGTGACGGCCTTGCTGTGGGTGCAGATCGCCCTGGGTGGCTGGGTGTCCACCAACTACGCGGTGCTGGCCTGCACGGGCTTTCCCACCTGCAACGGGCAGTGGTGGCCCGAGATGAATTTCGGCGAAGGCTTCACGCTGTTGCGCGAGCTGGGGCGTTCGGGCGAGGGCAGCTTCATCCCCATGCAGGCGCTGGTGGCCATCCACATGGTGCACCGCATCGTGGCCGTGGTGCTGTTTGTCGGCTTGTGCGTGCTGGCGTGGCGCTTGTGGGCTGGCGCTGACGCGGCGATGCGCCGCACGGCCCTGTGGCTGCTGGGCCTGACCCTGTGGCAGATGATCAGCGGGCTGTCCAACGTGGTGCTGGGCTGGCCGATCGTGGCCGCTTTGGCGCATTCGGCCGGGGCTGCAGGGTTGGTGGCGGTGACCACCTCCCTGATCGCCCGGGCGAGGGCCGGTGAGCGCCACCGCACCGCGCCTTCGCGGCCGGAGCTGCCTGTGGACCGCACCCGCCGACTGGCCTCCTAGAATCGGTGGCTGTCCTCATGACCTCCACCGCCCTTCCCGTGGCGCCCGCGACCAGCCGCTGGGCGCAGTTCTACGCCCTGACCAAGCCCCGGGTGGTGCAGCTCATCGTCTTCTGTGCGCTGATCGGCATGCTGCTGGCCCAGCCCGGGATGCCGGACCTGAAGGTGGCGGGCGCCGCCGTGGTCGGCATCTGGCTGGTGGCGGCCGCGGCGGCCGCGTTCAACTGCCTGGTGGAGCAGCACATCGATCGCAAGATGGCCCGCACCTCCTGGCGTCCCACGGCCAAGGGTGAGCTCACCAACACACAGACCTTGCTGTTCTCGGGCGCGCTGTGCGCTCTGGGCAGCGTGGTCTTGTGGGTGTGGGTGAATCCGCTGACCATGTGGCTCACCTTTGCCACCTTCGTGGGCTACGCGGTGATCTACACGGTGGTGCTCAAGCCGCTGACACCTCAGAACATCGTCATCGGCGGGGCGTCCGGCGCCATGCCGCCGGTGCTGGGCTGGGCTGCGTTGCGCAACGACGTGGGCCCCGAGGCCATCGTGCTGTGCCTGATCATCTTCCTGTGGACCCCGCCGCACTTCTGGGCCCTGGCGCTGTACCGCACCGAGGACTACCGCCGCGCCGGCCTGCCCATGCTGCCGGTGACCCACGGGCCCGAGTTCACCCGACTGCAGGTGCTGCTGTACACGCTGGTGCTGTTCGCCTCCACCTTGCTGCCCTTCATCATCGGCATGAGCGGCTTGATCTACCTGGCCAGCGCCGTGGTGCTGGGGGCGATGTTCATCCACTACGCCTGGCAACTGTGGCGGCATTACAGCGACGCCCTGGCCCGCAAGACCTTCCGCTTTTCCATCTGGCACCTGTCGCTGCTGTTTGCCGGGCTGCTGCTGGACCATTACCTGGGCCCCGTGCTGCAAGGGCTGCTGCGGTGAGGCCTGGGTTGAACCGTCACCGCCGTCGGTGGATGGCCCTGGGTGCGGCGGTGCTGGCCTGGGGGGTCGCGTCGAGCCTGACCGGCTGCGACCGCGCCGGCGCTCCGAGCTTCAAGGGCATTGACATCACGGGCGCGGACTACGCCCGGGAACTGCCCCTCACCGACCCCGACGGCAAGCGCCGCAGCCTGGCCGAGTTCAAGGGCCGCGTCGTGGTCGTCTTCTTCGGCTTCACCCAGTGCCCGGACGTGTGTCCGACGACGATGGTGGAACTGGCGGCGGTGAAGAAGCAACTGGGGGCTGACGGCGAGCGCGTGCAGGGCATCTTCGTCACCGTGGACCCCGAGCGCGACACGCCCGAGCTGCTCAAAGCCTACGTGGACAACTTCGACGCGGACTTCGTGGCGCTGCGGGGCTCACCGGAAGAGACCCTGGCTGCGGCCAAACATTTCAAGGTGTTCTTTGCCAAGGTGCCCGGCAAGACCGAAGGCAGCTACACCATCGACCACACCGCGGGCTCCTACGTCTTCGACCCGCAGGGCCGCGTGCGCCTGTTCACCCGCCACGGCACCGGGCCTGAAGCCCTGGCTCACGACCTGAGGCTGCTGCTGGACGGCAAGTGACGGGGCCCGCCCAGGTGCGGCCGCCTGAAGTTCGTCTGCGGGGCTCCCCACCATGAACAACGGCCCCGAGGGGCCGTTGTGGTCAGGGTGTAACGGGTTGCACAGCGTCAGGCCGCCGCCTCGATGGCCTTGCGCATCTTCTTCATGGCCGCCACCTCGATCTGGCGGATGCGCTCTGCGCTGACGCGGTACTCCGCCGCCAGTTCGTGCAGGGTCATGCCGCCGCTGGCGTCGTCGTTCACTCTCAGCCAGCGCTCCTCCACGATACGGCGGCTGCGCGCGTCCAGCGTGTCCAGCGCCTGTGCGATGCCGTCGCCGGCCATCCAGTCGCGCTGACGCGCCTCGATGCTGCGGGTGGGCTCGTCGCGATCGTCAGCCAGATAGGCGATAGGCGCGAAGGCCTCGTCCTCGTCGTCACCCTGGGGTTCCAGGGCCACGTCCCCGCCCGCCAAGCGGGTTTCCATCTCCACCACTTCCTCGGGCTTGACATTCAGCTCGCGCGCCATGCGGCTCACCTCGGCCGGGGTGAGGGTGCTGCGGTGTGTCTCGCCGGCTTCGGCCTCGGCCTTCATGCCCTGCTTCATCGAGCGCAGATTGAAGAACAGCTTGCGCTGGGCCTTGGTGGTGGCCACCTTGACCATGCGCCAGTTCTTCAGGATGTATTCGTGGATCTCGGCCTTGATCCAGTGCAGCGCGTAACTCACCAGGCGCACCCCTTGTTCGGGGTCGAAGCGCTTGACGGCCTTCATCAGGCCCACGTTGCCTTCCTGGATCAGGTCGCCCTGCGGCAGCCCGTAGCCCAAGTACTGGCGCGACACCGACACCACCAGCCGCAGGTGCGACAGCACCAGTTGCCCGGCGGCCTGAACATCGCCTTCATCGCGCAGACGCCGTGCCAGCGAGCCTTCCTCCTGGGCCGACAACATCGGCAGCCGGTTGACAGCGCTGATGTAAGCGTCCAGGTTGCCCAGCGAAGGCACCAGCGACCAAGGGTCGCGGACGGCGAGGACGTTGACAGTGGCAGTGCTCATGGCGTTTTAAGTGTTTACCCTTATGTATCAGGTGGCGCGACATATTAGCACTCTCCACACGAGAGTGCTGATTGATCTGGGGCAAGGGACTTTCGGAAGGGTGCAGGGCCGTCAAGCAGGGCGGTCGGGCGGCACGCCAGCTCAGGACCGTTGACGCCGGGGATGGCGCCCCCGGCCTGTACCGGGCTTCTCATCAAGCGCTGGCGCAAGTGCCGCCGGGGTGGCGACTTGCAAGCGCATCCGCGCCGGCGGCACCGGCCGCACCCCGGTGATGCCCTGTGCCTGTGTTGTCAAACTTGACCATCACACCAGGCGAGAGGGAGCTCGGCCCACAGGCAAGCTTGATGGCAGGCATTCATGTCTTGCTGGTTTCGAAGTGCCTGATCTGAAACAGCTTGTCCAGATGGGTCGGTGTGTCGGCCTCGGTCTCCAGGTGTGCGCGGAACGTGGGCTCCTGGGCGGTGGGCTGGATATCAGCCACCGTGTCTTCGAGGTCACGGGCGCGGCCAGGGGCCCAGAAAGCCGGGTCATCGAGTTCCCTCCACAGGTGATGTCCCTTCGGGCTTCACCGCCGGGGACCGGGCTTCGGGCACGCTGCCCCGAGCCCCGCTGTCCGGACCTCGGCCCTGTGGGTCGGGATGACCCACGGACAAGCCCAGGGGCTCGGTGGCCCGGTTCGCAAGGAGTGAGCCGGCTGGCGGGCAGGGTTCGCCGACCGCGCCGCCACCGCCGAGGACAACGGCTGAGGCGAGGGGGTCGCACGCCAGGTTGCGCAGATGTTCAACCTGAAAACGGCAGTTGGATGCATGTGCCAGCGCTGCTGTTGGGGCGC
>JBMLPD010000522.1:0-5461 GCA_049242285.1 Rubrivivax sp.
CCGTCCTGCACCAGGCCGATGAGTTCGGCCACGCGGCCGTAGGGCACGCGGGTGTCGGCGCGCAACTGCACCTCGGTGGCCGGGTTGGCCTGGGCGGCCGCCTTCACCGCCGCGGTGACGCGCGCCTTCCACTGCGTCGCCGCCAGTGCCTCCTCGGCCAGGAACACCTGCCCTTGCGCGTCGATGGCCAAGGCCAGGGTCTGCGCCGTCTGGTTGGGCCTGGCGCCCTCGGCGCGCGGCAGGTCCAGCTGCAGGCTGGAGGCCATCAGCGGCGCAGCCACGATGAAGATCACCAGCAGCACCAGCATGACGTCGATCAGCGGCGTCATGTTGATGTCGCTCATGGGGGTGGGCGCGGAGCGCCGCTCGAGCCGGCCGAAAGACATGGGGCGTGGCAGCCCGGCGGCTTCAGGCGTCGCGCCGCAGGGCGGCGGGATGAGGGTCATCGGACATCAGTTCGCGCAGGTCGTGGGCGAAGCCCTCCAGCCGTTCCTCGCAGAGACCGATCCACTTGCCGAACAGGTTGTAGGCCAGCACGGCGGGAATGGCCACAGCCAGGCCCGCAGCGGTCATCACCAGGGCCTCGCCCACCGGGCCCGCGACCTTGTCGATGGCGAACGCGCCGCCCGTGCCGATGGCCACCAGGGCGTGGTAGATGCCCCAGACCGTGCCGAACAGCCCGATGAAGGGCGAGGTGCTGCCGATGGAGGCCAAGGCCACCTGGCCGAATTGCAGGTGCCCCAGGCCTTGTTGCAGCGCATCGCGCAGGCGCCGGGTGCGCTGTGAGTCGGCTGCACCCTGGGTGGCCAGGCTGATGCCGGCCGGTGCCTGCCGGGCGGCGTCCACCAGGGTGCTCAGCAGCCGTTCACGGTCCATCCCGCCCAGCCGTGCCCGGCCGTCTTCGAGCGAGGCGGCGTCCCAGAAGGCGGGAATGGCGCGACCGAGGTCGCCCAGCGCGCGTCGGAGCACCAGGGTCTTCCACACGATCAGCGTCCAGGCGCCGATGGACATCAGCAGCAGCAGCACGGCCACGCTGCGCCCGACGGTGTCGGTCTGCGCCAGGAAGTGCGTCAGCCCTTCCATGACGCCCTCAGATGCCCAGCACGTCGTTCATGCCGTACAGGCCCGCGGGCTTGTCCGCCAGGAAGCGCGCCGCACGCAGGCTGCCCTGGGCATAGCCGGCGCGGCTGTTGCTGCGGTGGCTGATCTCGATGCGTTCGCCCGTGCCCGCGAACAGCACCGTGTGATCGCCCACGATGTCGCCGCCGCGGATGGTGGAAAAGCCGATGGTCGAAGGATCGCGCTCGCCCGTGACGCCCTCGCGCGCGAAGACGCCGCAGGTCTTGAGGTCGCGGCCCAGGGCCTGCGCCAGCACCTCGCCCATCTTCAGCGCCGTGCCGCTGGGAGCGTCCACCTTGTGGCGGTGGTGCGCTTCGATGATCTCGATGTCGTAACCCTGGTCCAGGGCGCGGGCGGCCACGTCCAGCAGGCGCAGCACCACGTTCACGCCCACGCTCATGTTGGGCGCCATCACCACGGCCGTGCTGCCGGCCAGTTCGGCAATCTGCGCCTTGTGCTCATCGGTGAAGCCGGTTGTGCCCACCACGGCCTTGACCCCCAGCCTTGCGCAGGCCGCCAGATGCGCCAGGGTGCCCTCGGGGCGGGTGAAGTCGATGAGGAGGTCGGCCCCGGCCAGGGTGGCGTCCAGATCGGGGCTGATGGTCACCCCCGTGGTGCGGCCCAGAAACGCCCCTGCGTCCTGCCCCAGCGCCGGGCTGCCGGCAACATCCAGGGCGCCGTGCAGTTGCAGGTCTTCGCTGGCCAGCACGGCCTCGATCAGCATGCGGCCCATGCGACCCGAACTTCCAGCGATGGTGATCTTCACTGCGGCTCCAGTGGCGGGTAGGTGCGCGTGGCGCCTTCGGGCGCTGCGGCCGGCACGCCCCTGCGTGGCGGCACGGGCAGGGCCTTGCGCTGCTCTTCGGTGAGTTCGAGCACGCGGGGCGCGATCTTGCGCTTGACCGGGTCGATGGAGGCCACGAACTCTTCTTCCGTCGGCAGGGGGCCTTCCGGGAGGTCGATCTTCCTGAGCACGTCCCCTTCAAAGAAGGCCACGATGCTGCGGCGCTGGGGTTCGGTGCCGGGGCGGCGGATCGTGAACAGGTAATCCCAGCGCTCGGCATGGAACGGGTCGGTCAGCAAGGGCGTGCCCAGGATCTCGCGCACCTGCACCCGCGACATCCCGGGCTTGACCAAGGCGATCTGCTCGCGCGTGACGGCGTTGCCCTGGACGATGTCGATGCGATAGGGGGTGACCAGGCCCAGCAGGCTGCCGTCCGCGGCGATCTGCCGGATGCCGCAGCCGCTGACCAGCAAGGCGAGCCCGAGGCTGCCCAGCGCCATGACCCTGGGAAATGGAATCGTCGAGCGGGTGGATATCATGTCCGGATTCTAGTGTGGCCTGTCCGTTCAGGGTGCTGTGCGGTGCCCCCCGAAATGACCTCCATGACCCGTGCCGACGAACTCAAGAGCAGTGGACTCAAGGCCACGTTGCCACGGCTGAAGATCCTGGGCGTGTTCGAGCGCGCGCATCGCCGCCACATGACCGCCGAGGACGTCTACCGTGCCCTGATGCTGGACGGCGCAGACATCGGGCTGGCCACCGTCTACCGGGTGCTGATGCAGTTCGAGCAGGCCGGGTTGCTCACACGCAGCAACTTCGAGTCCGGCAAGTCGGTGTTCGAACTCAACGAAGGCCAGCACCATGACCATCTGGTGTGCCTGACCTGCGGCCGGGTGGAAGAGTTCTTCGATCCTGACATCGAGCAGCGCCAGCGTGCGGTGGCGCAGGCCCGCGGCTTCGAGCTGCAGGAGCACTCGCTGGCCTTGTACGCCACCTGCACGCGTACCGACTGCGAGCACCGCAACCGCTGAACCTCAGGGCTTGGGCGCGCCGCCCACCGGCCCCGTCTGCATCTGCGCTCAACCTCCCGACGAACCCGGGGAATCCAGGGCCCGCTGGTGGCGGGCGATGAATTCCTGGTAGGTGTCGATGCCGCGCAGCTGCAGGATGGTGTTGCGGACTGCCGCCTCCACCAGCACGGCCAGGTTGCGGCCGGCGTCCACCGCGATGACCACCTTGCGCACCGGCACGCCCAGCACATCCTCGTACAGCGGTTCATGAGGCAGGCGCTCGAAGTCTCGCTCCATCGTCTCCTTGCGCACCAGGTGGACGATGAGCTTCAGGCGCATCTTGCGGCGCACGGCGGTTTCGCCGAAGATGGCCTTGATGTCGAGCAACCCGATGCCGCGCACTTCCAGCAGGTTCATCAGCAGCTCAGGGCAGCGGCCCTCGATGGCGGTCTGCGAGGTGCGGAAGAAATCGACAGCATCGTCGGCCACCAGGCCGTGCCCGCGCGACACCAGTTCCAGACCGAGTTCGCTCTTGCCCAGCCCGGATTCGCCGGTCAGCAGCACGCCCAGGCCGAGGATGTCCATGAGCACCCCGTGGCGGGTGGTGCGTTCGGCGAAGCGCTGGCCCAGGTAGGCGCGCATCACATCGATCACCTGGCCTGCGGACTCGCGCGTGACGAACAGGGGAATGTCTGCCCGGTCGCACATCGCCACCAGCCGGTCTGGCGGTGCCTGGTCGTCGGCCACGATCAGGAAGGGCGGCTCCAGGGTGACGATGCGGGAGATGCGCCGCTCCAGGTCTTCCGTGCTGGAGGCGTTCAGGTACGCCACCTCGCGCTGGCCCACGATCTGCACCCGGTAGGGGTGGATGTAGTTCAGATAGCCCACCAGATCCGCCGCCGAGCGGGCCTCGCGCACGGCGGCCTCGGCAAACTGACGCTCGGGGTGGGCGTGCCCGGCCACCCACTGCCAGCGCAGCGTCTGGCGGTGCGCCTCGAACAGCGTCTCGGCGCTGATCGAGGTGGGCTTCACGCCACCGACTTCAAGGGCTGCCAGTCGGCGATGAGCTGATGCAGCGCGCCGGCTTCCGCCTGGGTCTTGAGGTTCTCGCGCAGCGCGCGGTCGGACAGCATCTCCGCGATCTCCGACAGGATCTCCAGATGCCGCTGCGTGGCCGCCTCGGGTACCAGCAGGAAGATGAGCAGCGACACGGGTTCGTCATCCGGGGCGTCGAAGGCGATGGGCTGCTGCAGACGCAACACCGCCGCCAGCGGGCTTTTCAGTCCCTTGATGCGACCGTGGGGAATGGCCACGCCGTGCCCGAGACCCGTGGAGCCCAACCGCTCGCGTGCGAACAGGTTGTCGGTGACCGTGCTTCGTGCGATGGCGTGCTGGTTCTCGAAAAGCAGGCCTGCCTGCTCGAAAACGCGCTTCTTGCTGGAGGCGTCCACATTCACCAGCACGTTGCTGGCGTTCAGGATGGCGGCGAGGCGGTTCATGGGTTCGACCGGGGCCGGCGCGCGGGGATGCGGGCCGGGGGGGCGGAGAACGATCAAGGGAGCCGGATTATGGAGGTTTCCGCCTCTGTCCTTGACCGTTTCGTGACATTGACGTTTGCGGGTGTTGCCTCAGGTTCACATCAGGCCTGGCAGAACCCGTCTGGCGGACGCATCAGGCGGACGCATCAGGCGGCGCTGACGTCCATGCGCTTGCCGGCCTGGTGGTGGTGGTCCTGCACCTTGTCCTTGTGGCGCACCACCTGGCGGTCCAGCTTGTCCATGAGCTGGTCGATGGCGGCGTACAGGTCCTCGTGGGACTGCTCGACAAAGATGTCGCGGCCCTTGACGCGCAACGTCACCTCGGCCTTCTGGCGTCGCTCCTTTTCCTTCATCTTTTCGACTGTCAGCAGCACGCTGACGTCCACCACCTGATCGAAGTGGCGTGTCACACGCTCCAGCTTGGTGAGCACGTACTCTCGCAGAGACGGCGTGATATCGAGATGATGACCGCTGATCGTGAGATTCATCCATACCTCCTGGGGTCTAGGGAAGGGGCGAGACCGTGCCCGGCGACCCACACGATCCTGGGGGCCGGGCGGGACGAGTTTGCGCCTGTTCCGGCCCACAGGCAAGATGGTTCCGCGTTGTGGGTGTTGCTTTGTTGGCCCTTGCCGGCAACGGCCCGACGGGCCGCGTCGGCGGCCCTGCTATATTGATCGCATGTTCACGGCCCTCTGCTTGTCCATCGCCGTCCCGGGCTCTCAGGGCCGGGGAGCCTGGCCCTGGCGACGCTGAACGCGCCCGATCCTGACGCCTGAGGGCGTCTCCGCGCAACAGCTGCTTCCTGCCCCGCCTGGGTGCGCAGCTGCCTGAATGCCCCACGTGCTGCCCGCTGCCTTGCTGCAGCGCCCTGCGGCGCCTGCCAGGACCGAACCCGTGATAACCGAACTCGAATTCAAGAGCCTTGCCGCCGAAGGCTACAACCGCATTCCCCTCATCGCCGAGGCTTTTGCCGACCTCGAAACCCCGCTGTCGCTGTACCTGAAGCT
>JBMLPD010000523.1:0-2067 GCA_049242285.1 Rubrivivax sp.
TGGGGCCGGCATCTTCCTGGCGCTGGCTGCAGATGAAGGTGCGGTCTTCCACGCGGGCCACGTCGCTCGGGTCGCTCCAGGCCAGAAAGCTGTCGGGGCGCTTGGCCGGGTTCAGCCGGCGCATGGTGCCGGCGGCCACCAGCTGGTCGCACAGGCGCTCGTACTCCTCGGGGCTGCCGTCGCACCAGACGACGTCGGCCGCCTGCGTGAGCGCAGCGATCTCGGCCACCCAGGCGGTGAGCCGGGCGTGTTTCACGTGGGAAGGGGCCCTCAGGCCCAAGCCCGACATCTGCGGAGGGTTCATGGAAGAAACTTCAGGAGGTTGGAGATTCGGTTTCGGGCCAGTTTCCTGATCGCCGCAGCGCGTTGCGCCTGGGAACTCGCCCGAGACCGCTTGTCCAGCCGACGAACCGGCCCTGGGCGTGCGGGGCGCAGATTGTCGAGCGAATGTACTCAACCCGTCACCCGTGAGATCAAGGCAAGTATGCAAGAAACGCATGGATTGATGAGGTCCACCGGCTGCCCAAGGGGTGCGGGATGGAAGCCATGATCGTCACCAGCGTCAACGTCGGGCGTGCAGCCCCGCGTGAGATCAATGGGCGGCGTGTCCTGACGGCGATGGCCAAGCAGCCGGCACCGGGCCCCGTGGCCGTGGGCCCGCTGGGCCTGGCCGGCGACGAGCAGGCCGACCTGCGCGTGCATGGTGGACGCTCCAGAGCGGTGTACGCCTACGGCGCCGGGCACTGCGCCTTCTGGCAGACGGTGCGGGCCCAGGCCCGCGTGTCGCTGTGGGACGAGCCGTTGCCCCCGGGATCGGTGGGCTAAAACCTGACCGTGCAGGGCCTTGAGGAGGCGAAGCTGTGGATCGGCGACCGCCTGGTGCTGCCGGGCTGCGTGCTGGCAGTGAGCAAACCCCGCACGCCCTGCTTCAAGTTCGGCGCGGCCATGGGCTTCGCCCAGGCCGGCAAGCTGATGAACCAGAGCGGTTACTGCGGCGCCTATCTGGCCGTCATCGAGCCCGGCACGGTGCAGGCCGGGGATGTCATCCAGGTGGAGCCCGGCCCGCCCGAAGTGAATCTGCGGGAATCGTTCCGGGCCCGGGTCCGGTAGACGCCGACAGGCCCAGGGCGTCGACGCAGCCGGCGTAATCGGTGTAGCCGGCCGCGCCACCGCCGTAGAAGGTCTTGCGGTCTGAGGTTGCCCACGGCAGGTCTTCGCGCAGGCGACGGCCGAGGTCCGGGTTGCCGATGAAGGGCCGGCCGAAGGCCACCAGATCGGCCGCACCGCTGGCCACCGCCTGCAGGGCCAGCGCACGGTCGTAGCCGTTGTTCACCATCCAGGGGCCGCCAAAGCTGCGGCGCAGGGCGGCGTAGTCAAAGGGCGCGATGTCGCGCGCACCCCCCGTCTGCCCTTCCACCACGTGCAGAAAAGCCAGCTTCTCAGGCGCCAGGCGCTGCACCAGGCGCTCGACCGCACGGCCGTAGGTGGCCTGGGGTTGGCTGTCCTGGCCTGAGTCGTTCACCGGGCTCACAGGCGACAGGCGCACCCCTGTGCGGCCGCCGCCGGCCTCAGCCGCCACGGCGGCCACCACCTCGGTCAGCAGCCGGGTTCGGTTTTCCAGCGAGCCGCCCCAATCGTCCGTGCGGTCGTTCAGGTTGTCGCGCAGGAACTGGTCCAGCAGGTATCCATTGGCGGCGTGGATCTCCACGCCGTCAAAGCCGGCGTCCATGGCGCAGCGCGCGGCGTGGGCGTAGTCGGCCACCAGGGCTTGCACTTCCTGCGTGCCCAGGGCCCTGGGCGCCGAGCAGGGGTGGAGTTCCCCGGCGATCCAGGTCCGCACCTGGGCCGTCCGCGCGGTGGAAGACACCGGCGCCGCACCGCCCGGCTGCAGGCTGCTGTGCGAGATGCGCCCCACGTGCCAGAGCTGGCAGACGATGCGCCCGCCGCGGGCATGCACCGCATCGGTCACCAGGCGCCAGCCGTCCACCTGCGCCCGGCTGTGGATGCCGGGGGTGTCGCCATAGCCCTGGGCCTGCGGGCTGATCTGCGCGGCCTCGCTGATGAGCA
>JBMLPD010000524.1:0-13551 GCA_049242285.1 Rubrivivax sp.
GCCCACCCACGGGCGTCTGGTCTTCCACCCCCCCTGCACCTTGCAGCACGGCCAGCAGTTGCGCGGCGGCGTCGAACAGCAGCTCGCGGCCCTGGGCTTCGAGGTGCGCCTGGCTGCGGCGGAAAGCCACCTGTGCTGCGGCTCCGCCGGCACCTACAGCGTGCTGCAGCCGGAGCTCTCGAAGCAGCTGCGCGACCGCAAGCTCGGCCACCTGGCCCCCGCCGACGACGAGACCCTCATCTCTGCCAACATCGGCTGCATTCAGCACCTGCAGTCCGGCACCGCCACGCCCGTACGTCACTGGGTGGAGGTGCTGGACGACGCGCTGAACCGCGCTTGAGCCGGGCTGAACCGGGTGGCGCTCCAGGCCAGCGACGGTGGCACCTGCATGGCGCCGGCCCCACAGCGCCTCAGCCGCGGCCCATGGCGCGGCGCCGTTCATGCCAGATGCTGAACAGGCCGGCGGCCACGACGATGGCCGCACCCGACCAGACGTGGGGGCCCGGCCACTCGCGCCAGAACAGCCAGCCGAACAGCGCCGCCCACAGGAGTTCGGTGTACTGGAAGGGCGCCACGGCCGACACCGGGGCGACGCGCAGGGCGCGGAAGGTCAGTCGCTGGCTGGCCAGCAGAAAGGCCGCACTGGCCACGATCACGCCCCACATCGTGGGCGATGGCAGGGTCGGCGTCACGAACAGCAGCCCCACCAGACCGGCCAGGCCCATGCAGGCGTTCTGGGTCACCATCATCGACAGGTCGGACTCGGTGCTGGACAGCCAGCGCACGCAGGTCATGGCTGCGGCGTAGAAGAAGGCCGCGGCCAGCGCGAGCACCGCGCCCACACCGAAGGAGCCGGCGACCACCTCCGGGCCGACGATGACGAGCACCCCGCACAGACCCAGCAGCACCGCGGCCCAGCGCGCCGCGCCCACGCGCTCCTTCAGCAGGGGCACCGACAGAGTGGTCATCAGCAAGGGCGCGGCAAAGCAGATGGCGATGGTGGTGGCCAGCGGCAGGTGGCGCAGGGCCTCGAAGAAGGCGAGCATGGAGCACACCGACAGCACGCCGCGCAGCAGATGCCCGAGCGGGCGGCGCATGCGCAGTACCGCCAGTCCCCCGGCGCGCACGACCAGCGGCGCAACCAGGACCATCACCACGGCCGAGCGCGCAGCGATCAGCACCGGCGTGGACAGCTCGGCCACGGCCACCTTGGTCAGCGTGTCCATCACCGACAGCAGGAACACCCCGACCAGCATCAGCACGATGCCCTGCAGCGGGCGGTCGGGCCGGGGTGCCTCGGCTGAGGCGCAAGGGTCCTGGGACATGTGCGCGATGAAGACGGTGCGGCTGCTCAGCGCGTTCGCGTGACCTTGCTCAGGTGGGGCGGGGCGTCGGGGTCACGGCCGCGCGCCCGTGCCAGCGCTTCGACCATCAGATAGAACGACTGGGCCACGGCAATGGGGTCCAGGTCCTCGTGTCCGGTGGACGCCAGCGGCAACTGCGCCCCCGCGCTGCCCGCCGGGGCGGCCAGCAGCACGTGTGCGCCGCGCTCGCGCATGTCCTGCGCCAGGGCCAGCAGCCCCGCCTGGGCCGGCCCGCGCGGGGCCAGCACCAGCAAGGGGTAGCCCTGCTCCACCAGGGCCATGGGGCCGTGGCGCAGTTCCGCCCCGGAGAAGGCCTCGGCCTGGATGCCGCAGACCTCCTTGAGCTTGAGCGCGGCCTCCATGGCCACCGCCAGGCCGGTGCCCCGGCTGACCACGATCAGCCGGTTCACCGGTGCCAGGGCCTGCACTGCGGCGCTCCAGTCGCAGGCGCAGGCGCGCTGCAAGGCCTCGGGCAGGTCGGTCAGCGCCGAGCGCAACGGGCTAGAGGGTGAGTCGTCCTCCCAGTGCGCCACCAGTCTCGCGCCCGCCACCAGTTGCGCGATGTAGCTCTTGGTGGCGGCCACGCTGCGCTCGGGGCCGGCATGCAGCGGCAGCACCCACTGGCTGGCCTGCGCCAGCGGTGAGGCCGCGTCGTTGACGAAGGCCACGGTGCGGGCCCCGCCGGCGCTGAAGTAGCCGGTGGGGGCCAGCAGATCCGGGCTCTGGCCGCTTTGCGAGAACGCCAGCGACACCAGCCCGTCGCAGGCCAGGCGGCTGGCGTACAGGGTGACGAGCGACATGGGCAGCGAAGTCACCAGCAGACCCAGGCGCGCCATCACCAGATAGGCCGCGTAGTGGGCGGCGTGGTCGCTGCTGCCGCGTGCCACCGTCAGCAACGCCCGCGGCGGCGCCTGGCGCAGGCTGCGCGTCAGCGCCTGCAAGGTGTCGCCGTCGGCGTGCAGCAGTGTTTGAGCCACGGCCGGGGCCTGCAGCGCCTCGGTCAGCATCTTCGAGGGCTGCGTCGCGGGGTCAAGGGCTGGCGGGTTCAATCTCTTCTCCTTCGATCAGGACGCGCTGCAGGCGCAGCGCCGCATCCAGCACCACCACATCGGCCCAGGCGCCGGGTGTCAGCCGGCCGCGGTCGGCCAGGCCCAGGTGCTGCGCGGCCAGCGTGGCGCAGCGGCGCGAGGCCTCGGCCAGCGGCAGGCCCAGGCCCACCAGGTTGCGCAGGGCCTGGTCCATGGTCAGGGTGCTGCCGGCCAGCGTGCCGTCGGGCAGGCGCACGCCGCCCAGACACTTGGTGACGGTGTGGCGGCCCAGCCGGTAGGACCCATCGGGCATCCCCGCCGCCGCCGTGGAGTCGGTCACGCAGTACAGCTCGGGGATGCAGCGCAAGGCCACCCGCAAGGCCCCGGGATGCACATGCAGCAGGTCCGGGATGACTTCAGCGCGCTGCGCATGGGCCAGGGCGGCGCCGGCCATGCCGGGCTCGCGGTGGTGCAGCCCCGTCATGGCGTTGAACAAGTGGGTGAAGCCGCTGGCCCCCGCGGCCAGGGCGGCCACGCCGTCCTCGTAGGTGCCCGCGCTGTGGCCGATCTGCACGACAAAGCCGTGCGCACGCAGCGCCACGATCAGCTCCAGATGGCCTGGCACCTCCGGGGCGATGGTGATCAGGCGCAGCGGCGCCAGGGCGTGCAGCGCCAGCACGTCCTCCAGGGTCGCGGTGCGGGCGAAGTCGGGCTGAGCCCCGAGCCGGCCCGGGTTCAGGTAGGGGCCTTCCAGATGGACCCCCAGCACCGCCGCACCGCCGGCAGGGCGCAGCGCGCAGGCCGGCGCCATCGCGCGCAGCGCGGCCTCGATCTCGTCACGGGGGGCCGTCATCGTCGTGGCCAGCAGCGCGGTGGTGCCGTGCCGGGCATGGGTGCGCGCGATGTGCGCCACGGCCTCGCCGCAGGCCATGGTGTCGTGGCCGCCGCCGCCGTGCACATGCAGGTCGATGAAGCCGGGCAGCACCCAGGGCAGGCCGCTGGCGGCGGCCTGCGCCTCGGTCAGGGGTGTGCCGTCGACGGCCTCCACCCGGGCGTCGCGCAGCCGCAGATGGCCCTGGACGAAGCCGTCGGGCGTCAGGATGCAGCCTTGCAGCGTCTTCAAGGGGTGCCTTCCGTGACCGGGGGCAGGCGCAGGCCGCCGGGATCGAAGAGATGGATCCGCCCCTGCTGCACCCGCAGGCCGATGTCCTGCCCGGGCGTCGGGACCGCCGCGGCGCGCCATTCCACCCGCAACGCCTGGGCGCTGTGGGCCAGCACCCCGTGCACGTGGCTCACCGAGCCCAGGCGCTCGACGGACTGCACGCGCAGCCGCAGTTCGCCGTGGTCGTCGGGCTCGAGGTGCTCCGGGCGCAGCCCGATCTGCCAGCCCGCTGACGCCGCCGGGGCCGCCTGGGTGTTCCAGGCGTTGCCGGCGGCACGCGCGGCCTCGGCCAGGGCCGGCGGCAGGGCCACGCGGGCTGCGCCGGCCAGCGCGGCGTGCAGGTGCGCGCCTTCGGCGTGGAGTGTGGCGGGCAACAGGTTGATGGGCGGTGTACCGATGAAGCCGGCCACGAAGGTGTTGACCGGGCGCCCGTACAGCGACATCGGCGTGCCGGCCTGCTCGATGCATCCCGCGCGCAGCACGACGATGCGCTGCGCCAGGCTCATGGCTTCCGTCTGGTCGTGGGTCACGTGCACCATGGTGCGGCCCAGTTGCCGGTGCAACTCGGCCAGTTCCAGCCGCAGGCGCAGCCGCAACTCGGCGTCCAGGTTCGACAAGGGCTCGTCGAGCAGGAAGACCCCGGGCTCCTGCACCAGGGCGCGGCCGATGGCCACGCGCTGGCACTGTCCACCCGAGAGTTCGCCCGGGCGCCGGTCCAGGCAGGTTTCCAGCTGCAGCAGGTCCACCGCACGCCGCACCCGGTCGGTGATGTCCTGGGCGGACATCCCGCGCATGCGCATGCCGAAGGACAGGTTCTCGCGCACGGTCATGTGCGGGTACAGCGCGTAGCTCTGGAACACCATGGCCAGGCCGCGCTGGCTGGGCGGAGCGTGCGTCAGGTCGCGCCCGCCGATGCGCACGCAGCCCCCGTCCGCCTGCTCCAGCCCCGCAATCACGCGCAGCAGCGTGCTCTTGCCGCAGCCCGAGGGCCCGACGATGACGGCGTACTGGCCGTCTTCGATGGTCAGATCGAGCCCCTTGAGCACCTCGTGGGTGCCCAGGCGCTTGCGCAGGTCCTGAAGTTCGATGCGGGCCAAGGTCTTGCTCTGTCTTGAAGGGTCTGGGTGGTGCGCTCAGCGCTTGCGCGGCTCGCACGGCCCTGTCGGGCCGCGGCGTTGGCTCAGAAACTGCCCGGACTGAGCCCTTCGAACCCGCTCAGACCAGGCTCGTCGAACCCCTTGCGGGCACTTCGACAGGCTCAGTGCGAACGGATGGGTGGGGCAATCGCCGAGGTGGGAAGCACCAGCGGGATGGGGGGCCCCGGCGGAATGGGTGGCCGCAGCGGGATGGGGGGTACCCGCAGGGCGGGAGATGCCAGCGGTGCGGTGCGGCGGCATTTTGAGCGTACTCATGATCTCTCAGTGTGCCCGCACGCGCCGGGCCAGCAGCTCGGGGGGCCAGTGCCGCGCCACGCCGGCGCGGTCCAGCGCCTGCTGCAGTTGTCTCAAGAGGCCTTCTTGCTCGGCCAATGAGCCGGCCGACAGCCCCTGGCTCGCCATCTGCGCGGCCATCAGCCCGGCCACCTCGCCCACCAGCCATTCCACCGGATGCACGCGCGTGCAGGCGTTGGCCAGGTGGGTCACGCCGATGTTCTTGCAGCCCGGCAGCAGGTTGTCGGCGTGCTGGGGCACGAACACGCCCAGGGGCAGGCTGAAGGGCTCCGCGGGCGCGTTGACGCCGTGGCCGGACACGCAGGTGGGGTGGATGTCCAGGTTGTACCAGCCGATGCCCACGGCATCGGCCCGGGGCTCGGGCGGCGCCGCCAGATCGGTCTGCGTCAAGGTGTGACGGGCGACGATGCGGCGGGACTCGCGCACGTACACCTGCTGGGCCAGGCCGTCGGCGGTGCCCAGCACGTCGGGCGCCAGCTGCCACTGCGGGAAGCCCCGGCCGCCGTCTTCCCGGGGGGCCTCGGTCTGCAGCCAGTGCAGCAGGCACAGGCTCAACTCCCGTGCCTGGGCCTGCACCTGGGCCTGCGGGACGGGTCCGTCCAGCAGGGGGTGTCGACTGAAATCGTTCTGCGCCCAGTTCACCAGCGTGACCTCGTCCCGGCCGTCGTCCCACTGCGCGCTGCTGACCACGCGCCGGTAGCGCCACCAGTCCAGCACCGGGCCGTCGGGGGGACAGGTCTGCAAGGGCAGCCGCGCCGACGTGCCCGGCCGCGGGCCCGGCAGACAGGGGCTGAACAGCCGGTGCGCATGCCCGGGCAGCAGGTGCTCGCGCCAGAAGGGGTAGGACGGCGGCGCGGGCGCCACCGGGCCCGCCTGCGCCTGCTGGCGCAAGGCCATCACGTGGGTCACCGGCTGCTGGTCCAGCGGGTCGGGCTGCGCCGGCGCGTCGGGCTCGCCGAAGTCGTTGCGGCCTTCCTTGCCCAGGCGGCAGGGCAGGCCCAACTGGTGGATGAGCTCGCCCGTGTCCGTGGCGTCCACGAACACGCGCGCCTGCAGCCGCAGGCACCGGTCCTGCGGCCCCTGGATCTCGACTTCGGTGACCTGCGGGCCTTGCCGCTGCGCCGCCCGCAACTGCCAGCCCCGCAGCAGGCGCAGTCGGCCCTGGGTGCAGGCCGGGGCCAGCAGACGCTCGAACCAGCGGGCGGCATGCACGGGCTCGAAGCACAGGCGGCTGACCCAGCCATCGCCCGGGTTGGTGCCCGGCGTCAGGGTGGCGCGGTCGCGAAACCCGGGCTGCGCCCGGTACAGGCGGCGGATGTCCTCCCGGAACGCGAGGTAGCTGGCCGAGGCCCCGCCCGCCTCGATGAGGGGATGCTCGTCGGGCGGCACGCCCTGGGCCGTCATCTGCCCGCCCAGCCACGGATGGGCGGCCACCAGGGTGACGTGACAGCCGGCCTGCGCGGCGCGCCAGGCCGCCAGCACGCCGCCCAGGCTGGCGCCGATGACGGCGACATCCGTGGCCTCGCGATCACTCACAGGATCACCCTGGGCGCTTCACACTGCGGGATTCGCGCTGGGCAGCGGCCCGGCTCGCTCATGGCGCGGGCTCCAGCAGCAGCTCCACCTCGAAGCTGCGATCCCAGGGCAGGCGCAGGTCGACCACGCGCCAGCCCAGGCGGCGCTCGGCTGCCCAGAGGTTCAGCGGCGGGATCACGATCTCCCGCGCCCGCGCCAGCAGGTCCTGCGCGCTCAGGCGCGCCTCGTCCACGGTGTCGCGCAGCACCTGCCGCCAGTGGGCCTGGTAGAGCTGGTCTTCCAGCAGGCGCAGGGCCAGGGCGCGGCGGGCCGCGGGCTGCGACTCCCGTTGCCAGGCCAGCACGCTGGTGGCCAGCACGCTGCCCAGGCTGTTGCTGGCGGTGTTCCAGCCTGCATAGGCCGACAGGGGCGGCAGCGGCTGCTCCAGCAGCCAGGGGTCGCCGCCGTTGGCGTAGGCCAGGTCGGCCAGCGCCAGGGGCCGGCCGGTGCGGTGCCAGTCCAGCAGCCCGGCCAGCCAGTGCGCATCCACCCCCACCCGCCGGGGCAGCGCCACGCGCATGGCCCAGTCGCCCTGCGCCGTGCCCTGCGTGTGCAGCGCCAGCAGCAGGTCGGCCTGGGCACGGTCGGGCGTCAGCACGGCGCCCACGGCCTGCACCTGGCTGGCCACGGACTCCAGCACCGGCCGGTCCTCATACAGCGCGCGCAGGCTGCCGATGTGCGCCGGGTCGCCGGGCGCCAGGGCCACGCGCAGCGCGGGGCGCCGCTCCAGCGCGCCCACCATGCGCGCGCACAGCGTGTGCATGACCTCGTCGGCGCCCGGGTAGACGGCCACACGGCCGCCCAGTCCGAGCGCCGCCACCTCCGCCTGCAGGGTACGCCGCTCGGCGATGTTCAGGCCGAACTCCGCGGTGTCGTCCTGCGGCAGCACCAGGCGGTCGATGAGCCCGAGCTTCACCATCTGCAGGGCCTGGCGCGTGACCGCCAGATTGCGCTGGCGGGTGGCCAGGTAATCCTCGCGCACGGCAGCGGGCACGGCAGCCTCGGCTTGCAGGGCCAGGGCGGCGCTGTCGGCCGCGCCCTGCTGGCGCGCGCGGTCGCCGTGGTAGGACCAGGCCCACAAGCGGCGGCCGTGCTCGGCCCAGTAGGCCTTCTCCTCCTCGGCCACGTCGTTGTTGGAGATGCGCATGGTCGCGGCAAAGGCATAGATGGGCCTGCCCGGAGCCGCCGCGCGCAACTCACGCACCACGTCCAGCCTCTTCAGCAGCGAGGGCAGGCTGTCGTCGATGAAGCGCGAGGGCACCAGGCCGCCATAGACCAGCATGTCCAGCGACAGCACGAAGCCCTCGGCTTCAGGGGCCTGCTCCAGCAGCCAGGCACGCAGTTCGTCACGCGGCGCAGGGGTGCGCAGGTGGCCGAGCGCCACCACCTCGGGCAGGCGCAGCGTCCAGCCGGCGCAGGCCAGCAGGTCCTGCACCTGGCTGCGCACGGCCGGGCGGCCATCCACGGGCACGGCCGCCAGGATGCGGTTCATGCCGCACCCTGCCCGCGCTGGCGCAGGCTGAGCAGACCGCAGGGGCGCAGCACGTGACGGCGGGGCTCGGTGGCGGTCCAGGTTGCACGCGGATCGGGCTGGCCGTCGGCCCGCACCGCCTCCCACTGCGTGAGGTCCAGGCCCAGCGGCAAGGGTTCGCCTCCCGGGTTCCACAAGCGCAGTTCCAGCCGGCCGGCCCCGTCGCGCCGCACGCTGCTCGTCACCGCCTCGCCCTGGCCGAGGTCCACCGCGGGGCCCCAGGCCTTGCCCTGGCCGCGCAGCAGCAGCAGGGGCCGCCGGAAGCGGGTGGCCAGGGCCGGCACCTGCTGCGGGCGCGCCGCCGCCCCCGCCAGCAGTTGCAGCTCGGCCACACTGGGGCCCAGGCACTGGGCGTCGGGGGTGGGCAGGTCCGGCCCGGCACCGACGCCGCGCGTGCGCAGGTCGCGCCGCGAAAGCCAGCCCACGCTGCGCACCAGGGTGAGGCCCAGGCTTCTTTCTTCCTTCTCGGCCCCCGCTCCTGCAACTGGTGCGCGGCCGCTGACGATCTCGTGCTCGTGCAAGGCGCGGTGGACCACGGCCCAGGGCCCGGCGACGATGGCGCTCAGGCTGGGCTGCACGGCCACGGGCATCTCCTGCTGGCCGGGCGCATCCGGGATCTGCGCGCGCCGGATGGGCCGCTCGGTCCATGCGAAGGCCGTGTCGCTCCAGGTGCTGGCCAGGTCTGCCGGCAGGCCCGGCAGCAGCAGGCGGGTGCGCTGGTCGCAGGCGGCGTTGTGCCAGCGCAGACGCACATCAAGCGCCGGCTCGTCGCCCATCAGGCGCAGCCGCAGCTCGCCGTGGCTGGTCACGCGCCGGGGGTCTGCGCCCTGGCGCGCAGGGTCCAGCCCGGCCGGCAGTTCCAGCGCCAGGCGCAGGGTCATCTCCTGCACCTCGCCCACATGCCGCTGCGCCACCAGCGCCCAGCGGGCCTCTTCGCACAACGCGGGCAGGGGGGGTGGAGAGAAGTTGTAGCTGTCGCCGGCATCCAGCTCGCTGCGCAGGCTGAACGCGCGTTCAACGCGGTGCCCGAGCAGGCGGTCGGTCAGCTCCAGCCCTCCGTGGGCCGTGAGTGCCACACGCCAGGCGGCGTTTTCCATCACCGGGTGCGGCCCGGCCGCGGCGCCAGACGTGCTGACGGGCTGGGGCGGGTCTGCAGCCCGCACCTGCAGGGCCAGCGCACCCAGCCCAGGCACGCGGGCCTGCACCGCGACCTCGTAGCGGTGCCCGACCAGGGGCTCCGGGAAGTCGTCCAGCGGCGACACCAACTCGCGCGCCGGCCACACCGCCAGCACTTCGCAGGGCAGGGCCTGACCGTCAGCCAGGCTGACAATCAGCCGCTCGTGGCGCGCCCCCTTGAGAAAGACCTGCAGCGTGTGCCAGCCCTGCCGCTGCACCGGCAGCGGATTGAACAGCGTGCAGCCGCTGTCGTCGGCCCAGATGTCCTGCGCCGAAGGCCCGTGCTGGTGCGCCGTGCGCAGGCCGGCGGCCTGCAGGGCCTGCTCGCGCAAGCCGTCCAGCAGCTGCGCCAGACTCACGAAGCGCTGCGCCATCTCGGCGTGTACCGCGTCGATGCTGCAGCCGCAGATCGAGTCGTGGGCCTGTTGCTGGATCAACAGGCGCCAGGCCCTGTCCAGCCCCGCGGGCACATGCGCGCCAGGGACGGCCTGCGCCCACAGCGGCTCGATCTCGCCCAGCAGCCGGTCCTCGGCCTGCTGATGGGCCTGCTTCAACGGTCGCCGGCTCGACAGCACGTCAGGCAGCACGAAGGCCTGGGTGTTGTGGCGCAGCTCCCCGTGCAGCGTCTGGCAGGCACCGCCTGGCCCCAGCACCGCATCGGCATGGTCCTGCAGCGTGGCCCAGCGCAGCCTGAACTCGTCCTGCCACGCATTGAAGGCCTGCAGGCGCTGCGCCAGGTTCGCGGCCGGGGCCAGGTGGTCCCCGCCGTGCAGCAGCAGCAGCGGCCCGCCCGCTTGCGGGTCACGCCGGGCAGCCAACTGGCGCAGCAGGCTCAGCACGCGCTGGGAGTCCTGCGCTCCGTGCAGCGGGATGAGGTAGTAGCCGGCCGTCAGGTACACCGTACGCGCCACCGAGCCATCAGGCGCGCTCCAGTCGAAGCGGTCGTGGACGGCATCGGCCCCGCGCCACAGCACGGCCTGCCCGATGCCGAACTGGGCCAGGATCTGCGGCATCTGGGCCACGTGGCCGAAGGTATCGGGCAGGTAGCCCAGTTGCTGCGGCGGGCCCAGCCGCGCGGCGTCGGCCAGGCCGAAGGCCAGGTTGCGCAGCAGCGACTCGCCGCTGACCAGGAACTCGTCGGCCGAGACGTACCAGGGCCCCAGGATGAGCCGGCCGGCGCGCGCATGGTGCTGCAGGCGCTGCACCAGCCGCGGCGGCGCCACGGCCAGCAGGTCCTCCAGGGCCACGGTCTGCCCGTCGAAGAGGAAGGACGGCAAGTCGGCGCTGTCCAGCGCGTCCAGCACCTGGCTCATCACGGCCTGCAAGCGCACCAGCGTGGTCTCGCGCGGCAGGTACCACTCGCGGTCCCAGTGGGTGTGGACCACCACGTCCACGTCACGGGCGGCACCGGCCGCCTGCGGCACGGGACGGCTCATCCCTTGACCGCGCCCTTGAGGGCGCCCTCGATGAAGTGCCGCTGGCTGAAGACGAACACGGCCAGCACCGGCAGCAGCGAGAACACCGCGCCGGCGGCCACCAGGCGCCAGTCCATGGAGAAGGTGTTGACCAGGCGGTTGACCCCCAGCGGCAGGGTGAAGCGCGCCGGGTCGTCGGTGATGATCAGCGGCCACAGGAAATCGCCCCACACGGCCACGAAGCTGAACACCGCCAGGGTGGCCAGGGAGGGCCTGACCAGCGGCAGCATCACGTGCCACCAGATGCGCAAGCGGCTCACGCCCTCGACCAGCGCAACGTCCTCCAGCGCGCCGGGCACCGACAGGAAGGCCTGGCGCATGAAGAACACGCCAAAGGCCGTGCAGGCGTGGGGCAGCACCAGGCCCAGCACGGTGTTGCGCAGGCCCAGGGCCAGGGCCAGTTCGTACACCGGGATCATCAGCAACTGGAAGGGCACCATCATCGTGGCCAGCAAGGTGCCGAACACCAGGCTGCGGCCCTTGAAGCGCATGCGGGCCAGCGGATAGGCCGCCATCGACGCCAGCAGCAGGTTGCTGGCCACGGCGACAGCCGCCACCAGCGCGCTGTTGCCCAGGTAGGTCAGGAAGGGCTGCGACTCCAGCACGCGGGCGTAGTTGGACAGCGTGGGCTCGCGCGGCAGCAGGTCGGGTGGGAAGGCGTACAGGTTCTCGCCGGGCCCCTTCAGGGAGGTGGACAGCAACCACAGGAAGGGCCCGATGGTCAGGCCCGTCAGCAGGCTCAGGGCCAGCAGGCGCAGCACCTTGTCGGCCAGCCCGCGTCGGCGCGGGCTGCGCCAGGGCGCGGGCTTCATCGCGGCACCTCCCCGCCCGGGGCACGCAGCAGGCGCAGGTGCAGCAGCGACAGGGCCAGCGTGATGGCGAACAACACCACGCCCATGGCCGCGGCATAGCCCATCTCGAAATCGACGAAGGCCGACTCGTAGAGCAGGAAGACCAGGGTCTTGGTGCTGTCCAGCGGCCCGCCCTGGGTCATCACGTACACCTCCTCGAAGACCTTCATGGCGCCGATGCTCGACATCACCGCCACCACCGCGATCTGTGGTCGCAGCATCGGAATCGTGATGTGCAGGGTCTGTCGCCAGCGGCTCACGCCCTCGAGTTGCGCCACCTCGTACATCTGCCCGGGAATGGCCTGCAACCCAGCCAGGTAGATCACCATGTAGCAGCCCATGCCGCTCCAGGCGGTGACGGCCATCACGGAAAACAGGGCGTTGGCCGGGTCGGTGAGGAAGGCCACGGGCTGGCTGGCCAGCCCGGTGGACAGCAGGAAGTGGTTGAGCAGGCCGCGTTCCTCGTAGATCCATTTCCAGACCAGCGCGCTGATCACCAGCGAGGTCACCACGGGCAGGTACAGCGCGGCGCGGAAGAAGGCCAGACCCGGCAGCGCCCGACGCACCAGCAAGGCCAGGAAGATGGGCACCACCACCAGCACCGGCACCACCACCGCCAGGTACGTGAGGGTGTTGCGCAGCGCGGCCCAGAAGAAGGGGTCGGCCCACAGGCGCAGGTAGTTGCCCAGGCCCACCGGTTGCGCGGGGGTGATCATGTTGAAGTCGGTGAAGCTCAGGGCCAGGGCCTTGAGCGCCGGGTACAGCACCACCAGGCCGATGAGCGCGCAGCCCGGCGCCAGGAACAGCAGCGCAGCCCAGGGCCCGGCGCCCGCGGCGGGCTTCATGCCCGGCACCCCAGCAGCGGCGCCCACAGCCGGCAGACCTCCTGCACCGCCTGCGCCGCGCTGCTGCGGCCCACCATGGCCGACTGCAACTGCCGCACGAAGCTGCTGCGCAGCTTGTTGTAGTGACGCAGGGGCGGCACCAGCACCGCGCCCTCGAACACCTGTCTGACCGAGATGGCGCGCGCCTGGTCCAGCAGTGCGTCCCCGCTGGGCTGGCGGAACAGCGCATCGTCGTAGCTGGCGCGGGTGCTGGGCAGCAGCGGCACGCGCCGCACGAGCGCAAGCTGGTTGTCCGCGCTGGTGACGAACTGCGCGAAATCGAAGGCCAGCGCCGGCTGCGCACTGGCGCTGGGCACGGCCAGGTTCATCGCCGCGATGTTGGGCGGGGCGCGCGAGGAGGTGATCTGCGGCGTGACGCCGACCTGGTCGGCCAGGCCGGCACTGTTGCGACGCAGGTGGGTGATGAACTGCATGCCCGTGGCCACCATGGCCACCTGCCCGCTGAGAAACTGGGCCACGGCCGCGCGATGGCCCTCGGTCAGCACGCTGCGGGGGATCCATTGCCGCTGGTACAGCTCGCGGTGGAACTCGAAGGCGGCCACGCCGGCCGGGCTGTCGAAGCCGGGGCGGCAGCCGTCGGGCGTGAGCAGCGGACCCGCCATCGACACCAGGTTCTCCAGCGGGGCCGACCCATCCATGGCCGGAAACCAGGCGTAGCTGTTCGTGCGCTCGCGCAGAGCCTGCGCGGCCCGGCGCAGCTCGTCGAAGCTGGCCGGTGGCGCTGCACCGGCGCGCTCCAGCAGGTCACGCCGGTGCAGCGTGACGGTGGTGCTGAGGTACCAGGGCAGGGCGAAGGGCCGGCCGCCCAGCTGGTTGGCGGCCCAGGCCGAAGGCAGGTAGGCCGCCTGCTCGGCGGCCGACAGGTACTGCCTCGGGTCGGCCAGCGCCCCCAGCTCGGCCAGCCGGGAGGAGAACTGAGGATTCAGGTTCACCACGTCCGGCGCCGTGCCGGCGGCCAGGCTGGCCAGCACCTTGCGCTCGGCCTCGGCCCAGGGCACGTCGGTCCACTTCACGCGCACGCCCGGCCGCGCGG
>JBMLPD010000524.1:13651-23585 GCA_049242285.1 Rubrivivax sp.
TCGGCCTCGGCCCAGGGCACGTCGGTCCACTTCACGCGCACGCCCGGCCGCGCGGCCTCGAAGCGGGCGATCAGGCCCTGGACGTAGTCGTTGTGGAACGGGGCCAGCTGCATGGTCCAGAAGGCCAGTTCGCGCCGCGGCGCCGGCCCGGCCGCACCCAGGCAGGTCGCCCCGGCCAGGGCCGCCGTGGGCAGGCGGATCAGCAGGCGGGTCAGCAGACGGCGGCGTGACGCGGAGTTCATACCCGCACTCAATATACCACCAGCCTGTCCAAACTGGACCAAATGGTCTATATTTGCCGTTCGCCAGATCGACCGGAAGACCAGCCCTGTCGAACAGGCCTCTCGAACAGCCCTGCCAACCGCCCCCACGACCCGCCTGACCGAAGTTCCCCCATGGACCGAGCCCAGAAGCGAGAACTCCTCAAGCGCAGCCTGCAGGCCATCGTGCAGCAGACGGGCGATGGCATGCGCCTGCCGCCGGAGCGGGACCTGGCCGAGCGGCTGGGCGTGGCGCGCGAGACCCTGCGCCGGGCGCTGCACGAGCTGCAGGCCGAGGGCCTGCTGCAGCGCCGCCAGGGCGCGGGCACTTTCGTGGCCGCCCAGAGCTGGGTCAAGCCGCTGGTGCTGCGCTCGTTCTCGGAGGACATGCGCGAGCGCGGCCTGGAGCCCTCCAGCAGCGTCCTGTCGACGCGAACCCTGCGCGCCGACGCCCGGGTGGCGCTGAAGCTCAAGATCGTGCCCGGCAGTGCGGTCCTGGAGCTGCGCCGCCTGCGCCTGGCCAGCGGCGAGCCGATGGCGCTGGAAGAGGTCTTCCTGGCGCAGGACCGCGTGCCCGGCTTCGACCCGGCCTGCCTGGCCACGCTGTCGCTGTACGACGTGCTGCAGCGCGACCACGGCCTCCAGGTGCGCAACGCCGCGCAGGAGATCCAGGCCACCGTGCTGACCGAGGACGAGGCCTTGTTGCTGGACGTCGCCCCGTTCAGCCCGGCCCTGCTGGTGCAGCGGCAGGTGTTCTCCGTGGCCGGTGACATCATCGAGTTCGGCAAGAGCCTGTACCGGGCGGACCGCTACCGCTTCGAGGTGAACGTCGGGCGCGCCCTCCTGAACGAGGGCCCTGCATCGTGAGCCGCGCGGCCCCTGCCCGCTGCACGGGCCTTCAGGCCCTGGACGCCGCGCTGCGCGGCGGCCTGGTGGTGTCGTGCCAGCCGGTGGACGGCGGGCCCATGGACGACGACGGCGTGGTCGCGCGCATGGCCCGCGCGGCCGTGGCGGGGGGCGCGGTGGCCGTGCGCATCGAGGGCGCGCGCCGGGTCGCCGCCGTGCGGCAGGCCGTGGACGTGCCCATCGTGGGGATCGTCAAGCGCGAGCTGGCCGGCTCGCCCGTGCGCATCACACCCTTCGTCGAGGACGTGCAGGCCCTGGCGGCCGCAGGGGCGGACATCGTGGCGGTGGACGTGACGCAGCGGACCCGTCCGACGCCCGTGCGGACGCTGCACGAGGCCATCCTGGCATGCGGCCTGCTCGCCATGGCCGATGCATCCGGAGCTGAAGACGCCCTGGCGGCCTGGGACCAGGGCTTTGCCATCGTGGGCACCACCCTGTCGGGCTACACCGGCGGCCCGGTGCCCGGTGCGCCCGATCTGGACCTGGTGGGCCGGCTGGCGGCCGCGGGCTGCCGCGTCATGGCCGAGGGGCGCTACGACACGCCGGCGCTGGCGGCTCGCGCGCTGCGCTGCGGCGCCTGGGCCGTCACCGTGGGCTCGGCCCTGACCCGCCTGGAGGTGGCCACGGGCTGGTTCGCGCAGGCCATGGCCGCACCCCGTCTAGGGGTAAACGATGAATTGGTCTAGTGGCTACGCAATGGCCGCGCGCCTAAAATAGTCCGGCGGTCTGATTTCAAGACGCTGGGGCACTGCCAGCGTGCCCCAGGCTGATGCCGCACCGATGCACGCCTCCAAGGAGCTTCCCATGACCTTCCGTCTCCAGCCCGTGGCCCTGGCCGTTTCGACCCTGGTCCTCGGCCTGTCCCAGCCCGTGTTCGCCCAGCAGGCCCGCTCCGATGACAAGAAGGACGCGCCCCAGACCGTTGAGGTCACCGGCATCCGCGCCTCGATCGAGCGCTCGATCAACACCAAGCGCGCCGCCGACACCAACATCGAGGCCGTGTCTGCGGAGGACGTGGGCAAGATGCCCGACAAGAACATCGCCGACGCGCTGTCGCGCCTGCCCGGCGTGAACGTGCAGTACGGCGGCGCGCTGGCCATGGACGAGGCCGAGCGCGTGGCCATCCGCGGCACCAGCCCCAACCTCAACCTCGTCACCGTCAACGGCCACGCCCTGAGCTCGGGCGACTGGCACGTGGGCGACCAGGCGGGCAGCGGCCGCAGCGTGGGCTTCGGTCTGATGCCCTCGCAGCTCATCGGCCAGACCATCGTCTACAAGAGCAGCCGTGCCGACATCACCGAAGGCGGCATCTCCGGCAGCGTGGACATCCTGCCGCGCAAGCCGCTGAGCTTCAAGAAGGGCGTCAGCGGCGAGGTGTCGCTGGGCCTGGCGCATGCCACCCTGGCCAAGAAGACCGATCCGCAGCTCAGCGGCCTGGTGGCCTGGCGCAGCGACGACAGCACCATTGGCTTCCTGGCCCAGGCCTTCAAGGAAGATCGGCACCTGCGCCGCGACGGTCAGGAGATCTTCGGCTACAACGTCATCTCGGCGGCCCAGGCCACGGCCTCCGGCAACCCTGACCTGGCCGGCAAGCGCATCACCGGCAGCCTGAACTCGGCCATGTTCGAGGGCGTACGCCAGCGCTCGGGCGGCTACCTGGGCCTGCAGTTCAAGCCCAACGCCGACGTCGAGCTCAATGTCAGTGCCTTCCGCGCCCAACTCGACGCCGACAACTACAACAGCTCGGCCTACGCCCTGCCCTTTGGCCTGGTCAACAACGCCGGTTACCTGATCAAGGATGCCGTGATCACGGGCGACGTGGTCACCAGCGCCAAGATCACCAAGCCCACCGGCTACACCGGCAGCGTGGTGGGCCTGCAGTTCGACCACTTCAACCGCCAGGGCGCGCAGTCCACCAGCTCGTTCTATGACGTGGACGGCAAGTTCAACCTCAGCCGCAACCTGACGGTCAAGGCGCGCATCGGCTACACCGAGGGCAGCGGCACCACCGCCTCGCAGCCCAGCCTGGTGTACGGCCTGATCAGCCCGCAGTCGGTGAACTTCAGCCAGACCGCCTCGGCCCCGGCGCAGTACAGCGTCCTGGACGCCGCGGGTCAGGTCATCGACCTGACCAAGGTGGGCAACTTCTCGCTGCTGACCAACCAGGGCGCAGCGGTGAAGGCGCTGGACAAGGAGTCCTACCTGCACCTGGACGGCGACTACAAGCTCGCCAGCAAGTTGGTGCCCATGCTGAAGTTCGGCGTGCGCGCTTCCAAGCACAACCGCACCTACGATGTGATCAACCCGCGCTGGAACGCGCAGGACAATGCTGCCGGCCCCATCGCCGCCTCGGCCCCGGAGTTCCCCTTCATCCCCATCGCGGGCGGCTCGCTGGTCAAGCAGACGGTGGTGGCCGACGCCGCCCGCCCGGTGCCTGCCACGCTGTACCCGTCCAACTGGTTCGCGGGCGGGGAGGGCAACTTCCCGCGCAATCTCTTCCGCTTTGACATGGGGCAGATGAAGGCTTTCACCGACCAGTACATCAACTGGGACCCGGTGCTCAACCGCAACCTGTCCGGCGGCTATCAGGTCAAGGAAGACAACACCGCGGCCTACGCCATGGGCGAGTTCGAGTGGAGCGATGCGGTATCGGGCAACTTCGGCGTGCGCTTCGTGCAGACCAAGCTGGCCTCACTGTCCTACCAGGCGCTGACCAGCGGCACGGCTGCGGGACAGTGCGTGGTGCTGCAGCCCTGTTCGGTGCCCGAGGCCATCGTCGGCTCGCGCGTGGCCACCTTCGTGCCGCGCCTGGTCACCACCACCAACAACGACGTGCTGCCCAGCTTCAATCTGCGCTGGGACCTGTCCAAGGACATGATCGGCCGTGCTGCCGTCTCGCGCAGCCTGGGGCGCGCCAACTACAACGAGCTCGCCGGTGCGGTGTCGCTGAACGACACCCTGCTGACCGGCTCCAGCGGCAACCCCAAGCTCAAGCCCATCCTGTCGGACAACCTGGACCTGTCGCTGGCCTGGTACTTCGCGCCGCGCGCCTACGTCTCGGGCGGCGTGTTCACGCAGAACATCTCCAACTACGTCAAGACCGGCACCTCGTCGATCGACTACTTCAACATCGCCCAAAACAAGGTCACCACCTACCTGGTGACCTCGCGCAAGGGCGTGTCGGCCAAGCTCAAGGGCGTGGAAGGTGCGCTGGAGATGCCCGTGGGCAAGGGCTTCGGCTTCGGTGCCAACGCCACCTACGTGGACTCCAAGGACGAGGACGGCGCTCCCATTCTGGGCACCTCCACCTGGACCTACAACCTGCGCGGCTTCTACGAGGACGACAGGCTCACGGCCAGCCTGGCCTGGAACTACCGCACCGACTACGCCATCGGCTTCGTCGGTGATGGCACGCTCAAGCCCATCGTCAACAGTGCCGGGGTCATCACGCAGTACAACGGCCAGCACCGCTATGCGGGCGCCGGCAGCGTGTCGCTGTCCATCGGCTACCGCTTCACCAAGGACATCAGCATCCACCTGGATGGCAACAACCTGAACGACCCCATCCGCCACACCTACTACCTCAACGAGAACGCCCCGGGCTACTGGCACCAGAACGGCCGCCAGTTCTTCCTGGCCCTGCGGGCCAAGATGTGAGTGGCGGCTGAGACCGGTCTGGGCCTGGATGCGGGGGGCACGCAGACCCGCTGGGCCCTGGCGCTTGCAAGCGGACAGACCCTGGCCGAGGGCTCGGTGCCGCCGTTCAGCGGCACGCAGGTGCACACCGAGGCGGGCCGGGCCTCGATTGTCCAGGCGCTCGGACAGATCCGCCAGGCGCTGCAGACCGCCGGTCTGGGCCTGCCAGCGGCCCTGTGGGCGGGCGTGACAGGCCATGACGAGCAGTCCGGCGACAGCCTGCGGCAGTTGATGGCGGCTTCGCTGGGGTTGCCGGCGGCCCGGGTTCAGGTCCACAACGACGTGGAACTCGCCTGCCGCCTGTGCTTCGAACCGGGCCAGGGCCATGTCGTCTACAGCGGTACCGGCTCCATCGGCGTGTTCATAGACGCTGCCGGCAACCTGCACCGGGTGGGCGGGCGCGGTGGCCTGCTGGGCGACGAAGGCAGCGGATACTGGATTGCGCGCCAGGCGCTGGCCCGGGTGTGGCGCGACGAAGACGACGCGCCCGGCTCGCTGGCCTCGTCGGCCCTGGCACAGGCCTTGTTCGAGCGCATCGGTGGCGCCCGCTGGGACGACACCCGGCGCTTCGTCCACCACAGCGACCGCGGTGCGCTGGGCACACTGGCTCTGGCCGTGGCGCAGGTGGCCGACATCGACCCCACGGCGCGGCAGCTGCTGCGCCAGGCTGGCAAGGAACTGGCCCGGCTGGCCACGCTGCTGATCGCGCGCCACGGCATGCGGCCGGTGGTGGTGGGTGGCCGCGCGGCGACCCTGCACCCGTTCATCGAGGCATCATTCCGAGACGGTCTGCCTCCGGGCGCCGACTGCGAGCCGCGGACCTGGCAGCCGCATCGGGACGCTGCCGTCAGGGCTGCGGGGTGGCCGGGTTGAGGACCGGGGGGGTGCCCGTGGGCGGTGGCTGTGTGGCCGTGCGCAGCGCCCAGGCCACCCCCGCCACCAGCAGGCCGGCACCGGCCAGGGTGAAGCTGTCGGGCCAGCGCCCGCGCAGCACCCAGGCGTAGCTCAGGGCGGCCAGGGTCTCGAAGACGATCAGCTGGCCCGCGAGCGACGGCGGCAGGCGCTGGCTGGCCTCGTTCCAGCACAGCGTGCCCAGCCAGGAGGCGAACAGGCCGATGGCGAACATGAGGCCCAGGAACAGGCCCGGCGTGGGCCCGAAGGGCATCTCGAGCGCCTGGCCTGTGGCGTCGTTCCAGGCCCAGAACAGCGCGAAGCCTGCAGCGGCCAGCGGCAGCGTGGCCACGCCCTGAGCCGTGGCCCAGACGCGGGGGGAGCGCTCGGCATGGGCGCGCAGCCAGTCGGCATTTCGGATGGGGTACCAGGTCCAGCAGATCACCGCCCCCACGGCCAGCAGCGCGCCCAGGGCGTAGCGGCCCAGATCGGCTTGCGCGCGCCCCGCGGCTGCATCGGCCTGCAGCCGGCCCAGCTCGACGTGGTTGACGCAGGCGATGCCGGCGGCGATGAGCACCAGCGAAGGCAGCAGCCGCGCCCAGGGCAGGCGGCCGTCGCGCAGCCGGGCTGCCGGGCACGCACGCAGGTTGGACACGATGGCGATCACCACCGGCAAGGTGCCGATGATCATGGTGGGCAGCGGCCCGCCCGCACGCTGGATGGCCGAGGCGAGAAACAGGTAGTACAGCACGTTGCCGACCACCGACAGCTTCAGGGCCGCCATCCAGTCGGCGCGCGTCAGTCGCGCCAGCTGTGCCCGGTCCCACCAGGCCAGCGGCAGCGCAATGAGGCCGAAGGCGAGATAGCGCGCAAAGGTCTGCAGGGCCGCCGGGTAGGCCGGCAGCAGCAGCGGCGCCACGAACACCAGCCCCCACATGAGGCCGGCCAGCAGGGCGAACAAGGTGCCGGCGGCCAGCGTGGCGCGGCGGCTCATGCCCGCGCGTGCTCCGGCACGGCCAGGCGTTCCATCCACAGCCGGGTCAGCGGGGTCGCGGGCTTGGCCAGGCGGCGCTCGTTCAGCAGGGCGCGGCCCAGGCACCGGCGGCTGCCGCGGGCGCTGGCGGCCAGCAGGGTCTGGTCGATGAGGTCGCGCTGGGCGTGGCTGCCACCCAGGCGCTGCGCCCCGGCGCGCAACGGGTACAGGACGTCGGCGGCGCCGTCGGCATCGCCACGGGTCATCACCAGCAGGGCGCGCATCAGCGGCAGGCCCACCTCGCGCGCCATGCGGTGGTTGGCCCGGCGGGCTTCTTCGGCGGCCATGGCGCGCTGCGAGCAGCGCGCCAGCCAGGATTCGGCCCGCCCCACCGCACCGGCCATCAGCAGCGCGGCCATGGCGTGCACGTCGTTGAAGGCGTAGTAGCCGGCATGCGCGTCTGCCAGCGGCCAGCCTTCCATCAGCGCGCGCGCCGCAGCTTGAACGTCTTCGCCCAGCAGATGCAAGCGCCACAGCAGGGCCGTGGCGTCCACGCGCTGCAGCGTGATCTGCAGCGCCTGCCCGCTCAACTGGCGGTCCATGATGCGCAGCACGCCCGCGGTGTCCAGCCCCTCCAGGCGGAACAGCGCCTTGTGCCACCACAGGTGCCCGGAAAAGCCGTTGCCCTCGGCCCAGACGCCCTGGTGCTGCTGCAGCCACCTGGCTCCCTCCTCGAAGCGGCCCTGCATCTCCATCACATGCGCCACGGCGTGTACCGCCCACGGCACCTGCGGATTGAGCTGCAGGGCGCGCCGCCCGGCCTCCTCGGCCTGTGGGTAGAGGTTGCACTCCTCCAGGCCGAAGGCGTGCAGCGACAGCACGTAGGCGTACAGTGGATCGGCCTCGTCCCACTCGGGCAGGGCGCGTGCGGCGCGCAGGCGCAGCCCGGTGGCGTCGCCACGGTAGAAGTCCCACAGCTGCGCCCATTGCAGCGCCAGGGCGTCGCGCGGGTGCTCCAGCAGCAGCTCGTCCCAGGTGCGGCAGGCGTCGGCCCAGCGGCCGTCCAGCACCTGCTGCACGGCCTCCAGGTGCGCACGCTCGCGCCCGGTGCAGGAGCCCTCCAGTGCGCGGGCCTGTGCCAGGTGGGCCGCGGCCTCCTCCACCAGGCCGGGCTCGGTCAGGCTCAGCAGGAAGCCGGCTTTCATGACGTGCGGCAAGGCCCAGCCCGGGTCGGCCTGCGCGGCGGCGTCCAGATCGGCCAGCGGCGCGTCATAGAAGGACATCATGCGCCACAGCGCGCGCTCGGCGTGGTCGCGCGCGGCGCTGGACGCCGTGCCTGTGGGGCTGCCGCGCGGGTCGGGGGCGTTCACGTGCACTGTGGTGGCTGCGGCCAGGGCCGGGGTGCCGGCCGCATCAGCTCCCAGGCGCGCGCCAGGCGCATCACGCCCAGGTCGTCATGCCGGTGGCCCACGATCTGCAGCCCGATGGGCTGGCCGTCAGAGGTCACGCCGCAATCGATGCTGGCCGCCGGCTGCTCGCTCATGTTGAAGGGCAGCGTGAAAGAGATGTGTTCGAAGGGGCGGGCCGGGTCGTTGACGGGGCTGGCCCAGTCGGCCGGGTAACGGGACACCGGATTCACCGGCGACAGCACGAAGTCAAAGGGCTGGCAGGCCGCCACGGCGGCCTCGCGCAGCGCAGCCATCTGGCTGTAGCCCTGGAAAACATCGGCAGCGCTCAGGCGGGCCCCCGTGGCCACCCAATCGCGGATGTAGGGCAGCACCAGGCTCCGGCGCTCGGGCGGCAGGGCGCTCATGTCCAGATAAGAGCGCATGCGCCAGAAGCGGTCCAGTCCGTCGGCCATCGCCCGCGTGGAAAACGGGCCCAGGGGTTCGACGATGGCGCCCGCCGTCTCGAAGGCGCACGCCGCCGCTTCCACGGCTGCGCGGGTGTCGGCATCCGCGGCCAGGCCCCAGCCGGCTTCCAGTTGCAGGCCGATGCGCAGCCCGCGAACTTCGATGTGCAGGTCGTCCCAGTCGATGTCCTGGGCCGGCAGGCTGGTGGTGTCGCGCCAGTCGGGCTTGGTGAGCGGGCGCATCATCAGCGCGGCGTCGGTGACGGTACGGGTCATGGGACCGGCCACGCGCCCGGCGTAGGGTGGCTTGATGGGGATGCGCCCCAGGCTGGGCTTGAGGCCGAACAGGCCGCACAGCCCGGCCGGCAGGCGGATGGAGCCGCCGATGTCCGTGCCCACGTGCAGGGGGCCGTAGCCTGCCGCCGCCGCAGCAGCCGCGCCCGCGCTGCTGCCGCCGGGGTTGAGCGCCAGGTTCCACGGGTTGCGCGAGAGGTGGTGAAAGCTGGACAACCCCGAGGTGAGCATGCCGTAGTCGGGCATGGTGGTCTTGCCCAGCAGCACGCAGCCGGCCTCGCGCAGCCGCGCCGCCGGTGGCGCGTCTTCGGTGGCGGGCGTGAGCACCGTGGCGGCCGTGCCTGCCGGCAGAGGCACGCCTTGGGTGGCGATGTTCTCCTTGAGCGTGAGCGGCACGCCGTCCAGAAGCGAGCGCGCCTGCCCGGCGCGCCAGCGGGCCTCGCTCTCACGGGCCTGCTGCAGCGCGCCGTCGGGGTCGTAGGCGTAGAGCGCACACAGCCGGGGCTCCCAGCGGGCGATGTGGGCGATCACCTCCTTGGCGACCTCCACGGGCGAGGCTTCGCCCGTGGCGTACAGGCGCGACATCTCCGCCGCGCTCAGCTCGTGAAGTTCAGCCATGGTGCTCTCGCAAGAAAACCTTGTGGCCGGCCGCAAGAAGCCGTTCGCAGGGGGGCTTCGACAAGCTCAGCCCGAGCGGCTTCTTCCTGCGCGCCGGGCGCGGGGCTTCGACGGGCTCAGCCCGAACGGTTTCTTCCTGGACGTCGCGTGCGGTCATGAGCGGTTTCCTCGTGAACGCCGGGCGCGGGGCTTCGACGGGCTCGGCCCGAACGGTTTCTTCGTGGACGTCGCGTGCGGTCATGAGCGGTTTCCTCGTGAACGCCGGGCGCGGGGCTTCGACGGGCTCGGCCCGAACGGTTTCTTCGTGGACGTCGCGTGCGGTCATGAGCGGTTTCCTCGTGAACGCCGGGCGCAGGGCTTCGACGGGCTCGGCCCGAACGGTTTCTTCCTGGACGTCGCGTGTGGTCATGGGGCGGTTTCTTCGTGGACGCCGGGCGCGGTCAT
>JBMLPD010000525.1:0-1085 GCA_049242285.1 Rubrivivax sp.
CAGGATCGAGGGCGGCAGCAAGGCCGTGGTCGATGCGCTGAACCGCTTCCTGCTGCAGGTGCATGCGCAGGGCGGGCAGGCGGTGCTGGTGATCGACGAGGCGCAGGCCCTGTCGGCCGAGGTGCTGGAGCAGTTGCGCCTGCTCACCAACCTGGAAACGAGCGAGCGCAAGCTGCTGCAGATCGTGCTCATCGGCCAGCCGGAGTTGCGCGCCATGGTGGCCAGCCCGGGGCTGGAGCAGTTGGCGCAGCGCGTGATCGCCCGCTACCACCTGGGTCCGCTGCCGGCGCCGGACACGGCGCGCTACGTGCAGCACCGGCTGTCCGTGGCCGGTCTTGCCGGACCGCTGCCTTTCGACGCAGCGGCGCTGAAGCGGGTTCATGACTGCTCGCGCGGCGTGCCCCGCCGCATCAACCTGCTGTGCGACCGCGCCCTGCTGGGCGCCTATGCCACGGGCCGGCGCACGGTGGACGCCGGCATCGTGGAGCGGGCGGCGGCGGAGGTGGACGGCGAGCCCCTGCCGGCCGACGCTTCCTGGTGGGGTGCCGCGGGCAGCCTGCGCCGCACGGCCTGGCTGGCAGTGGCGGGGCTCGTCCTGAGCCTGGCCGGCGCTGGGCTGGTTTCCTGGCTGATGCGTCAGGCCTGATCGGCAACGGAGGCCCTTGCATGTCCTACATCCTCGACGCCCTGCGCAAGGCCGAAAGCGAACGGCAGCGCGGGGCCGTGCCCGGGCTTCATGCCCAGGCCTTGCCGGCGGCGGAATTGCCGACAGGCCGTACGGGCGCGGGCCGCCGGCTGGCGGCAGGGCTGATGGGCGCGGTGCTGCTGCTGTGCGCGGCGGGCGGTGCCTGGTGGTGGCGTGGGGCGCACGCACCCAAGGCCACGCCGGCTGCCGCGCCTGCGCTGCCCACGATGTCGCCTGCCAACCCCGCGGCGGCGGTTCAGGCGGTGCCGCCGCCCGTGCCCGTTGCGGCGCCTGCCGCTCCGTCCTCCGCGCCCATCATGTCAGCGCCCCCACGGGCTGTGGAGACGATGGCGGCCACTGCCGCGGCCAAGAGTCCGCCCTTGCCCGCACCAGCCCCTGC
>JBMLPD010000526.1:0-1292 GCA_049242285.1 Rubrivivax sp.
CCTGCCACGGCCTGCAGTGCGGCTTCTGCACGCCAGGCATGGTGATGAGCGCCGTGGATCTCGTGCAGCACCATGGCTGCCACAGCGAAGCCCAGGTGCGCGAGGCCCTGGAGGGCAACATCTGTCGCTGCACCGGTTATCACAACATCGTCAAGGCCGTGCAGCAAGGCGCGGCGGCCATGACATCGGCAGCCTGAGGGCTTGTCGAGAACCCTCCAAGGAGAGTCACCCATGAACGCACGCCAGGGATTCATCGGCCAGTCCGTCGAGCGCCGCGAAGACTCGCGCTTCCTGACAGGTCAGGGTCAGTACACCGACGACATCACGTTGCAGGGCCAGAGCTACGGCCACTTCCTGCGCTCGCCTTACGCCCACGCCCGCATCACTTCCATCGACACCTCGGCGGCGGCTGCGGCGCCGGGTGTGCTGGGGGTGTTCACAGGGGAGCACTTCAAGGCCGTGGGCGGCCTGCCCTGTGGCTGGCTCATCAACAGCCTGGACGGCAGCCCCATGAAGGAGCCCAAGCACCCGGTGCTGGCCGATGGGAAGGTGCGCTACGTGGGCGACCGGGTGGCGCTGGTGGTGGCCGACACCCTGGAGCAGGCCAAGTCAGCCGCGTTGCTGATCGAGGTGGGCTACGAGGAACTCGCACCGGTCGTGGACACCGCCAAGGCCTTCGGTGCGGGCAGCGCGGTGCACGACGAGGCCCCGGACAACCAGTGCTACCACTGGGGCATTGGCGACAAGGCGGGCACCGAGGAAGCGTTTTCCAAGGCCGCCCATGTGACGACGCTGGCCTTCCGCAACAACCGGCTCATTCCGAATGCGATGGAGCCACGCGCGGCCAACGCCGCCTACAACCCGCACGAGGACAGCTACACGCTGTATGTCAGCAACCAGAACCCGCACGTCGAGCGGCTGCTGATGTGTGCTTTCGTGCTGGGCATCCCCGAGCACAAGCTGCGCGTGGTGGCGCCCGACGTGGGCGGCGGGTTCGGCAGCAAGATCTACCTGTACGGCGAGGAAACCGCGCTCGTCTGGGCCAGCAAGCAGGTTCGCCGGCCCATCAAGTGGACCTGTGAGCGCAGCGAGGCCTTCCTGTCCGATGCCCACGGCCGTGACCATGTGTCGCTGGCCGAACTGGCGCTGGACAAGGACGGCACCTTCCTTGGGCTGCGCGCCACCACCACGGCCAACATGGGCGCCTACCTGTCCACGTTCGCCAGCTGCATCCCGACCATCCTGCACGCCACCTTGCTGGCCGGGCAGTACAAGACGCCCAAGATCTGGTG
>JBMLPD010000527.1:0-2485 GCA_049242285.1 Rubrivivax sp.
TGAGGACAGAGGGGCCTGGCGCACCAAGATGCGGCGCTAACTTTCATGATGTGGGGCACCGCCCCGGATCATGGAAGACTTCCACATTGAACGCGTGATAGTCTGCCCAACCCTCATTTTTGTATGCAATCCGCACCAACCCGGTGCTCCAAAACCCCATGAAGCTGCTGCTGATCAATCCCAACACCTCTGCCGCCATGACGGCCGGCATCGCCCAGGCTGCGCGCGACGTGGCGGGTGGCGGCACGCAGATCGTGGCCGTGAACCCCAGCTTCGGGCCGCTGTCCATCGAAGGCCAGTACGACGAGGCCTTTGCCGCGGCCGGGGTGGCGGAACAGGTGCGGCTGGCCGGGGCAGACCCTGCCGCCGCGCCGGACGCGGTGGTCATCGCCTGTTTTGGCGACCCGGGGCTGGACGCCGCGCGTGAGGCCACCGACGCCCCCGTGCTGGGCATCGCCGAGGCCGCCTTCCACGCCGCGGCCATGCTGGCCACGGGCTTCTCCGTCGTCACCACGATGACGCGCACCTGCATCATCGCGGAGCACCTGGTGCACAAGTACGGCTTCGAGCGCCGCTGCCGCGGCATCCACGGCACCGACATCCCGGTGCTGGCGCTGGAGTCTGCCGGGCCCGAGATGCTGGCGCAGATCGAGGCGGCATCCCGCGAGGCCCTGGCCCGCGACCGCAGCGGCGCCATCGTGCTGGGCTGCGCGGGCATGGCCGCGCTCACGCGCGAGTTGCAGCAGCGCCTGGGCGTGCCCGTCATCGACGGCGTGGCCGCCGCGGTGAAGTTCGCCGAGGCGCTGGGCGCGCTGGGCTTGCGCACCAGCAAGCTGGGCGACTACGCCACGCCGCTGCCCAAGCGCTACACGGGGTGGGCGCAGCCGCTGGGCTGGTAGCCCTCAGCCGGTCCTCACTCGGCCAGGTTCACCCGGCCAGGTTCACCCTGCAAACGCCACGATCTGCCCGGCCGGCAGCGCGCCGCTGCGGCGGCTGGTCTCGCGCCCGTGGTCGAGCTTCACCAGGGTGGGGATGCTGCGGATGCCAAAGCGTGAAGAGGTGAGCGGGTTGTCATCGCTGTTCACCTTCACCAGCAGGGCGCGGCCCTTGAGCTGGGCGGCGGCCTGCTCGAAGGCCGGGGCCATCATGCGGCAGGGCCCGCACCAGGGCGCCCAGAAGTCCACCACCACCGGCAGGTCGGTCTTGCTGACCACCGCCTCGAAGTTGGCATCGGTCAGCTCCACCGGCGCTCCCGTCAGCAGGTCCTGCCCGCAGCGGCCGCAGGTCGGGTCTTCGCCCAGCCGGGCGGCGGGCACGCGGTTGGTGGCAGCGCAGTGGGCGCAGGCGATGTGCAGGGCGTCGGTGTTCATGGGGGAGTGATGCGTCCATCGGCCGGGAATTCAAGGGTAGCGAACCAGGGTCGCAGACACGGGATCCAGAGGGAGTGCTGGCAGCGCAGGAGCTCTGCGTGCTATTGTTGAATTCTTCAACAACTGACGCTCTGTTCCCATGTCCACCGTCAACTTCAGCGTCCCGGAAGACGTCAAGCGAGCCTTTCACGCCGCTTTTGCCGGGCAGAACAAGAGTGCGGTGATCACCGCACTGATGCGTGAAGCCGTCGAGCGCCGCGCGCGAGAGGCCCGGCACCAGGCCGCGGTGGAGGCGATCCTGGCTGAGCACACCAGCAGCGTTGCGGCACTGCCCCGAGTAACCGAGGCGCAGTTCCGTGAGGCACGCGAGCACGGCCGGCCGTGATCTGCGTGGTCGACGCCAGCGTTGCCGTCAAGTGGTTTGTGCGGGGCGACTGGGCTGCCCGCGAGGACCATGTCGATGCGGCGCTGAACCTGCTTCAGGCCAGTGCCGTGGGGCAGGCCCGCTTTGTCCAGCCGCCGCACTTTCTGGCGGAGGTGGCTGCGGTGCTGGGGCGTCTGGCGCCCGCATCGGCCGCACGCGACCTGGCGCGCCTGTCGGACCTGGACATCGCATGGACGGCACCCGCCCAGGCCGTGCCCAGGGCGCTGGCGTTGACGATGGAACTGGATCACCACCTCTTCGACACGCTGTACCACGCGGTGGCACTGGAGGCGCCTGGCGCGGCCGTGCTGGTGACGGCAGACCGCCGCTACTTTGACAAGGCAAGACACCTCGGCCGTATCACCTGGCTGCCTGAGTGGTGCCCTGATCAGCCCGTGGGATCCTCGCCCGCCATTGCACAGTGACGCGCAGTGATCCCGAGCGCGCTTGCCAACTGAACCCCCCAATCACGCGATGAGCATCTCCTCCCTGGCCGCCCTGCACCGCCTGCTGGCTGTCACGCTGCTGGGCTTTGCCTCGGGGCTGCCGCTGGCGCTCACCGGCCAGGCCATGCAGGCCTGGCTGACGGCCGACGGCATCGACCTGGCCACCATCGGGTTCCTGAGCCTGGTGGGGCTGCCCTACACCTTCAAGTTCCTGTGGGCGCCGCTGATGGACCGCTTCGACCTGC
>JBMLPD010000528.1:0-1720 GCA_049242285.1 Rubrivivax sp.
CGGCCGAGGATCTTGTTCGTCTCGGCGCCGCCCTTCCACTCCTCCAGGCTGGTGCCGTCGCCTCTGTCGGCGTCGATCCAGGGAATCAGGCTGCCGCCCAGCGGGACCATGAAGTTCTTCGTCGCTTCGGCGCCCAGCCCGCGCTGCGTGGCGGCGACCTGCCGGTCGATCTCGAGGATGGCGCTGGCCGGGTCCTGGAGCAGCGGCTGCACTGCCGCGTGCAGGGTACCGTACTGCGTGAGCAGTTCGCGCATGTGCTGCGCGCCGCCGCCCGAAGCCGCCTGGTAAGTGGTGGCGGTCATCCATTCCACGAGGTCAGCCTTGAACAAGGCACCCAGGCCCATGAGCATGCAGCTCACCGTGCAGTTGCCGCCGATGTAGTCCCGCACACCGCGCCCGAGCGCGCCGTGGATGACCGGCAGGTTCACGGGGTCGAGCACGATGACGGCGTCATCGTTCATGCGCAGCGTCTTGGCGGCGTCGATCCAGTAGCCCTTCCAGCCGGCCGCGCGCAGAGGCGCATAGACGGCTTTGGTGAAGTCGCCACCCTGGGCAGTGATGATGACCTCGCAGCGCTTGAGCGCCTGGATGTCGTGTGCGTCGTGCAGCCGGGTCTCGTTCTTCGCCATGGCCGGGGCGGCGGCGCCGGCGTTGGAGGTGGAGAAGAACAGTGGCTCGATGAGTTCGAAATCGCCTTCCGCCTGCATGCGGTCCATCAGGACCGAGCCCACCATGCCTCGCCAGCCCACGAGCCCGACGAGGGGATTTGCCTTCAACGCCATGTCAGTCTTGCCTTTCCAGTGTGTCTGGACCCCGGTGTGCCCCCGGCTCGTGTCGCCGGGGTCCAGGAGAGGGGCGAGACGATCCGAGAGCCGCTAGCTCTTGGTGAATTTGGTGGTGGTAATGGCCTTGCCGGTGAGCGCGGCAACGACAGCGTCACCCATCTCGCGCGTGCCCACGCGCTGCGTGCCTTCGCTCCAGATGTCGCCCGTGCGCAGGCCGGCCGAAAGCACGGCCTTGACGGCGGACTCGATACGGTCGGCCGCTTCGGGTTGGTTGAGCGAATAGCGAAGCATCATGGCAGCGGACAAGATTGTAGCCAGCGGGTTGGCCACACCCTTGCCTGCGATGTCCGGCGCGCTGCCATGGCTGGGCTCGTACAGGCCCTTGTTGCGCTTGTCCAGGGAGGCCGAGGGCAGCATGCCGATGGAACCCGTGAGCATGGCGGCCTCGTCCGACAGGATGTCGCCGAACATGTTGCCGGTCACCACCACGTCCAGCTGCTTGGGCGCCTTGACGAGCTGCATCGCAGCGTTGTCCACGTACATGTGCTCGAGCGTGACGTCCGGGTAGTCCTTGTGGACCTCGGTGACCACGTCCTTCCAGAACTGGAAGGTCTCCAGCACGTTGGCCTTGTCCACGCTGGTGACCTTGCCGCCGCGCCCCCCTGAGCGCTTGCGCGCCGCCTGGAAGGCCACATGGGCGATGCGCTCGATTTCCGGGCGGGAGTAGCGCATGGTGTCGAAGGCTTCTTCCGCGCCAGGGAAGTGCCCGTCCACCGCGGTGCGGCGGCCGCGCGGCTGGCCGAAGTAGATGTCGCCCGTCAGCTCGCGGATGATGAGGATGTCCAGACCCGCCACCAGCTCGGGCTTGAGGCTGGAGGCGTGGGTCAGCTGCTCGTAGCAGATGGCCGGGCGGAAGTTGGCGAACAGCCCCAGGT
>JBMLPD010000529.1:0-2814 GCA_049242285.1 Rubrivivax sp.
ACTGGGCGACGGTGGTCACTGCCATGGGGGAAGGTCCTTCGGTGTCCGGGCCGTAAGCGATCGGAGGGTGGGCAGGCGGTCGACGAAGATCAGACCGCGAACCAATGCTCGCGCGCCTTCATGATCAGCTCGCGGGCGCGCGGCTCGTCCAGGCCCACCAGCTCGGTGAGTTCGTCCACGGCCAGATCGGCCAGGTCGTCACGGGTATGGACCCCGCCTGCGGCCAGCTTGGCGATGAGTTCCGCGTTCATGCCCTCGAGGTCTCGCAAGGCCTGAGAGACATCATCGACGTTCTCTTCCTTCTCGATCTCCATCGTCAGCAGCGCGTCCCTTGCACGGGTCCGCAGCTCATTGACGGTGTCCTCGTCGAAGGATTCGATCTCCAGCATCTCCTGCAGGGGCACGTAGGCCACCTCTTCCAGGCTGGTGAAGCCTTCGGCGATCAGGATGTCGGCCACCTCCTCGTCAACGTCGAGCTTGTCAACGAAGATGCGGCGCACGGAATCGGACTCCTGGGCCAGCTTGGCGTGGGATTCCTCGGCCGTCATGATGTTGATGCGCCAGCCCGTGAGGTCTGAGGCCAGGCGCACGTTCTGGCCACCGCGGCCAATGGCGATGGCCAGATTCTCCTCGTCCACCACCACGTCCATGGCGTGCTTTTCCTCGTCGACGACGATGGACTGGACGTTGGCCGGCGCCAGGGCGCCGATGACGAACTGCGCCGGGTCATCGGACCACAGCACGATGTCCACCCGCTCACCAGCCAGCTCGTTCGTGACGGCCGTGACGCGAGAGCCTCGCACCCCGACGCAGGTGCCGATGGGATCCACACGGCGGTCATGCGAGACCACGGCGATCTTGGCGCGTGAACCGGAATCGCGGGCGCAGCTCTTGATCTCCAGCAGGCCCTGTTCGATTTCCGGCACTTCCTGGGCGAACAACTCGATCATGAAGCCCGGCGCGCTGCGCGACAGCATGATCTGCGCGCCGCGCTGGGTAACGTCCACCCCGGCGATGAAGGCCCGCACCCGATCGCCCGTGCGCAGGTTCTCCTTGGGGATCATCTCGCTGCGCTTGAGGCGGCCCTCGACACGGCCGCTCTCCACGATGATGTCACCCTTGTCCAGGCGCTTGACAGTGCCGACGAAGATCTTGTCGCCGCGGGACAGGAAGTCGTTGAGCAACTGCTCGCGCTCGGCGTCACGGATCTTCTGCAGGATGACCTGCTTGGCCGCCTGGGCACCGATGCGGCCGATCGTCACCGACTCGATCGGCTCTTCGATGTAATCGCCCGCCTCGATGTCGGATATCTGCTCCTGGGCTTCGAACAGCAGCATCTCGGCATCAGGAATCTGCAAGCCGGCCTCGTTGGGCACCACATGCCAGCGGCGGAAGGTCTCGTATTGGCCGGAGTCGCGGTCGATCGACACGCGGATGTCCATCTCGCCGCCGTTGAGCTTCTTGGTGGCAGAGGCCAAAGCTGCTTCCACGGCAGCGAACACAACCTCGCGTTCAACCGTCTTCTCGCGCGCGATGGCGTCCACCAACATCAGCAATTCGCGGTTCATCGTCTGGGACCTTTCCTCAACCTGCGGGGCGCGCGGCACGGCCCCGCCCCTTGAAGTCGAACACGGGCACGAGGCGGGCCTCGCGCACTTCATCAAGCTTGAAGGCGAGCTCGCTGCCCGCGCGCTCATCCTGGAGGGCCAGGCTCCAACCGGCCTGCGAGCGCCCCAGCACGCCACGCCAGTGCTTTCGCCCCTGGAAAGGTGCCTTCAAGGTGACATTCACTGCCTGCCCCACAAAGCGAACGAAGTCCGCCTCCTTCTTCAGCAGCCGGTCAATGCCGGGGGAGGAGACCTCAAGCCTTTCATAGGCCACGTTCTCCACTTCCAGCGCATAGACAAGCTGGCGGGTCACGGCCTCGCAATCGTCCACCGTGACGAACTCGCCCACGCCCTGCGACTCCGGATAGACATGTCCGGGCACGCGGTCGATGAAGATGCGCAGCAGCCCGCGCGCAGAGCGTTCAACATCCACCAGGTCGAAACCCAGGCCGGTGACGGTGCGCTCGATGCAGCCCTGCGAGCCCGCACCCAGGCTTGCGCCCGGCGTGGCTTGCACCCCACCGGACACTGCGCACCCAGGTGCACCTTCAAGTACACCGGATGGCTCTGACAGACCCGTTTGCTGACCCAAAATCCGCGCCGCTCCACACGCAAACCGGCCCGGCGCCCTCACCGCGCCGTCACGGTCACTGCGCAACGGGCCTGAAAGCGTCGAGCCAAAAAAAATGGGCTGGAAAAACCGCCCACTCGACATTCAGCGAAGGGCGGATTATAAGCACGACAGCGCCTGCGGGCAACGCCCGGGCCTGCGGCGACGTCCCGTGGGACACTTCGGCCGTTTTCGCAGCGGAGGTTCCATGGGTTTTCTTGCCGGCAAGCGCCTGCTCATCACCGGGGTGCTGAATCAACGATCGATCGCCTACGGCATCGCCCGCGCCTGCCACCGCGAAGGCGCCGAGCTGGCCTTCAGCTACGTGGGTGAGCGCTTCAAGGACCGCATCGCGGAATATGCCGCCGAATTCGGGTCTGCGCTCACCTTCGACTGCGATGTGGGGGACGACGCCCAGATCCAGCGCACCTTCGAGCAACTGGGCGAGCACTGGCCCACCTTCGACGGCTTTGTCCACGCCATCGGCTTCGCGCCGCGCGAGGCCATTGCCGGCGACTTCCTGGACGGCCTGTCGCGTGAGGCCTTCAAGATCGCGCACGACATCTCGGCCTACAGCTTCCCGGCCATGGCCAAGGC
>JBMLPD010000530.1:0-3846 GCA_049242285.1 Rubrivivax sp.
CTCCTGAAAACACGGGCTCTGTCCTCGCCCATCGGAGCAGCTCTTCCACTTGTCGCCGTGTTCAGTTTTGCGCGACCACCTCTCCAGGCAGTGCAGGTGAATAGTGAGGTTGGCAGCCGAGCCGAATCGTTGGATCAGCGTGACCGCGCCGCCATGGCCTTCGTCTCCCAGCCGCCCGCCGCTTCAACCCGGTTGCTGCCCGGTGGCCGCCGGCGCTGCAGCCGCCGCCCCTTCGGCCAGCAGCTTCTCCATCCCGTCGAGCAGCTTGTCCATCTGCGCGATGAGGGCGCGGTAGGGCGCGGGCGAGTTCATGTCCAGGCCGGCGTCCTTCAGCAGCGGCACCGGGTGGCGCGAGCCGCCGCTCTTCAGCACGTTCAGGTAGGTGTCGCGCTGCGCCGGGTTGCCCGCCAGCAGCTGCGTGCTGAAGTGGTGGGCCGCCGCCATCGAGGTGGCGTACTGGTACACGTAGAACGGCCGGTAGAAGTGGGGAATGATGGCCCACTCGGTGCACACGGTGGGGTCGATGTTCATCACGCCGGCCTCGGCGCCGTGGTACTGCTTGAGCAGCCCGCAGTAGATCTGCGTCATGCGCTTGCCGGTGACGGCTTCGCCGCGCTCCAGCGCGTCGTGCACCTTCAGCTCGAACTCGGCGAACATGGTCTGGCGGAAGAAGGCGCCGCGCAGGCGCTCCACCGCTTCACCCAGGTAGAAGAGGCGCTCTTCCTTGCTCTGGGCGGTGTTCAGCACGTGTGCTTGCAGCAGCAGCTCGTGCGTGAAGGCCGCGATCTCGGCCAGGAAGAGCGGGTAGCCGGCCTTCTCGGGCGGCTGCGCGCCGTCGGCCTGCAGCGTGTGCATACCGTGGCCCCACTCGTGCGCATAGGTGCTGACGCTGCCGAAGGTGTCCTGGTGGTTCAGGAAGATCAGCGGCGTCATGCCGTAGACGCCGCTCTGGTAGGCGCCCGGGCTCTTGCCGGCGGCGGGGTAGACGTGCATGGTCTTGTCATTCAGGGCCTGTTTCAACCGCGCCTGATAGGGCGCGCCCAGCGGTGCCACCGAGGCCAGTGTGAGCTCGGCCGCCACCTCGGGCGTGTAGCGGCGCGTGGTCTTCACCAGCTCGGGATAGATGTCGTGGTAGCCCAGGTCGGGCAGGCCCAGCATCTTCTGGCGCAGCTTGAAGTAGCGGTGCAGCGTGGGCAGGCCGCGCTGCGCTTCGGCCACCAGCGTGCGGTACACGCTCTCGGGGATGGCGTTGCCCGACAGGCTGGCGGCCACCGCCGAGGTGTGGCCGCGCAGGCGCGCGTTGATCACGCCCAACTCCACGCGCTGGGCCAGCGTGCTGCCCATGGTGTTCTCGAAGCGGCCGTTGGCGCGGTAGAAGGCCTCGAAGGCCTGCTGGCGCACCTTGCGGTCGGGGTGGGCGCGCAGGCGGTTGTAGCCTGTGTTGTCCACACGCACGTGCTTGCCGTCCACCGTGATGCTGGGCCACTCCATGTCCACCGTGGTCAGCAGCGTGCGCGTGTGGGCCTGGCCGCTCAACACCGGGCCCAGGGCGGCCAGCGCCGCTTCGGCTTCAGGATGCAGCCTGTGCTTGGCCTCGCGCAGCACCTCCTGCAGACGCGTGCTGTGTCGGGCCAGGCCGGGCTCGGCCCTCAGCCAGGCGTTGATCTTCTTCTCGCCCAGGGCGGCGATGGCGCCGTCCACCCAGGCCACCGAGGCGCCGAACTGGCCCGAGAGCGAGCGGGCCTGGCTGCTGCGCTCCTGGTTGCGCGGGTTGCGGTTGTCGGTGCTGGCGATGGTGCTGGCGTACACACCCACGCGGCGCAGGCGCTGCTGCGCGGCCGAGAGCTTGTCGAGTGCCGCCCGCAGGCTGGCGGGGCTCTTGCCGAAGTCCTTCTGCAGGGCCTTGAGCGCGGGCAGTTCGGCCAGCAGCGCGGTGCGCTCGGTGTCCCAGGCGGCGTCGTTGGCGAAGAGCGAGCTCAAGTCCCAGACGTACATCGGGTCGGCGGCCGGGCTGGCCGGCTGGGCCGCGGCCGAGGCGGACGCGGCTTCGGCCAACAGTTCGCCATCGTCGAACTCGGCGTGGGCGGCACCCAGCAGCAGGCCGAAGGTGACGGCGGCCAGCGTGGTGGCACGCAGGCGGGGCAGGCGTAGGATCTGTGCAGGTGGGCGCATGGCGGCAAGGCAGCAGGTGAAAAGCCACGATTGTGGCCACACCGGCGCCGCCTTGCAGGCCCGCGGATGCAGGCCGGCTTTTGCTGGTCAAGACCTGCCGGTCTTGCCCGCGCGCGCTCAAAGGATGTAGCCCGCGAGGCCTTCGTCGAGGGCCGGTTCGGAGCGTAGGAAATTCAAACACCCTCTTCAAGCCCGACAGGCCCTGGGTAAACCCGACAGCAAACCCGACACCACCGCATGGTCCGGGCCTTGGGCACCCATCGACAGCCTGAAAAGGCACCTCGAGCCTGGCCCCGACACGGCGCGGGCTGCTTCGCACGCCCACGCGCCCAGGTTCACGCGGGGCCTGAGGCTGTCTGCCGGCACCGTAACCCTTGTCGCGCGCAGCGCCGTGCCGGCTGCGGGTCACGCCCGGCAGCCTCGGCATGCCTTCGGTGGGTGCGGTGCCGGGCTCAGCCGGGCTCAGTGCGCCCAGGCCGGGCCCACCTCGCGCGCACGACCCGTGAGCAAGGATGCCGCATTCGAGGAAGGCGTCGAACCCGACCTTGACGAACCGCGGCAGCGCGGCCCCGGTGCTGGCCTCGGTGTGTGCAATGAAGCTGGCCATGTGCTGTGCGCCTTCGTTCAACGGCTCTGAGGGCTCCACCGATCCCAGCCCCTCGCACCCACCGCCTCCCCCCACAGGTCCACCGTGACCGGCGTGCCCGCGCGGGGTGCGGCCGCGGCAAGGCCGCGCAGGTGGCCAGGCAAGCGCATGACGGTCAGGTCGCTCTCGAAGCCGCCACGGGCGTTCAGCAGGCCGGTGCAAACCATGCGGCCCACGGGCATGTCCACATCATTGGCGCACAGCCGCTGCAGCACCGCCAGCGCATCCCGCCCCTGCAGCAGCAGCTTGCCGAAGGAGGTCTGGTCGTAGACGGCCACCGCCTCGCGCGTGGCGCGCTGCTCCTCGGTCACCCAGTCCAGCCAGCCCGGGCGGCCGATCATCAGGATCTCGAACTGGTCCCAATCCTCGTCCAGCAACTGGAACGGGAAGGTGCTGGGAATGGGGTCCAGCGTCCAGGGCTTGGCCTGCGGTTCGAAGCCGCCCATGGGCAGGCCGCCCACTTCCTCCTTGTAGCAGATGAAGCCGTCGGGGTTGCGCATCACGGGCCGCATGGGGTGCACACCCTCGATCTGGTCGGTGACGATGTAGAAGTGCTCGGCCGGGTACAGCGGCACCGTCACCCCGGCCAGCGCCCCGAACTGCCGCGCCCACTGGCCGGCGCAGTTCACCAGCGCTTCGCAATGGACATCACCCTGGGTGGTGCGCACGCCCACGGCGCGCGGCCCGCCACCGACGATGACGAGCTGGGCTTGGGTGGGAAGGGTGACGGACGCCAGGCCGAACGCCATGCTCGATCTGGACACCATGCTGGTGCCCTTGACTCGCAATGACTTCAGAACGATTCAACCGCCCGGCAAGGAGCCGCACAGCGCACGGAGTTTTCCGGGCCGGGCTGCGCAAGGCGCACACCCCGCTCCATCACGACCCACAGCCTCATCCCAGGCGCAAGGCCATCACCCCGCCGACGATCACGCAGGCTCCAATGGCGCGCTGGGCACCGAAGCGCTCCTTGAGCATCACCGTGCCCAGCACCGTGGCAAACAGCACCGAGGTCTCGCGCAGCGCCG
>JBMLPD010000531.1:0-1840 GCA_049242285.1 Rubrivivax sp.
ATGCTTCCCCGGCCTGTGTGGCCACGGTGTCGGCGCCGTCTTTCACCGAGCCCGCGACGTTGGCCGCCGATGTGGAGATCTGCCCGCCCAGTTTCTTGATTCGATTCAGCATGGTGTGGCACCTGCGTGGGCAGGCCCTGTCGATGAGCTGGCGAGCATAGGAAGATCGAACGCCCTCCGCAAGCCCGCCGGGCCGCGCACTGAGGTGGGCGCGTGGACAGTTGTACAGGGCTGGCCGCGATCGATGTGGGATCAGCCAGCACGACCTTCCCCGCCGTCCCGCTGCGCAACCTGCTCCAGCACCTCCCGAAGCACCTCCACAGCCCGGGTCAGGCCAGGCTCCTCCACGGGAAAGTGGCCGCAGCCCTCCAGTGGCACATGGCGCACGGGCGCGGCGATGTGGCGCAGGAAAGCCAGACTCATCTCGGGCAGCGTCCAGCGGTCATCCGTGGGGTGGATCAGCGTGACGGGTACCTGGCGGAACTCCTGCGGCGGCACTTCAGGTTTTGAGAAGAGATAGCTCGCCAGAAACCCCAGGGGCACCCGGCTGCCGCCACCTCGGGCGTCCTGCGCGCACAAGCGCGCCAGGGCGGGGTCGTGGGCGATGGCGTGCATGGGCGCCACCCAACGCATCGGCACCCTCCACCGGGCAGCGCCTCGGCCCCCGGTCAGCCCGGACATCAGTGGGCGCAGCAGCCTCACGCTGGCAGCCCCACCCCAGCGGGACAACGCGGGCCAGCACACCGGGTTGGAAGGGTCCAGCAGACAGGTCACCACCAGATGCGACACGGCACTGGGCACACGCGCGCACGCTGAGTAGCCGAGCAGCCCTCCCATGCTGCCGCCCAGCACCACCAGGGGCCGCGGGTCGGCTGCAGATTGCTCGCGCAGCAGGTCGGTGACGCAGTCCACCCAGTCCGGGTAGGAGACGCCAGCGGGGTCCGGCACTTCGGTCAGGCCGTAGCCTGGAAGGTCAGGGGCGAACGCCTCATAGCCGGCGGCATCGGCCAGGGCCGCCAGAGGCCAGAGGGCGCCCGAGTGGCCTCCGGCCCCATGCAGCACCAACAGCCGGGCCCGGGCCTGCGGCCGCGGCAGGCGGAGGATGTGCACGCGCATGTCACGCCAGCGCCACCAGGTGGACTGGGGCTCACCCACCGCCAAGGCACGCTCGCGCCAGTGGGTGGGCATGAAGGCCAGGTATTCGGCGGTGTCGACGGGTCTGGGCACGGTGGGCAGCTTAGCGGTCTGTCCTGTCTGATGTGGTCAGCCTGCAGGGCAGGAACCGGAGGCTTGGCTCCAGCGTCTCGCATCAAGCCCGACCAGGGGACTTGAAGACGTTGTCGCGGTTCCAGGCCAGGAACTGCGGCATCGGTTTGAGTGTCGGGTCTTGCGGAGGCAGCATGGTCTGGCCGTGGTGCCGCAGTTCCCCTCCCGTGCCACGGTCTGCCGTCAGGGCATCGCGGCTGAAAACCACGCGGTACTCGCTCGGCTCGATGGTGAAGACGCCCAGGTCGAACAGCTTGTGGTGCAAAGCACACAGGGACAGCCCGTTGGGCTCGATGTCCGGCCCGCCGACGTGATGCCACCGGATGTGTGCCGCTTCAAGCCCGGCCGGCACATGACCGATGCGCAGGTCAAAGCCACAGACGCAGCAGCGCCACTCGTAGGCACGCATGACCTTCTGCCGGAACGCAGGGTCACGGCGACGGCGCGCCTGGGTGCTGAACGCATCCTGCGAGGCCTCGCGTGCCCGGGGCACAGGCGTCAAGTCCAATCCGGCGGCTGCAGCGATATCGGCATGAAGCGTGTCGGGAAAGTGGGCGTCGAGGAGTTGTTGGGC
>JBMLPD010000532.1:0-1344 GCA_049242285.1 Rubrivivax sp.
ACTCCTGGTTGAGCATGGTCTTGGTCATGGTGTGGGCGAAGTACGGCCCGTCGGCCAGCGAGCGGGCCAGCGCCTGCGCCTGGGCCACCACCTCATCGCGCGGGTGCAGCGCGTTGAAGAAGCCCCAGGCAGCGCCTTCGTCTGCCGACATGGCACGGCCGGTCATCAGCAACTCGGTGGCGCGGCCCTGGCCGATCACGCGCGGCAACAGGCCGCAGGCGCCCATGTCGGCGCCGGCCAGACCCACCCGGGTGAACAAATAGGCGGTCTTGGCCGACGGGGTGCCCAGGCGCATGTCGGCCGCCAACGCAATCATCGCGCCGGCGCCGGCACAGATGCCGTCGATGGCGGCCACGATGGGCTGTGGCGCGCGCTTCATCGCCTTGACCAGGTCGCCCGTCATGCGCGTGAAGCGCAGCAGCTCGGGCATGGGCATCTTGGTCAGCGGCTCGATGATCTCGAACACATCGCCGCCCGAACAGAAGTTGCCACCCTCCCCTGCGATCACCACGGCGCGCACATCGCTGGCTTGGGCCAGGTCGCGGAACAGGTCGCGCAGTTCGGCGTAGCTGTCAAAGGTCAGAGGGTTTTTCTTCTCCGGCCGGTTCAGCGTGATCGTGGCCACGCGGCCGTCGTCGCTGCACTGCCAGCGGAAGTGGCGGGCGGTGCTGTCCTTGAAAGGTCTCTTGTCGTGGTGCATGGGGGTCCTCTTCAGGCGGCCATCAGACGGCATTCAGGCGGGGCCGGCAGCCGCGGCGCGTTTCAGGTTGGTCTCGAACTGGCTGCGGCCCGAGAGGTAGGGCAGCGGCCAGGCAATATCCGCATGGCCGATCCTGGCCGCCTCGTGCAGGGTCCAGGCCGGGTCGGCCAGGTGCGGGCGTGCCACGGCGCACAGGTCCGCGCGGCCGGCGGCGATGACCATGTTCACGTGATCGGCCTCGAAAATGGAGCCCACGGCCACGGTCGGGATGCCGACCTCGTTACGGATGCGGTCGGCAAAGGGCGTCTGCCACATGCGGCCGTACACCGGCTTCTGGTCAGCGACCACCTGACCCGAGGAGCAATCGATGATGTCGGCACCGGCGGCCTTGAACAGCCGTGCGATGGCCACTGCGTCGTCGGCGGTATTGCCGCCAGGAAACCAGTCGTGGCAGGACAGGCGCACCGAGATGGGCCGGTCCTGCGGCCACACGGCGCGGATCGCAGCAAACACTTCGAGAGGGTAGCGGGCCCGGTTCTCCACGGTGCCCCCGTAGGCATCGTCACGACGGTTGGTCAACGGCGAGAGAAAGCTCGACAGCAGGTAGCCGTGCGCGCAGTGCAGCTCCAGGATGTCGAAGCCGG
>JBMLPD010000533.1:0-1070 GCA_049242285.1 Rubrivivax sp.
AGTTCGCCCACCGTCCACTGCACCTTGGGCCGCGGCTTGTCCACGCCCTCTTGCATCTGGTTGACGATCTTCATGACCTCGGCCTCGGAGATCGGGGCCGGCCGGTTGCGGGCGCCGCCCACGAAGCCGGTGACCTTGCTGGTGTGCTTCACCAGGTGCCAGCTCTCGTCGTCCATCAACATTTCGACGAGCACGTAACCCGGGAAGAAGCGCCGCTCGGTCACGGCCTTCTTGCCGTTCTTCAACTCCACCACTTCTTCGGTGGGCACCAGGATGCGGCCGAACTTGGGCTGCATGCCCGCGCGGTCGATGCGCTCGCGCAGGTTGCGCTCGACCGCCTTCTCCATGCCGGAGTAGGCATGGACGACGTACCAGCGCATGGGAGAGGCCGCGGGTACGGCAGTCACGGCCTCAGTCTGGATTTCGGACATGGGTGAGATTCCTTCTCGCGTTCAACGGCGCCAGCCCAATACAAGGTCGTACAGCACCCACTCGAGCGTCTTGTCGGTCAGCCACATGAACAGGGCCATGACCACCACGAACGCGAAAACGTATCCGGTCATCTGCAAGGCCTCATTGCGGGCAGGCCAGACGACCTTCTTGACCTCGCGCACGGAGTCGCGACCGAAGGCGATCAGTTGCTTGCCGGACTCGCTGGTGAAGAAGGTGGCCACTGCCGCGGCGGCCAGCACCAGCAAGGCGACCACGCGCAGCCACAGAGCCTGCTTGCCCAGCATGTAGAAGGCCACGACTGCCCCCACCAACAGAACCACGGACAGCACCAGCTTGGCTTTGTCCGCTCCGGTGGAGACGGTCTCGACTTGCGGGGAAGTGGTCATGACCTCGATTCCAGGGCCGCAGCCCGCTGTTGCGCACCCCAGGCGGGTGCCTCTGAACGCTGTTCGGCGAAAAAGCCGACGCCGGCGTCAGCCGGCGGTGGCAGGGGCGGAGGGAATCGAACCCCCGACCTTCGGTTTTGGAAACCGGCGCTCTACCAATTGAGCTACACCCCTGCGGAACCCTTTCGATCAGGCGATGATCTTGGCCACGACGCCGGCGCCCACGGTGCG
>JBMLPD010000534.1:0-1850 GCA_049242285.1 Rubrivivax sp.
GCTACGCGCTGCTGTTCCGCATCGCCTCCGGCGAAATGCTGGGCAAGGACCAGCCTGTCATCCTGCAGCTGCTGGAGATCCCTGATGAGAAGGCCCAGAAGGCGCTCAAGGGTGTGATGATGGAACTGGAAGACTGCGCTTTCCCGCTGCTGGCCGGCATGGAGGCCCACGGCAGCGCCGAAACCGCCTTCAAGGACACCGACTACGCCCTGCTGGTGGGTGCCCGCCCCCGCGGCCCCGGCATGGAGCGCGCCGACCTGCTGGCCGCCAACGCGCAGATCTTCACCGCCCAGGGCAAGGCCCTGGACAAGGTGGCCAGCCGCAACGTCAAGGTGCTGGTGGTGGGCAACCCGGCCAACACCAACGCCTGGATCGCGATGAAGAGCGCGCCCAGCCTGCCGCGCGAGAACTTCACCGCCATGCTGCGCCTGGACCACAACCGCGCGCTGAGCCAGATCGCCGCCAAGACCGGCAAGCCCGTGGCCTCCATCCGCAAGCTGGCAGTGTGGGGCAACCACTCGCCCACCATGTACGCCGACTACCGCTTTGCCACCATCGACGGCGCTTCGGTCAAGGACATGATCAACGATCACGTCTGGAACAAGGATGTCTTCCTGCCCACCGTGGGCAAGCGCGGCGCGGCCATCATCGAGGCCCGCGGCCTGTCGTCGGCGGCCTCTGCCGCCAACGCCGCCATCGACCACATGCGCGACTGGGCCCTGGGCACGGCCGGCGAGTGGGTCACGATGGGCGTGCCCAGCAATGGCGACTACGGCATCCCGCAGGACGTGATGTTTGGCTACCCCGTCACCTGCGCGAACGGCACCTACGAGATCGTCAAGGGCCTGCCCATCGACGAGTTCAGCCAGGGCTGCATCGACAAGACGCTGGCTGAGCTGACGGGCGAGCAGGACGGGGTCAAGCACCTGCTCTGAGCAGACACCGAAGCCCGCGCCTCAGCGCTTCAGCCGATCACCTCCGGCCACTGCGTGTGGAAGAACTGGCCCGCGGGCCGGTCCACACGCTCGTAGGTGTGGGCGCCGAAGAAATCGCGCTGGGCCTGCAGCAGGTTGGCGGGCAGGCGGGCGCAGCGCAGGCTGTCGTAGTAGGCCAGCGAAGCTGAGAACGCGGGTACCGGCACGCCGGCCGCCACCGCCAGACCCACCACCTCGCGCCAGGCGGCCTGCGCGCGTTGCAGCACCTGCTGGAAGAAAGGCGCCAGCGCCAGGTGCGCCAGGGCCGGGTCGGCTTGGTAAGCCTCGGTGATGCGGTTGAGGAAGCGGGCGCGGATGATGCAGCCGCCGCGCCAGATGGCCGCGATGGCGCCCAGGTCCAGGCCCCAGTCCTTCTTCACGCTCATGGTGCGCATGAGGTCCAGGCCCTGCGCGTAGCTGATGATCTTGGAGGCGTACAGCGCGTCGTGGATCTTGTCGATCAGGGCCTCCTGCGCCGCCGAGCCTGGAGCCCCAGAGGCCAGCAGGCCCACCCAGCAAGCTGCTGGCCTGCACGCGCAAGGCCTTCATCGAAGACAGGATGCGCGCATCCACCGCCGCGTGGATGGTACCCACCGGCACCGCGTTCTCTGCGGCATTGATGAGCGCCCAGCGCCCCGTGCCCTTCTGGCCGGCCTTGTCCAGGATGATGTCCACCGCGGGCGCGCCCGTGTCCGGGTCGACCTGCTCCAACGCCCGGGCGGTGATCTCGATCAGATAGCTCTGCAGTTCGCCCTGGTTCCAGCGCTCGAAGACCTGGGCTGTCTGCGCCACGGGCAGCCCGGCGGCACGCATCAGGTGCCAGGCCTCGCAGATGAGCTGCATGTCGCCGTACTCGATGCCGTTGTGCACCATCTT
>JBMLPD010000535.1:0-1916 GCA_049242285.1 Rubrivivax sp.
ACCCAGGCGTGTACATGAAATCACTCGGCTCTTGCCGGAAGCCGACGGTACGCAAAAGACGATAAGCCTATGTCAATCAATGATTTATCGATCAACCCGGGAAGTCCTCGGAACGCTCCGGACCCCCACCTACTTCCCGATGCAGAACTTCCCAAAGATCTCCCCCAGCAGATCATCCGCCGTGAACACGCCGGTGATCTCACCCAGGGCCTGATGGGCCAGGCGCAGTTCTTCGGCCAGCAGGTCCAGGGCGGGGGCGGGTGATGACAGGTGCGCTTGTGCGGCCTCCAGGTGCTGCGCGCTGCGCTGCAGGGCCTGGACATGCCGGGCGCGGGCGATGAAGACGCCCTCAGGCGCAGCCTGCCAGCCGGCGGCTTGCAGCAGGGCCTGGCGCAGGGCCTGCAGGCCTTGGCCGGTGCGGGCGGACAGGGCCAGGCCGGGCGCGCTCGGCTGCGCCACATCGGCCTTGTTCCAGACGTGGATCACGGCCACGCCCGGCGGCAGGCCGGCTTCGATGTCACGCTCGGCGGCGTCGTAGGCGGCATCAAGCCCAGCACGGGTCAGGTCGTGCAGGAAGAGCACGCAGTCCGCCGTGCGGATGGCCTGCCAGCTGCGCCCAATGCCGATGCGCTCCACCTCGTCGGCAGCCTGTTCATCTCGGCGCAGGCCGGCGGTGTCGGTCACGTGCACGGGCACGCCCTCGATCTGGATGGACTGGCTGACGCGGTCGCGCGTGGTGCCGGGAATGGGGGTGACGATGGCCAGCTCCGCCCCGGCCAGGGCATTGAGCAGGCTGCTTTTGCCCACGTTGGGCTGGCCGGCGATGACCACACGCAGGCCCTCGCGCAGCAAGGCACCCTGGCGCGCGGCGGCCAGCAGCCCGGTCAGATCGGCCTGGAGGGCCTGCAACTGCCCCTGGGCATCGGCCTGCTGCAGGAAGTCGATCTCTTCTTCGGGGAAGTCCAGCGTGGCCTCCACCAGGGTGCGCAGCCGCACCAGGCGCGCGCACAGGGCGTCCACACGCTGAGATAACGCGCCTTCCAGCGCCCGGCCGGCCGAGCGTGCGGCGGCTTCGGTGCTGGCGTCGATCAGGTCGGCCACGGCCTCGGCCTGGGCGAGGTCGAGCTTGTCGTTGAGGAAGGCGCGCTCGGTGAACTCGCCCGGGGCGGCCAGGCGCAGCCCCGCGGCGCGCGGGCGGCCGGTGGCGGGGTCCACCTCGGCAGCAGCTTGCAGGCAACGCGCCAGCAGCAGTTGCAGCACCACCGGCCCGCCGTGGGCCTGCAATTCCAGCACGTCTTCGCCGGTGCAGGAGTGCGGCGCGGGGAAGAAGACGGCCAGGCCGCGGTCGATGGCCTGGCCTTGCTCGTCCAGGAAGGGCAACAGGGTGGCTTGCCGCGGCGCAAGTGCGCGCCCGCAAACGGCACTGATCAGCGCGGACAGACCCAGCCCCGAGACCCGCACGATGCCCACCGCGCCGCGCCCGCTGGCGGTGGCGATGGCCACGATGGGGGCGTTGCGGTCAGCCAGCATGGTGAGGGCCCGGTGCCGTCAGGTGAGCCCGCCCAACCGCTGCACCGGACGGTTCCCTGCCGGCCGCTCGGCTACTTGCCCAGCACCCCCAGCCGCTTGTTGATGAACCACTGCTGCGCGATGGACAGGATGTTGTTCGTCAGCCAGTACAGCACCAGGCCGGCCGGGAAGAAGAAGAACATGAAGGAGAACGCCAGCGGCATGATCCACATGAGCTTGGCCTGCAGCGGGTCTGGCGGCGTGGGGTTGAGCCAGGTCTGCAGCAGGCTGGTGGCGGTCATCAGCAGGGGCAGGATGAACCAGGGGTCCTTCACGGCCAGGTCGGTGATCCAGCCGATCCACGGCGCCTGGCGCATCTCCACGCTGGACAGCAGCACCCAGTACAG
>JBMLPD010000536.1:0-8933 GCA_049242285.1 Rubrivivax sp.
AGACGGAAATCGACCGTGACAGCGCCTACTTCAAGGCCCTCATCACCCAGCTCAACCTGAAGGTGAACTGAGCGCCCCCGGCCTGGCCCGGGCAGGTGGGCAACGCCCAGGCAGAGGCTCGGCGCGTTGAGGCGTCGGTAAACTGTCCGCTGGTCAAACGCTGCCGGAAGGCGCGGATTCGTGTGGGCTGGCCGGGGCTGCTGGCCAGGCGTCGCTCCCACCGCGGCGACGAGTTCCCAGCCCGCCACACCCTTGCTGAGCTCACCCATGACCCTGCGCGCGCCCGCTGAAAAGGACGACAAGAACCGCATCCAGTCCTATCAGCGCATGATGGACGTGCTGCAGTGCTTCTCAAGCGTGTCCAGGCGCCTGACGCTTGCACAGATTGCCGGGGGCACCGGCTTGCCCAGGCCGACGGTGCACCGCATTCTTGGGGCCCTCAAGGAGATCGGCTTCATCGAGCAGGACGTCAGGGGCGGTGGCTACATGCTGGGCATCGGCCTGTACGAACTGGGCAGCCTGTCCCTGGCCAACATGGACCTGCACCGCGAGGCACAGCCCTTCATCGACCAGTTGGCGCGGCACTCCGGCGCGTCCGTGCACCTGGGGGTCTTCAACGGCCAGAGCGTTGTCGTGATCGAGCGGGAGGACTTCGAAGAGCCCCGCAAGAGCCTGGCCAGCCGTGTGGAGATCGCGCCCATTCACTGCACGGGCGTGGGCAAGGCCGTGGGCGCGTACCTGCCCAAGGACCTTGTGGCGCGCATCGCGGCGGGGGGGCTGCGCCCATACACCTCGCACACGATCACCTCACTGGCCGCGTTGGAGCGCGACCTGGCCAAGGTGCGCAAGCGCGGCTACGCCCTGGACAACGAAGAGTTGCAGCTGTTCGTGCGCTGCGTGGCCGCGCCGATACGCAACGCCGCCGGCCGCGTGTTCGCGGCCATCAGCGTCTCCGGCCCGCCCGAGCGCATGACGCCCGAGCGTCAGTTGCAACTCTCATCGGTGGTGATCGACACGGCCGGCGCCATCTCCCGGCATCTGGGGTTCGACGGCACCGTGGCGGGGTAGGCGCAGTCGCGGCGCCTGCTCTTCAGGCGCACGGCGCAAGCCGGCCACAACGACTGGACCGGCTCAGCGCACCCCGCGCCGATACACCACCCAGTACACCCCGGCCACCAGCACACTGCCGCCCAGCAGGTTGCCGGCGATCACCGGCAGCAGGTTGCCCAGGATCGCGCCCACGCTTGGTGCGGGCAGGCCGGCCGCCGCGGCCGTGTGCTCCAGCAGCAGAGCCAGCGGGAAGAAGAAGAAATTGGCCACCGAATGCTCGAAGCCCAGCGCGACGAAAGCCGTGACGGGGGGCACCACGGCCACGGCCTTGTCCACCACGCTGCGGCCGGCCGCGGCCATCCACACCGCCAGGCACACCAGCACGTTGCACAGCACGCCGCGCAGGAAGGCCACGTCGGCGGGCAGGTCCGCCTTGGCCTGCGCCACCTTCATCGCCTGCTGCGCGAGACGGCCGCCGTTGAGCGCACCCAGGTCCGCCCCCGCCACAGCCCAGGCCAGCAGCCCGGCGCCCAGGGCGTTGCCCAGGCAGACCACGGCCCAGTTGCGCAGCACCTCGCCCGTGCGCAACCGGCCGTCAGCCCAGGCCATGGCCAGCAGGTGGTTGCCGGTGAACAGCTCGGCCCCGGCCACCACCACCGTCAACAGACCGAGCGAGAACACCAGCCCACCCAGCACCCGCGCGGCGGCAAAAGGCAGCGATGGGTCAGATATCACCAGCAAGAAAAACAGCGAACCAAAACCGATGTAAGCGCCTGCCAACACAGCCAGCAGCGCCATGGACGACAGGGGCAGCCGCGCCTTGGCCACGCCCAGCACCTCGATGCGCTCGGCCACCTCCCGGGGGGAGAAGGCGTCGAAGCCGAACCGGGCCGTCGTGGGCGCGAGAGCATCACCCCGCTGGGCACCGGCATCCGGTCCCGGCTCGCAACCCGGCCCGGGCGGCTGCGCAGGTGGCGTCATGCGCGCTCCAGGCTGTGCGGCGTCACCGCCCCAGCAGCACCTTCTCCAGGAACAGGATGCGGGCATAGAACAGGTGATCGGCGTTCTCCTTCTTGGCGAAGCCGTGACCCTCGTTCTCGGCGATCATGGTCCACACCGGCACCCCGTTGGCGGCCACCATGCGCGCGATCTGCTCGGCCTCCTGCACCGGCACGCGTGGATCGTTGCGGCCGTGGATGACGAACAAGGGCACCTTGATGCGGTGGGCGTTGTTCAGCGGCGCGATCTCCTGCATCCACTGGCGCATCGCCGGGTCGCGCTCGTCGCCGTACTCGGCGCGGCGCAGGTCGCGGCGGTAGCTCTCGGTGCGCTCCAGAAAGGTGACGAAGTTGGAGATCCCCACGGCGGGCATGGCCCCGCGGATGCGGTCAGCGTAGTGCACCGCCACGGCATTGGCCATGTAGCCGCCATAGCTGCCGCCTTGGACCACCACGCGCGAGGCATCCAGGTCCGGCTGCTGGGCGATCCAGTCCAGCAACGCACCAATGTCCTTGACGGAATCCTCGCGCAGGCGGCCGTTGTCCAGTTGGTGGAAGGTCTTGCCAAAGCCGGTGGAGCCCCTCACATTGGGCTCGATGAAGGCGATGCCGAGCTCGTTGACGATGTAGTTGTAGCGGCCGTTGAAGCCCACACGCGCCTGCCCCTCGGGCCCGCCGTGGATCTCGATGAGCACCGGCCGCTTGCCGGTGAACCTGGGCGGCGGGCGCTGGATCAGGCCGGTGATGGTGCGGCCGTCGAAGCTCTTCCACCCGATCTGTTCGGTGGGCGAGAACGCGCTGGTGTCCACACCCGCCGTGTCGGCCGCCACCCACAGCGCGCCCAGCGGCTGCGCCTGGGTGGAAGGGGGCCGGTCCAGATCCAGCGCCCGGATCTCGGACGGCGCCGAGGGCGACACCACGTTGTAGACCAGGCGCCGGCCGTCGTCTGACAGGCGCACCCCCGAGACGTTGGTGCCACGGGGCAGCGTCAGTGGCATGGGCTTGAGGGCTTGCAGGTCGTACAGACGGGGCACGCCCACGCCGGCCTCGTTGGTCACGAACACGGCACGGCGGAGGTCTCTCGACACCGAGACGCCGCCGACGTCCCAGGCAATGTCCGCCGTGATGGGGTCGAAGCGGTGCGCCGCGGCGTCATAGCGGAAGGCCTGGCGGAACTCGCCAAAGCGGTCGGTCACCACCAGGAACTGCCGGTCGTCCTGCAGCAATGCACTGGCATAGTGGGTCGCGGGCGGCTCACCGTCGCGCGGCAGCACGCGGCTGCGCTGCCCGCTGGACAGGTCCACCCGCCAGACTTCGGACCGGCTGGCGGAGATGTAGCGGTTGACCAGCAGCGTCCGGTCGTCGGCCGCCACATCTGCGGCCCACCAGCCGGTGCCGGGCAAGTCCACACGGCCGAGCACCCGGCCGGTCTTCACCTCCACCAGCGACAGCGCATTGGTGCTGCCACCGGCCCCCGCGGCAGCGGCATCCACCTTCGCGCAGGTGATGGTGACGGCGGTCCCCGCCCGGTTGAAGACACCCGCATCGCAGCGCTGGCCTGGATCGGTCAGCGCGGTCTCTTCAGCCGATGACAGGTGGCGGCGAAAGACTTGGGTGGCCTCATTGCCACCGCGGTCGCGCTCGAAGACGATGATGTTCGGGTCAGCCGGCAGAAAGTTGCCACCCCGTGTCGGCTCTTCGGCTGTGGTGACCTGTTTCAGCGCCCGCGCGGGGGCGTCGCTCAGGTGCAACTGAGCACGCTCGGCACCCTTGACGCCGGCGCGCCAAACCACCAGCAGGCGCTGGCCATCGGGTGTGATGTCGGCCAATGAGGCCCCACGGAACTCGGTGTAAGGGCCCACACGCGCAGGCAGGCTCGCCGGCACGGGTGGAACCCCGGTCATGGTGAGCGCCGCAGGGGGCGTGACCACGCTGCGGCCCTGCGACAACGCTTCAAGCGTGGAGCAGGCCGGCAACAAAACGGCAGCTGAAGCCGCAGCAGCCACCACCAGCCACGTTGTGCGGCCCCCCTCGACACGACACGACCCCAAGGCCTTCAACATCGTCACTCCTCCCGTGCGCCCAGCTTGTCCAGCAACCCGTTCAACTCCTCCAGCGAGCCAAAGGCGATGGCGATCTCGCCTTGTTCCCCGCGCCTGGTCTTGCGGTGCACGCGGATGTCCACCGTCGCGGCCAGCGCGTCGGCCAGCCTTTCTTCCAGCCGCACCAGGTCGCGCGGCTTGTCCTGCTTGACGCGCAGCAGCGGCGCCTGGCGGCCGTTGTTCAGCGCCTTGATCACCAGTTTCTCGGCCTCGCGCACCGTCAGCTTGCGCGCCACCACCTCGTTGGCGGAAAGGATCTGCTGCGCCGCGTCCAGCGACAGCAGCGCGCGCGCGTGGCCCATCTCCAGATCGCCGGCCATCAGCATCTTCTGCACCGGCTCGGCCAGGTTGAGCAGGCGCAGCAGGTTGCTGGCCGCACTGCGCGAGCGGCCCACGGCCTGCGCCGCCTGCTCGTGGGTGAGCTTGAACTCGCTGACCAGGCGCTGCAGGCCCTGCGCTTCCTCCAGCGGGTTGAGGTCCTCGCGCTGCATGTTCTCGATCAGCGCCATCACGGCCGCGGCCTCGTCGGGCACGGCGCGCACCAGCACAGGCACTTCGTCCAGCCCGGCCAGCCGGGCCGCGCGGAAGCGCCGCTCGCCCGCGATGATCTCGTAGCGCGCGGCCCCGCCCTCGCCGCCCACCGGGCGCACCAGCACCGGCTGCATCACGCCCTGGCTCTTGATGCTTTCGGCCAGCTCGTACAGCGAGCCCTCGTCCATGCGGGTGCGCGGCTGGTACCTGCCGGGCTGCAGCTGGCTGAGCTTGAGCGTGGAAGGTGCGCCGGCCGGCGCGTCCGGGGCCGGCGGCTCCTTGGCCTGAGGGCCGAGCAGCGCTTCGAGGCCGAGGCCCAGGCCTTTGGGTTTCTTGGTGACCATGGGGCGGATTGTCGCGCCTGAAGCCGCTGCGCCACCACGGCCAAGGCGGGCCGACTGCGCGCCCGCGAGTAAGCGTTATCCCTGAACTTTTCCCTTATCCTGCGGGTCTTGTTCACCAGACGCGAACGGCGTACGCCCGCGCGGAGCAGACATGTCCACCCAGGTTTTCGTCGACGGTCAGGAAGGCACCACCGGCCTGCGCATCCATGAGGTGCTGGCGCAGCGCGCCGACATCGAGATGCTGCAGATCGACCCCGAACGCCGCAAGGACGCCACCGAGCGCGCACGCCTGCTCAACGCTGCCGACGTGGCCTTTCTGTGCCTGCCTGATGCCGCCGCGAAAGAGTCGGCCGCGATGGTGACCAACCCCCACACCTGCGTCATCGACGCCAGCACCGCGCACCGCACGGACCCGGCCTGGGTGTACGGCCTGCCCGAGCTGCACGCCGGCCAGCGCACCGCTCTTCGTGCCGCCAAGCGCATCGCCAACCCGGGCTGCCATGCCTCGTCCTTCATCGCCCTGATGCGCCCGCTGGTGGACGCCGGCCTGGTGCCGCGGAGCCTGCCGGTGTCGGCCACTTCGCTCACCGGCTACTCAGGCGGCGGCAAGAAGATGATCGCCGAGTACGAGGCGGCCGCCCAGCCCGGCGGTGATGCGAGGTACAAGTCCCCGCGGCCCTACGCGCTGGGCCTGGCGCACAAGCACATCCCCGAGATGATGGCCCACACCGGTCTGGCCGCGCGCCCCGGCTTCCTGCCCGTGGTCGGGCCGTTCTACAAGGGCCTGGCCGTGAACGTGCCGCTGCACTTCTCGCAACTGACGCCCGGCACCGACGGCGCCGCCCTGCACGCCGCACTGGCGCGGCATTACGCCGGCGAGCGTTTCGTGCGCGTGATGCCGCTCTGCGACCCCGCCACCCTGGCCGACGGCTTCTTCGACGTGCAGGCCTGCAACGACAGCAACCACCTGGACCTCTTCGTCTTCGCCGCCGCCGACCAGGCCTTGCTCATCGCCCGCCTGGACAACCTGGGCAAGGGCGCCAGCGGCGCAGCCATCCAGGCGATGAATGTCCACCTGGGGGTGGACGAGGGGCTGGGGCTGTAGGGGCCAGGGCCGGGCCGCAGGGCGCCGGCGCGGTCAGGTGCCTCTGGAGCCCGAACACTCACCCGGCAGGCCAGCGCGGCGGGTCGGGGTGCAGGCGGGCCATGCTCAGCGTGTCCACATAGACACCGTCGCGCAGGGCGTGACACCGGTGCAGCCCCTCGCGCACGAAACCGAAGCGTTCGTACAGCGCAATGGCGCGGGTGTTGTCGGCAAACACCGAGAGTTCGATGCGCAGGATCTGCCCCCAGCGATCGGCGTAGTCGGTCAGCGCGGCCATCAGCGCGCGGCCGATGCCCTGGCCCTGGGCCGGCGTGGCCACGGAGATGCCCAGCGCGCTGACGTGCTGGCGCCGCACCTGGGCGCGCTGGCTGAACAGTCCGGCGCTGGCCACCACGCGCCCACCCTGCTCGGCCACCAGGGAAAGATCGTTGCCCGCCCTGGGCGCGGACAGCCGCTCGCGCCACTGCGCCTCGGTCGGGTGCGGCAGTTGCAGCAGGTCGGCAAAGACGGCCCGGTCAGCCATGTAGGTGACGATGTCGGCGGCGTCTTCCGGGCGTGTGGCGCGGATCAGGTAGGGCGTCTGGATCACGGTCTTCTCCTGGGGCGGTCAAGGCCCTGGTGGGGCCAGAAACGAAAAAGGCCCGCCGGGTGGGGCGGGCCTCGCGACGGGCAGGGTCTCTGCCGGAATGTCACATGGCCCACCTCATGCGCTGGTGGAAGCGGGAGACGGCCTGCATGCGCAGCGCTCCGCCTGCCTCGTTGAAAGCGGCAAAGAGGTGGTGCAGGCAGAACCCCATGGACATGAGCCAAGTATCCATGGGGTGGCTGGGTGGGTCAAGTGCGGGCGCTGCCCAGCGCATGTGGAGCCGTCGCTGTCCCCTGTCCCGTCAGCGCCCGCAACCCGCGGCAACTGGCCAGGCCCTGTTGAGGCCCTGTTGCGGCACGCCCCTGAAGTCGGCGTTGCGCAGCGCGAACATGCGGTGATCTCGCCAGGCACCGTCGATGAAAAGGTACTCGCGCGCCAGGCCTTCGTCCTCGAAGCCCAGGCGCTGCAGCAACCTGACACTCCTGCCGTTCTCGGGCCGGACATTGGCCTGGATGCGGTGCAGATGCACGGCCGGCGAGAAGGCGTGCTCGATGACGGCGTGCAGTGCTTCGCGCATCAAGCCCTGACCCTGGCAGGCAGCGTCGATGGCGTAGCCCAGCATCGCGTTGTGGAAGGCGCCGCGTGCGATCTGGCTCAGGCCGATGCTGCCCACGAGTCGCGACGGGTCGTCCAAGGGCTGCAGCCACCACCGCAGCGCCGCACCGGCCGCCACGTCAGCCAGTGCCTTGACGATGCGTTCTCGCTGAAAGGCTTCGGTGGCGAAGTCGGGTGGGGACGGCGGGTCCCAGGGCGCCAGGTGGGCGGCGTTGCGCTGGTAGAACGCGGCAGCACCCGCTGCCAGGGCCTGGTGAAGGGGCAGCAGGCTCAGGCGGGCGGTCAGCAAGGTTGGGGCAGCACCCTCTGGATCCATGGCCGCAGTATGCGCGCGCCCCGGGCTTGGCGACCGCACTCGACATCACCTCCGGGTACGGCCTGAGGACAACGCTGCAGGATTGGCCGAAGATCCAGGGTCTTGGAGCCTGTGACATACAGGTCATGACCTCGATCCACGGAGACCCTTGATGCCCCAGGCCCCAACCGCCAGACCCGCCAACCGCGTCAAAGGCGCCCGCAAGACCACCGCCTCTTCAAAGGCTGCCCGCACTTCCGCCAGTGCCGCGCTGACGGGTGCCGCCTCAGCCACCTCCCCCGGCTTCGACGCCCTGAAATGGCGCTGCATCGGCCCACCGCGCGGTGGGCGGGTGGTGGCGGTGGCCGGCGATCCGCGCGACGCCATGACCTTCTACTTCGGCGCCTGCGCTGGCGGCGTGTGGAAGACGAGCGACGGCGGCGTGTACTGGCGCAACGTGTCGGATGGCTTCTTCACCAGCGCCACCATCGGCGCGCTGGCCGTGGCACCGTCGGACCCGAACGTCGTCTACGCCGGCACGGGCGAGACCACCATCCGCATCGACGTCTCTTATGGCGACGGGGTGTACCGCTCCACCGACGCCGGGCGCACCTGGCAGCACCTGGGGCTGAAGCAGACCCGCCACATCGGCCGCATCTGCGTGCACCCGCAGGACCCGGACCTGGTCTACGTGGCCGCGCTGGGCGACGCTTTCGGCTCCCATCCGGAGCGCGGCGTGTACCGCTCGCGCAACGGCGGGCAATCCTGGGAGAAGGTGCTGGACCGCGGCCCCGACGCCGGCGCGGTGGACCTCAGCATGGACCCGTTCAACCCTCGCATCCTGTACGCCGGCTGCTGGGCGGCGCGGCGCAGTTTCTGGCATCTGCACAGCGGTGGCCCGGGCAGCGGGCTGTGGCGCTCCACCGACGGGGGCGACACCTGGCAGGAGCTTTCCGGCCGAGGCGGGTTGCCGGGCGGGACCACAGGCCTGCTGGGCAAGCACGGCGTGAGCGCGTCGGGGGCACGTGCCGGGCGCGTCTGGGCCCTGGTGGAGGCCGAAGGCGACGCCACCGGCCTGTACCGCAGTGATGACCACGGCGAATGCTGGACGCAGGTGAGCAGCCACCGGGACCTGATGCACCGCCCCTGGTACTACACACACGTGTTCGCCGACACCGGCCACGCCGACACGGTCTACATCACCAACCTGCAGATGTGGAAGTCCACCGATGGGGGCGTGAGCTTCAGCGAGGTGACCACGCCGCACGGCGACAACCACGACCTGTGGATCGACCCGAAGAACCCGC
>JBMLPD010000537.1:0-8212 GCA_049242285.1 Rubrivivax sp.
GGATGATGCGTCCACGGGCGAGCCGCCGCTGCTGCTGGTGACCGACCACTGCCGTGTTATCACAGCACCGCTGCCCTGCAGGCCGCGATGTCGGCGCAGCCCGATGTCGCCGGGGATCTTCAGCCCGGCTGGAGTCGCCTGGTGGAGGGGGCTGACGGCTTGCGGCGCAGCCTTTTCACGGTGGTCGCCGGGAACAAGAGCGACCGTGTCGAGCTCTTCCACCGCACGCAGCGGCTGGCCGATGAAGGGCGCCCCTGGTTCGAGGGCCTGGCCGGTGCCGCTGTGCAGCACCTGACCCGCGAGATCACAGACCTTACGGGCGCCTTGACTCGGCCCGCAGGTGATCGTGATGATCGTTCTGGTCCCCGTCCGTCAGACGATTCCCTGGGGTTGTCGCCTGAGGCTGTGACCCAGGAGATCGAGCACTTCACGCGTCGCCACTTTGCCGGTTGGTGTGATGAATCCAGTCCGATCCTGGGGGGACAGACGCCGCGTCAGGCCAGCGCCACCGCTGGCGGTGTGGAGCGCGTCCAGGGCTTGCTGCGCGACCATGAGGTGAGCGAGCGCCAACAGGCTGCCGCGCAGGGCCGACCGGCCGTGTCGTACCGGTTCCTGTGGGATGCACTGGGAATCTCGGAATGAAGCGCAGGGGTGCGGCGCAACGCCGGGTTCCCGGCAGGTCTTGAGTCGGGCGCACGAGGCAGGCACTCAAGGCCACGACGGGCGTCTGCCCGCAGCGCCTTGCCCCGGGGCCACCGCTGCTCACGGGCTCCACAAGGCAAAGCCTTGCCCTGGGAGTGGCCCACGTGGCGCATGAACACGGTCATGCTGTGCACCAGCGCTGTGGGCGCGATGAAGGCCGCACGCCCAGACTGACGGTTGGGTACGCGCGGGGGCAGGCGATGGGGAACGCGATGGGGAACGCGCACCTGAAGGACGTGCTGGAGCGCCTGCCGGCACACACCCTGCCAGCCCGTTGGGGGAACGGAAGTCCCAGCGCTGCCAACCAGGCGCTGAGCCGGGAACAGGCCAGGCCGCCGCCTTCAAGACGGTGGCGGTCGAACGCTTGCTGACACCATCCATGGGCCCGACCCCTTTCATCCGCAGCGGTGCACTCGAGCGGCTGTACTTCAGCGGGCGCGTTCGAGGCCCACCGTCGAGCAGCCCCGTGGTGTCGGGTTGCCTGGCAGGGACAGCCCTTTGCCTCATCGTCGTGGCCGCACCGCGCTCGCACCGATCGGGTGCCTCCTGCCCATCACGCCTGAACCCGAACCAACGCTGCCTACACGCGTGCGTACTTGGGGGGATCGGCAGGAGGTCGGCGGAGTCTGCGAAGTCCGATCGGCAGTCGGAAGTTGTTGACGCGGCGAAGATGTCGGTCCACCCCATCGCGATGCTCGATAGCGGCCATTGAGACGGTACCGACAACGCACACTTACTGCACCGCGGGCAAGCGCTCCAGGCGCAGGCCGACGGCCCAGCGCCGCTGAAAGCCGGCCCAGTGCGTGACGGCACCTTCGGGTGCGGGCGCAAAGGCGCCCGTGGCGGGCGCACGGAAGGGCTGAGGCCATGCGCCGTCGTTGGCGCGCGGCACCGCCGGGTGGAGGAACACCGCCGCCTGCGCACGGCCCAGCAGCACATGGTCAAGAAACGCTGTCACGAAGTGGCGGTTGATGTCCAGGATGCGATCGCGCCGCCACACCGGCTCTTCCACGCTGCTCCAGGCGCTGAAGCTGCCCTGCAAGGCCGCCGGCGCGCTGCGAAGGGCGATGTTGTGGCGCGCGTTTTCGTAGACCAGCAGCCAGCGCGGTGCCGACACCAGGCGCTCCCAGACCGAACGCACCCCGTCGGCATAGCCGCTGATGTCGTCCTGGTCGCCGGCAATGACCATCGTGGGGGCGGTCAGGCCGCGCAGGCCTGGGCCTTGGAGCGCGCCGATCGAAGACTGCCCGCCCCAGGGCGCGATGGCCACCACAGCCGCCACCCGGGCTTGCCAGGACGCCAGCTCGGCATCCAGGGGCTTGGCGTGGACGGTCATTGCGCCACCGGGCACATACCGGTAAGCCATGCTGTCGGTGGCCACCCGGGCCCCGGCGGTCACCAGCGCGCCATAGCCGCCCATCGAGTAGCCCAGCAGCGCCACCCGGTCGGCGGCCAGACGTTGGTGGAAGGGCTGGCCGGGCGTGCTGTCCAGCCGGTGCAACTCGCGCAGGGCGGCCACCTGGTCCAAGGGCCGCAGGTACAGGGCGGAGCGCAGCGGATCCGAGGCCTGCTCGTCTTCGTGCTCCAGCCCCAGCACGGCGTAGCCGCGCGAGGCCAGGTGTTCGGCCAGATAGCCCAGAGCCGGCAGCCAATTGAGCAGGCCGTGCGACAGCACCACCACCGGGAAGCGCCCTTGCGCCAGCGGCGGGGCCTCCGGCACCGCCACCGAGGGCACCCCCACTCGAAAGGGTGAACCGGGCAGCGGGCGCCAGGGATGGCTGCGCAATTCGCGCACCAGTTCCCGCCCTGGCGCGGAAGCTTGCGCCGCTCCTTCGGCGGGGTACCACAACAGGGCGTTGATGCGCCGATCCACCCCAGCCACGGGCTCGCCGTTGGGGTTGACAGCCTCCAGGGGCGTCACCACGCCAACGGGCACCGACAACCGGGCCACGCCTACGGCCAGGGGGCCGGGCCGGGCCAGTTCAGGCGCATCGATGGCGCTGCTGCCCCAGGCACAGAGATGGGCCAGCATGCAAGCCCAGCCCACCAGACATCCACGCACGAACTGCCTCTTCATTGCTCTTCCTCCACAGCCTTGTTCCACAGCGGCGAACTGTCCTTGAGCAGCCGGGACAGCATCAGCATGCGGGCCACCTCCCGGCCCGTGCCGGGCTCCCGCAACATCGTCTCGGTCCACAGCATCTCGGTGCGCGGCGACTCGGCCACCGCCAGCACGCGACCACTCACCTCGTAGGCCCTGTCCACGAACATGGGCCCGTTGAGCCACTGCCACTCGATGGCACCGAACAGGCCCACGAAGCCGGTCCGCTCGATCGGCAACCGCTCCTCGAAGACACGCATGGCGTGCACGGCAGCTGACAGCGGCACGATGGCCTGACCAACTGGCGCATCGGCACTGAAGCCGGGCAGCACCTCGGTGATGAGGGGCAGGCGACGCTGCACGTCTTCAGCGGGCACCCGGGTTGGAATGCCGCCGGCCTCAAAGCCCTGGGTCAGGGGCGCCAACATGCGCACCTCCCCTTCACGGCGCAAGGCCGCCAGGCGCATGCGCACAGCGCCCCGCTCGTCACGGCCGGCGCAGGCGCTGCCTTCGAGCACCTGAAGGCCCCCAGCGGTGGCCATGCGCACGGCCCGGCGCTCTCCGCCGCTGGTGGCCACCATCGCGCGCACCGCCTCGCCATCGATCGAGGGCTCGCGAAACCACAGTGACAGCTGCCCCTGACGCAGCCACGCCGGGCCGAACACTGTCTCCAGCAGGGGCTGAAACTGCTCCATGTGGATGGAGCCGGCCACGGTGCCGCTGCGAAACCCGAGCTCGCGGGCCGTGCGGTCGTCGTGGATCGAACCGGCCTCGTGACTGGAGTTGTTGGTGGGACGTCGCCAGGGCCCGCAGATCCAGCCCTCCTCCTGCCAAGTGGCAAAGGGCTGCAGGTTGTCGGGATGCGTCTTCAAGGCAGCCCCAGCACACGCTTGGCGATGATGTCGCGCTGGACCTCGTTGGTGCCGCCGGCGATGCTGGCCGAGCGACCGATGAGGTAGGTGCTCATCTCCTGGCTGAAGCCCCCTTCCTCCGGACAATAGGGCAAGGCCTCGGGCCCGGCACACTCGATGAACAGTTCCGTCAACCGCTGCAGCACCAGGGTGCCCTGCAGCTTGAGAATGGACGACTGCGTGCCCGGGGCCTGTCCCGAGGCTGTTTGGGCGAGGGTGCGAAGCTCGGTGATCTCCAGCGCCATGAGATCGATCTCCACCTCCGCGAGCTTGGCGGCAAACAGCGGATCGTCGATGAGCCATCCGCTGCCAGCGGGCGTTCGGGCCGCGGCCTGCCGCAGGCGGCGCAGCCGGCGCGTGGAGTCGGCCACGTAGGCCAGCCCCGTGCGCTCGTGGGTCAGCAAGCCCTTGGCGTAGCGCCAGCCCTGGCCTTCTGCTCCCACGCGCTGGTCCAGGGGCACGCGGACCCGGTCAAAGGTGACGGTGTTGAGGGTGGAGTGCCGCCCGTCGATGGTGACGATGGGGTGCACGCTCACGCCCGGCGCGCGCATGTCGATGAGCAGGAAGGTGATGCCTTCCTGCGGCCGCTCGGTGCGGTCGGTGCGCACGATGCAGAACATCCAGTCAGCGATGTGGGCGTAACTGGTCCAGGTCTTCATGCCGTCGACCACGTAGTGGTCCCCATGCAGCACCGCGCGGGTGCGCAGTGCCGCCAGGTCCGAACCGGCCTCCGGCTCGGAGTAGCCCTGGCACCACTGCACCGAGTTGTCCAGGATGCCGGGCAGGAAGCGCCGGCACTGCTCGGCGCTGCCATACGTGTAGAGCACCGGTGCCAGCATGAACATGCCCATGCCACCCATGCGGGCCGGCACGCCTGCCAGCGCCGTCTCGCGCTCCCAGATGTAGCGCCGGGTCATGTCCCAGCCGGTGCCGCCCCAGGGCTCGGGCCACTGGTAGGCGGCCCAACCCTGGGCCAGCAAGGCCGCAGCCCAGCGGTCCTCATCAGGCGTGCCCGGCCGGAAGGGCGCATCCGCGGGAAAGTGGGTCGTGATGAACGCGCGAACCTGATCGCGGAAGGCCAGCTCTTCTGTGTCGAAGGACAGTTTCATGCGTGCGTGCTCCTGGCGAGCCCTCGATACCGGGGCACCCGCATAATGGAATGACTGGTCCATACGAGAGTTGCCAGCCAGCCATGTCCGTCACCCCCGCATCGAAGAAGACCCAGAAGCCTGCAAAGGCACCCGTGCGCCGACGCCAGCGTCTGGCACCTCAGGAGCGGGCCGGGCAGATCCTGGACTTCGCCTCGCGGCTGATCATCGAGGAGGGCCTCACCGAGCTGTCGATGGAGCGCCTGGGGCGAGAGGCCGGGATCAGCAAGGCCCTGATCTACAACTACTTTCCCAACCGCAACGACCTGCTGCGCGCCCTGCTGGAGCGCGAGATGGACATCCTGAGGGAACGCCAACTGGCCCAGATCCGCGCGGCCACCGGCTTTCGGGACCTGGTGCACCGCACGACCCGCACCTACGTGGCGCAAGTCAAGGAACGCGGGGCCCTGCTGCAGCGGCTGTGGGCCGAGCCTGCCGTGGCGCGCTCGGTGGCCGATCAGAACGGGCGCAAACGCGAGGAGGCGCTGCGCTTCATGGTCCAGCAAGTGGTCAAGACCTACGAACTGCCCGTTGACGTGGCGACCTCGGCAGTGGACATGGGCATGGCCATGACCGAAGCCGCGGCCCAGCATCTGCCCAGCTCCCACAACGACGTGGACTTTGCCACCCATGTCTGCGTGAGCCTGTTGATCGGTGGGCTTGAAGCGCTGGCGCGAGAGCACGCCCAGCCTGCCCCTGCTCCCGCCGCCGCTGCCCGCAAGACGAAGGGCAAAGCGACCCGCAAGGCGATCGGCCAGGGCCGCGCTGCCTGAGGCAGCGTCTGCACGAACCCGCCGGCCCACCTGCCGCGCGGGCTCAGAAGTTGGCCGTCTTGACAGCGCCACCGTCGATGCGCAGGTTGGCGCCGGTGATGTAGCTGGCGGCCGGGCTGCAAAGAAAGACCACCGCCTTGGCCACCTCTTGGGGTGTGCCCAGCCGGCCCAGGGCCGCCAGCTTGCCGGCCATCTCGAACAAGGCGGGCTTGGCAGTGCGCAGGCGATCCCATTCACCGCCTTCATGCAGGATGGGCCCCGGCGATACCGCGTTGACGCGCACCCCGGCCGCACCATGGCGGGCAGCCAGCTGGCCGGTGTAGCTCACCAAGGCGGCCTTCATGGGGCCGTAAGCCTCCTCGCTGGGAGGCAGTTGCGTCATCACCGAGGCGATGGAGGCCACGAACAGCAGGCTGCTGTCATGGCCCGCTGAACGCAGCACCGGCAAGGTCAGTTGCGCCAGCCGCACATGGTGCAGCAGATCCGTCTCCAGCGCGTCCTGCCACATGGGCTCGCCCTTTTGCGTGGGGCGCGTGGAGACGTTGCTGACGACGATATCCAGGCCGCCGAGCCGGCCCACGCTGTCCTGGACCCATTCGGCCATCCGAGCACCGTCGCGTACGTCCAGGGCCTGTCCGAAGGCCTGCACGCCTTGCGCACGAGCGGCGTCCACCGCCTCGCGCACGCCCGCCTCCGAGCGCGCGCACAAGACCACGTCCACACCCTCGGCAGCCAGCGCTTCCACGATGGCACGACCAATCCCCCGACTGCCGCCTGTCACGAGGGCTCGGCGCCCCTTGAGTCCCAGTTCCATATGAAGTGCTCCGTTCAGGTGGCCTTCAGGCCCCCGTCGATGGGAATGGCCGTGCCCGTCATGAAGGACGAGGCATCACTGGCCAGAAACAGGATGAGCCGGGCGATCTCGCCAGGCTCGGCGTAGCGGCCCATGGGAATCATCCGGGTCATGCCGCGGCGCACGGCCTCGGGGTCCGCTGGCGAGAGGCTGCGCTCCATGGAAAAGACCATCTCGGTGGACGTGGGCGCCGGGCATACGGCGTTGACGCGGATGCCGCTGGGGGCCAGTTCGACCGCGGCCAGCTTGGTCATGCCCACCACGGCATGCTTGCTGGCGGTGTAGGCCACCGTGAACCGCCCGCCGCCGATGCCAGAGACCGACGACACGTTCACGATGGCACCGCCGCGGCCTTTCATGGCCCGGGCGCCATGCTTCAGGCCCAGGAACACGCCCCGGGCGTTCACCCGCATGACCTCGTCGAACATGTCATCGCTGCAGTCCACCAGCGGCCCGATGCCGCCGGAGATGCCCGCGTTGTTCACGAGCACGTCGATCTGGCCAAAGCGCTGCAGCGTGGTCTGCATGGCGCGCTCCCAGTCCGGGCCGTGCCCCACATCGCCTTCCACTTCAAGCAGCTCGACAGCGCCCGTGGCACGGACTTCGGACCAGGGCGATCCCACCACGTCGAAGGCCACCACCCTGGCGCCGGCCGAGGCCAGTTGCTGAACGGTGGCCAGCCCGATACCGCGGGCCGCACCCGTGACCAGGGCCACCCGTCCGGCCAGGCCTTGTGGTGCTGTGGAGTTGTCGTTCGTAAGGGTCATGAAGAAGCCATCAGGGCCGCCCGTGCGGCGGCGAATCGTTGCGTGATCCAGGGGTCGTCCAGCGCGTCCAGGCCCGCCTGGCGGCGAGACGGCGCGCTCAGGTCCAACAGCTGCAGACGGTTGCCGTCGGGGTCGAAGCCTTCGGCCCACCATGCGCCCGCGGACAGCGGAGCCTGCAGCCGCCCGCCGTGTTCCAGCAGGCGCGCACAGGCCAGCGACAGGTCCCGCACCTCGAAGGCCAGGTGTGCAAGGCCTGCGGCCCCGGCCTCGCGCCGCCCCGTGACAGCGCTGGTGGGCGGCGCCAGGTACTGCATCAGCTCGATCTGGGCGTTGCCCGCGTCCAGCCAGGCCGCACGCAGCTCCACGCCCGACAGGTCGGCGATGGTGTCGAGCCGGGCATCGTTGCGCCACCGCGGGCTGCGCACGGCCTCGACCGCCAACAGGCCGCTGTAGAAGGCCATCAGGCGCGGCAGGTCATGGGTGACGATGTTGGCGTGCGCGAGCCAGGGCCGGTCCTGCGGCCACACCGGGGCCACGCCTTCGACTTCGATGACGTTGAACTCCGGGTCGCGGGCGTAGCAATAGAGGAAGCCGGTTCCCAGGTCGATGGGCGGGCTGTGCAGGCTGGCACCGGCGGCCTGGAAGCGCTCAATCACCGGGCCGATCTGGGGCGTCTGCACGCACAGGTGGGCCAGCCCCGCCTCGTTGACCGGCCAGCGCCTGGGGCGGGCACCGCAGGCCGCAGGCAGCAGCCACAGCCCCGCATTGCCCAGTCGCCAGGCCTGTCCAGCCCTCGGCAGGCCCGCCATCTCAGCCGCCGGCCAGGGCTCGATGCCCAGCGCTGCGTCGTAGAACCGAACCGCGGCGGGCAGGTCGCACACGGCCAGCGCCATGTGGTGCAGGCCGCGGATGGGCGAGTTCGACTCGGACATGAGGTTCGCCATGGGCCTGCGCTAG
>JBMLPD010000538.1:0-11085 GCA_049242285.1 Rubrivivax sp.
CCGGAGACCGACCCATGCCTGAACCGCAGCCTGGCCCTGATGCAGCACTGCGGCCTGAAGATCGAGCAATCCCCGCGCCTGGTGGCCACGACGCCGGCGGACTTCGAGCGCCTGTTCCCGGCCACGGGCGGGGCGCTTTACGGGCCGGCGACGCACGGCTGGATGACGCTGTTCCGACGTCCGGGCTCGACCAGCGCCTTGCCGGGCCTGTTCCTGGCAGGGGGCAGCGTGCATCCGGGGCCGGGGGTGCCGATGGCGGCCCTGTCGGGCCAGTTGGCGGCCGGGGCCTTGATGGCGCACCTCGGTTCGACCAGCCGGTCCCGCCGGGGGGCTACCTCTGGTGGTACTTCGACGCGCTCAGTGACGACGGCCGACACGGCCTGACCGTCATCGCCTTCGTCGGCAGCGTCTTCTCGCCGTACTACGCCTGGGCCCGCGCACAGGGCCGTCCCGACCCGGAGAACTTCTGCGCGCTGAACGTGGCGCTGTACGGCCAGGGTGGCAAGCGCTGGGCGATGACGGAGCGGGGCCGTCGCCACGTGCACCGCAGCGAGCGGGCGTTCGTCATCGGGCCGAGCCGCGTGCACTGGGACGGCACCGCTCTGGTGGTGGACATCGACGAATGGTGCGCCCCGCTGCCCTTGGGCCTGCGCGGCCGGGTGCGCGTCATTCCGCCAGGCCTGTGCCGCTTCGTGACGCCGCTGGACGCCGCCGGCCGCCACCGCTGGGGCCCGATCGCCCCGTGTGCGCGCATCGAGGTGGATCTGCACCGACCGGCGCTGCGCTGGCAGGGCCACGCCTATCTGGACTCCAACGAGGGCGACGAGCCGGTGGACCGCGCCTTTGATGACTGGGACTGGTCGCGCGCGACCATGGCCAACGGCGACACCACGGTGATCTACGATGTGCGCCCCGTGCAGGGGCCGGAGCGCGTCATCGCCCAGCGCTTCCGCCCCGACGGCAGCCACGAACCCTTTGAAGCGCCGCCGCGGCACCCCTTGCCCACCTCGGCCTGGCGCATCGCCCGCCAGGTGCGAGGCGAAGCCTCGCCGCCGCCGCGCCTGGTGCACACCCTGGAGGACACCCCGTTCTACGTGCGTTCGCAGATCGCCTCGCGCCTGCTGGGCGAGGACGTGGTCTCCATCCACGAAACGCTGGACGTGCCGCGCGTGGTGTCGCTGCCCGTGCGCCTGATGCTGCCCTGGCGCATGCCCAGGCGTCCTTGAGTGCGGCGCTGAACGCGGCTTCGAGGGCACCCCCGGACCGCGGCTCAACCCAGCGGCCCAGCCCAGGGGCATCCGGAGTAACATCAGGCTGCCATGTGCTTCACGCCCCTGATTTACGGAGACCACCTCGCCCGCAGCGTGCGCGGGGTGCCTGCAGCGCCGCCGCTGCACGGCTGAGTCCGCGCAGCGAGTTCCTGCCCTGAGGGGCACGCCCTGGGGCAGGGTGCCCGCAGGTGACCGCTACGCCGTCCCCGGGCTGGTCCAGACCGTCGCGTTCCGAGCGACGCACATTGCAGGAGGCTTTCATGGCCGACATCTCTTCCGCAGGCATTTCTCACGTCGACAACCCGATGGGCCTGATGGGCTTCGAGTTCGTCGAATTCGCATCCCCCACCCCCGGGCTCATCGAACCGCTGTTCGAAAGGATGGGCTTCACACTCGTGGCGCGCCACCGCAGCAAGGACGTGCTGCTGTACCGCCAGGGCGACATCAACTTCATCGTCAACCGCGAACCGCGCAGCCTGGCGGGCTACTTCGCCGCCGAGCACGGGCCCAGCGCCTGCGCGCTGGCCTTTCGCGTCAAGGACTCGCACCGCGCTTACGCCCGTGCGCTGCAGTTGGGAGCGCAACCCGTGGAGGTACCCACCGGCCCCATGGAGCTGCGCCTGCCGGCCATCAAGGGCATCGGCGGGGCGCCGCTGTACCTCATCGACCGGTTCGAGGATGGCAAGTCCATCTACGACATCGACTTCGAATGGCTGGAGGGTGCGCCGCGCCGGCCCGTGGGGCACGGACTGCACACCCTGGACCACCTCACCCACAACGTGTACCGCGGCCGCATGGCCTACTGGGGCGGCTTCTACGAGAAGCTCTTCAACTTCCGCGAGATCCGCTACTTCGACATCAAGGGCCAGCACACGGGCCTGACCAGCCGCGCCATGACCGCGCCGGACAACCTCATCCGCATCCCGCTGAACGAAGAGTCGGGCAAGGGCGGCACGGGGCAGATCGAGGAGTTCCTGATGCAGTTCAATGGCGAGGGCATCCAGCACATCGCCCTGGCCACGGACGACCTGATCGGCACGGTGGATGCCCTGCAGAGGGCCGGCGTGCCGCTGATGACCGCACCCAACGACGTGTACTACGAGATGTTGGACGAGCGCCTGCCCGGGCACGGTGAACCGGTTGGGGCGTTGCAGGCGCGTGGCATCCTGCTGGACGGCAGCACCACCGGCGGCGACAAGCGCCTGCTGCTGCAGATCTTCAGCCAGACCCTGCTCGGCCCCGTGTTCTTCGAGTTCATCCAGCGCAAGAAGGACGAAGGCTTCGGCGAAGGCAACTTCAAGGCCCTGTTCGAGTCCTTGGAGCGTGACCAGGTCCGGCGCGGGGTGCTGAGCGAGCAGGGGTAGGCACAGGCGCGGGCGATGGAGGCAAGGCGGCCCCGCTGCTGTCGCGCCACCGGGGCCCTCGGCGGTGCAGGCGCAGCGTCCAGGACGCTCCTGGTCTTCATGGAGAAGACTAGGCCAGGACGAGATTGTCCCGGTGGATGAGTTCGGGTTCGTTGGCGTAGCCCAGCAGGCCTTCGATCTGAGACGAGGGCTTGCGGGCGATGAGGCGGGCCTCGGCCGCCGAGTAGTTGGCCAGACCCCGCGCAATCTCGGCACCGGCGGGTGAGCGCACGGCGATCACGTCGCCTCGGGCGAACTCCCCCGTCACCTCGAGCACACCGATAGGCAACAGGCTCTTGCCCTCCTCGCGCAGCTTGACGGCGGCGCCCGCGTCTACACTCACCGAGCCCCGCATCTGCAGGTGATCGGCCATCCACTGCTTGCGCGCCGCCAGCTTGGGCGTGCGCGCTTCCAGGTACGTGCCAATGGACTCCCCTGCAGCCAGGCGGATCAGCACATCGCGCTCCCGGCCCCAGGCGATGACGGTGGATGCGCCACTGCCCGCTGCCCGCTTGGCCGCCAGGATCTTGGTGATCATGCCGCCGCGGCCGATGGATGAGCCCACCCCCCCGGCCATGTGTTCGAGCTCAGGGTCACCGGCCATGGCGCGGTCGATGAACCGCGCGCCCGGATCGCGCCGCGGATCGGCCGAATACAAGCCGCGCTGGTCGGTCAGGATGATCAGCGCGTCGGCATCGACCAGATTGGCCACGAGCGCGCCCAGGGTGTCGTTGTCGCCGAACTTGATCTCGTCATTGACGACCGTGTCGTTCTCGTTGATGACCGGGATGACCTTCAGCTGCAGCAGCGTCAGCAGCGTGGAGCGGGCATTCAGGTAGCGCTCGCGGTCGGCCAGATCGGCGTGTGTCAGCAGCACCTGCGCACTGGCCATGCCGTGAGTGCGCAATTGGGTCTCGTACATCTGCACCAGGCCCATCTGCCCCACCGCGGCGGCGGCCTGGAGTTCATGAAGCTGTGTCGGCCGCGTGGCCCAGCCCAGGCGCTTCATGCCTTCGGCGATGGCGCCGCTGGACACCATCACGACCTCGCGTCCGCCCTGGGCCAGGGCGGCCAGCTGACGGGACCAGTTGCCGATGGCCTCGGCGTCCACGCCACGGCCTTCGTTGGTCACGAGGCTGGAGCCGACCTTGACGACGATGCGCCGTGCGCTGGCTGCAGACGCCACCACGTCAATCCCGCGAGTGATCCACCCGGCGCGAAGAAGCACCCATCCCGCCCGACAAGGTTGCCGCAGCAGCGCCCTCGGCCCCGGCCTCCACGAACCTCACGTCAGGCACCTGGCTGACCACGCGCCTGACAGCGGCCACATGCTGGTAGGCGGCGCGTACCAGGCTGTCCAGGCCATCGCGGGCCAGCGCCGAGACGGCGAACACCGGCCCCTTCCAGCGCAGGCGGCGAACGAAGTCTTTCACCCGGGCCTCGCGCTCCTCGACCGGGACCATGTCCAGCTTGTTCAGCACGATCCATCGCGGCTTGGCATGCAGCCCCGGGTCGTAGGCCTTGAGTTCCTTGACGATGGCCCGCGCCTGCGCCACCGGGTCCGACCCGTCGAAAGGGGCGAGATCCACCAGATGCAGCAGCAGCTCCGTGCGCTGCAGATGGCGCAAAAACTGGTGCCCCAGGCCTGCGCCCTCCGAGGCGCCTTCGATCAATCCCGGCACATCGGCCACGACAAAGCTCTGGTCCGGACCGACACGCACCACCCCCAGGTTGGGGTGGAGCGTGGTGAAGGGGTAGTCGGCGATCTTGGGCCGGGCATTGGAAATGGCAGCGATCAGCGTGGACTTGCCGGCGTTGGGCATGCCCAGCAGGCCCACATCAGCCAACACGCGCAACTCCAGCTTGAGCTTTCGCGCCTCGCCCGGCCAGCCCGGCGTCTTCTGCCGCGGCGCACGGTTGGTACTGCTCTTGAAGTGCAGATTGCCGAACCCGCCATCACCGCCCTTGGCCAGCAGGACCCGCTCGTCAGGCTCCAGCAATTCATGGAGCCGCTCGCCCGTGTCGGCATCGCTGAAGATGGTGCCCACAGGCACGCGCAGCACGATGTCATCGCCCGCCGCGCCGAACTGGTCAGACCCGCGCCCGGCTTCACCGTTGCGTGCCTCGAAGCGGCGGGTGTAGCGGAAGTCGATGAGGGTGTTGAGGTTCAGGTCGGCCACGGCCCAGACACTGCCGCCACGCCCCCCGTCGCCGCCGTTGGGCCCGCCGAACGGGATGAACTTCTCTCGACGAAAGCTCACGCAGCCCGCCCCGCCGTGACCGGCGGCGATGTCGATGGTGGCTTCGTCAACGAATTTCATGCCTGGAGGGCACTGCAATGAGAAACCCCGGCCGGGGCCGGGGCTTCAAATTGGGCCTGGGGAAATCTCAGACCGGCGTGACCGAGACGACGTGACGGTTCAGCTCGCCCTTGACGGCAAAGCTCACCCGACCGTCAACCAATGCGAACAACGTGTGGTCCCGCCCCATGCCGACATTGGTGCCGGCATGAAAACGGGTGCCGCGCTGGCGCACGATGATGGATCCGGCGGGGATGGATTGGCCGCCGAAAACCTTGACGCCCAGCATCTTGGGCTGCGAATCACGGCCGTTCCGGGTGGAACCGCCGCCTTTTTTCTGTGCCATGGTGGAAGACTCCTGAGTCGATCAAGCGTTGACCGAACCGATCTGGATCTCGGTGTAGGTCTGGCGGTGGCCGCCATGCTTCTGGTAATGCTTGCGGCGGCGCATCTTGAAGATGCGCACCTTGTCGTGCTTGCCGTGCGCCACCACCGTGGCGGTGACGCTCGCACCCGCGACCCAGGGGCTTCCAACCTTCAGGTCTGCGCCGTTGCCCACGGCCAGCACCTGATCAATCGTGATGTCCTGGCCCACGTCCGCAGCAATCTGTTCTACCTTGATCTTTTCGCCGGCTGCAACCTTGTATTGCTTGCCACCGGTTTTTATGACCGCGTACATGTGTGACCTTTCAAAATCAGGCGGCCCCAAGGGCTGCCCTCCAAAAACGAAGCCAAGCAGTTTAGCACGAGGGCTCGCCAAGGCCTGAGGCCGGGTTCGTGGCGTGGCGCAGGCTGCGCAATCGCACCGGCGGGTGGGCCCTGACGAACCGCAGAGCCGAGCAGTCACCCCGTTTCTATAATCGATCGTCATTTCACAGGCCCAAGCAATTGACGTCACCCCCGAAGCCGGACGCGGGCCAGAGCGACTTCCTCGACCTGGCGATGAAGCAGGTCGACATCGTGATCCGAGAGCGCCTGTCGTCGCGGGTGGCCCTGGTGGACCAGATCGGCCGCTACATCGTCGAGGCCGGCGGCAAGCGGGTGCGTCCGCGCCTGCTTTTGCTGTTCGCCCAGGCGCTGGGATACGAGGGCCCCGACGGCCACGAACTGGCGGCGACGGTGGAGTTCATCCACACGGCCACGCTTCTGCATGACGATGTCGTGGACGACTCCTCGCTGCGTCGCGGGCGCCCCACGGCCAACGCACTGTTCGGCAACGCAGCCAGCGTGCTGGTGGGCGACTTCCTGTACTCGCGTGCCTTCCAGATGATGGTGTCGGTGAACCGCATGCGGGTGCTGGACGTGGTGGCTGACGCCACCAACGTGATCGCCGAGGGCGAGGTGCTTCAGCTGATGAACATGCACGACCCTGATCTTGCCGTCGAGGATTACCTGCAGGTGATCCGCTTCAAGACCGCGAAGTTGTTCGAGGCCAGCGCGCGCCTGGGAGCCATCCTGGGCCAGGCCGATGGCGCCACCGAGGAATCCTGCGCCGACTTCGGGCGACGGCTGGGCACTGCCTTCCAGCTGGTGGACGACCTGCTGGACTACGAGGGCCACAGCGCGGAACTCGGCAAGAACGTGGGCGATGACATTCGGGAAGGCAAGGCCACCCTGCCCATCCTGTTGGCCATGGCACGCGGCACACCCGAGGAGCGCGACATGCTCAGGCAGGCCGTGCGCTCGGGCGAAGTAGAGCGCCTGGGCCAGATCATCGACGTGGTGCGGCGTACAGGCGCCATAGAGGCCACCCGCCGGGCGGCCGAAGCGGAAATCGAGCTGGCCCGCCTGAACCTGGATTGCCTGCCCCGCAACCGCGCGCGGGACGCCCTGCTAGAATTCTGTTCTCGTGCCGTGTATCGATCATCCTGACCGGGTGCACGGCGCGTTGCTGCAGCGGGGCCCAGCCCCGCTGAGCACTTCGGGGTGTAGCTTAGCCTGGTAGAGCGCTACGTTCGGGACGTAGAGGCCGGAGGTTCGAATCCTCTCACCCCGACCAGGATTGCCGTGGTTGCACCCTGTACACACCCCGCCAGAGGCCGTAGGATCCGATTTTTGACGATCCGCGGCGCCTGCAGCACGCTTCCGCAAGCACAGGACAGATCATGGCCACTCTGAACTCACAGCTCACCAAGGCCAGCCCGTCCCCGGCGGCCTACTTCACCTGGGAGGGCCGCGACAAGAACGGGAAGCTGTTGCGTGGCGAGATGCGGGCCATCAGCAGCACGGTGGCCTCTGCCGCCCTGCGCAGGCAAGGCATCCTGGCGCCGAAGGTCCGCAAGAAGGCCGCCCGCGTCGGCGGATCGATCAAGCAGAAGGACATCGCCATCTTCACGCGGCAGCTGCATGCGATGCTGGCCGCCGGGGTACCTCTGCTGCAGGCCTTGGACGTTGTGGCGCGCGGGCACCCCAGCGCCCGCATGACAAGCATGCTCAACGCGGTCCGCACGGACATCGAGACCGGTACCAGCCTATCGGAGTCCCTGCGCAAGCAACACAAGCACTTCGATCCGATGTATTGCAATCTGGTGGCCGCCGGAGAGGCCGGCGGTGTCCTGCAGACCATGCTGGAGCGCCTGGCTATCTACCAGGAACGCACCATGGCGCTGAGGTCCAAGGTCCGGTCGGCGATGATATACCCAGCGTTACTGATCATAGTCTCAGTGTTGGTCCTGGCCCTGATCATGACTTTTGTGATCCCATCCTTCAAGACTGCGTTCGCTTCCTACGGGGCGGCCTTGCCCATGCCCACGCTGGTGGTCATCGCGATGTCCGACTTCTTTGTCGCCAACTGGCCGATATTGTTCGTGGGGGCGGGAGGAAGCATCTATCTGTTCCTGGCATTCTGGCGGCGCTCTGAGAGGATGCAGTTGGTGATGGACAGGGTGCTGCTGAAGTTGCCCATCTTCGGCAGTCTGTTCGAGAAAGCCACCATCGCACGCTGGACCCGCACCCTGAGCACCCTGTCCGCCGCCGGTGTTCCCCTGGTGGAGGCCCTGAGGTCCGTGGCGGGCGCCAGCGGCAATGCCGTCTTCGCGAAGGCCACGGGTGCGATCCAGCGCGAGGTCAGCACGGGCACCAGCCTGACCGCGGCCATGGGGGACACCGGAGTCTTCACCCCCATGGTCCTGCAGCTCACGGGCATCGGGGAGGAATCGGGGTCGCTGGACCACATGCTGGGCAAGGCCGCCGAGTACCACGAGGCGGAGGTGGAGGAGATAGTCAAGGGGCTGAGCAGCTTGATGGAGCCCGTCATCATTGTCGCGCTGGGTCTGATCATCGGCTCGATCCTGATTGCGATTTACCTGCCCATCTTCAAGCTGGCCAGCGCGGTGGGATGAGCGCCGTGGAACAGGAGTGGCTGCTGTCTGCACCGGCGCTGGGCCTGCTAGGCCTGATCGTCGGCAGTTTTCTCAACGTCGTGATCCACCGGATGCCGATCATGATGGCGCGGCAGTGGTGGGCGGAGTTGGCGGGACAGCTGCAGGACGAGGCCTCGCACCGGGCAGTGTTCGGCCGGCCACCGTCTGGAGAAGCCACGACGGCGGGACGCTCGCTGGAGACCGCGCTGCAGGCCTTGCCCAGGCTCAACCTGTCCCTGCCCCGGTCACACTGCCCGGCCTGCGGACATGTCCTGCGCTGGAGCGAGATCGTGCCGCTGCTGAGCTGGCTGCGGCTGCGCGGGCGATGCGCGGCCTGCGGCACGCGCATCCCGGTGCGCTACCCGGCCGTGGAGGCGCTGACCGCACTGCTGTTTGCCGCCATCGGCTGGCGCTTCGGCGCGCAACCCGTCGCCTTGATGTGGTGCGGTGTGGCGGCCGCCCTGGTGGCCCTGTCGGCGATCGACTGGGACACGACCTTGCTGCCCGACGACCTGACGCAACCGCTGCTGTGGGCCGGGCTCGTGGCCGCTGCCGCAGGCTGGAGCGGCCTGGGTCTGGAAACCGCGCTGATCGGCACTGTGGCGGGCTACCTGTCGCTGTGGTCGGTGTACTGGCTGTTCAAGCTGGCCACGGGCAAGGAAGGCATGGGGCACGGCGACTTCAAGCTGCTGGCCGCCCTCGGAGCCTGGTTGGGATGGCAGGCTGTCCTGCCCATCGTGCTGATCGCCTCCGTGGCGGGCGCCCTGGTGGGTCTGGGCCTGAAAGCTGGCGGGCAACTCCGGGACGGGCGCTACGTGCCCTTCGGGCCTTTCCTGGCCGCCGGCGGCCTGGTCCTGATGCTGGCGGGCACCGACCGTGTCCTGGCCCTGATGGGCGGGTGAAAGCCATCCACGGGGGTCCACGGGCATGCGCCCGCTTCACATCGGTCTGACGGGTGGCATCGGCAGTGGCAAGAGCACCGTGGCACGGTGGCTGGTGGCGCAGGGCGCCGCGCTGGTGGACACCGATGCCATCGCGCGCGAGCTGACAGCCCCGCACGGCGCCGCGCTGGCGGCCATCACCCAGACCTTCGGCCCGGGCATGGTCGGCCAGGACGGCGCCCTGGACCGCGAGCGCATGCGGGCCCTGGTCTTCCGCGAGCCGGCCGCCCGGCGGCGGCTGGAGGCGATCCTGCACCCGCTGATCGGTGAGCAGGCCCGTGCCGAGGCGGCGCAGGCGGCCCGGGCGGGTGCCCTTGCGGTGGTCTTTGACGTGCCCCTGCTTGCCGAGTCGAAGCACTGGCGCAGCCAGGTAGACCGCGTGCTGGTGGTCGATTGCGAGGAGACCACCCAGATCAGCCGGGTGATGACGCGCAACGGATGGAGGGAAGACGCGGTCCGGCGCGTCATCACCCAGCAGGCCTCCCGCCCGCTTCGACGGTCGATTGCCGACGCGGTGATCTACAACGATGCGCTGCCCATGCAGACCTTGCAAATCCAGGTCTTCGGCCTGTGGAGGCACTGGGTTCGCGGGTGAGGCCCGGCGCCCGTATGGAACAATCCGCGGCAGTCTTCCTGCACTTCGATGCCCACCTCCCGGATCCTGTACGAGTACCCCTTCAACGAGGGGATACGGACCATGCTGCGTCTGGAGCATCTGTTCGAGCGCCTGGGGCGCCTGATGGTGCGCGAAGACCCTCTGGACCATCATTTCGCGCTGGTGACCGTCTTTGAAGTGATGGATGTGGCCTCCCGGGCGGACCTGAAGTCTGATCTGCTGAAGGAACTGGAGCGCCACAAGGCGCAGCTGCAGTCGTACCGCGGCCACCCTGGCATTTCCGAGGCAGCCCTGGACGAGGTGATCGGCCGCATCGACCACGCCTTCCAGAACCTGATCGAAGTGCAGGGCAAGGCCGGCCAGGCCTTGACCACCCACGAATGGCTGATGAGCGTGCGCAGCCGCATCGGCATACCCGCCGGGACCTGCGAGTTCGACCTGCCCGGCTACTACGCCTGGCAGCAGCATCCCGCCGCGCGCCGACAGGCGGACCTGGAGCGCTGGGCGGCCTGTCTGATGCCGCTGGCGCAGGCGCTGCAATTGCTTCTGGGCCTGCTGCGGGACAGCGGTGTGACACAGCGCATGCATGCTTCGGGCGGTCAATTCCAGCAACGTCTGCCGGAAGGCAGGAGCTACCACCTGCTGCGGCTGCACATGAACGCGGACTCCGACCTGGTGCCGGAGATCAGCGGGCACCGACTGCTCGTGGCCGTGCGGATGCTGCGCGCCGACGGCGAGGGCCGCCTGCGCCCCACCACCGAAGACACCGACTTCGAGATGACGCTGTGCACCTGAACCCACACACGCCATTCATGGACCGCCGCTCATGAACGCCCACACATGAACCTCGGTACCCGGCCTCCATGAGCCACAGGACCGTCACCTGCCCCACCTGCAAAGGCCCGTCGCTGTACGCGCAGGCCAACCCGTGGCGCCCCTTCTGCAGCCGGCGCTGCAGGGAGCTCGACCTCGGGGCGTGGGCGAGTGAGTCCTACCGCATGGAAGAGCGCCCGCAACGGGATGACGCCCCCGAAGGGCCCGACCTGGCAGCCATGCCCGTGCCACCGGGCCTCAGGCGCCCCAGCCGTTGAGGCTGCCGCGCGCGCGGCTGTAGGGCGTCACCCCCGGTACATCGCTTCGATCTGCTCGGCGTACTTGGTCTGCACCAGCTTGCGCTTGAGCTTCATCGTCG
>JBMLPD010000539.1:0-4154 GCA_049242285.1 Rubrivivax sp.
GGCAGGCCGATGTAGCCCATGCTCAGGGTCAGGAAGGCGGCGCCGGCCAGGATGAGCGCGATCATGCAGTACAGCCGCGTGCCGCCCAGCAGCGAGTCCTTGAAGGTCTGCCAGTTGAGTGAACCCTGCGCCGCGGAGATGACCAGCGAGCCCACCACCCCCACGGCTGCGGCCTCGGTGGCCGTGGCGATGCCGGTGTAGATGCTGCCCAGCACCGCGATGATGAGCAGCACCACAGGGATGAGGTGGCGTGACTCGCGCAGCTTTTCACCCAGGCGCATGGCGGGATCCGCCGGGGGCACCAGCCCCGGGTTGCGCCAGGCCCAGAACATCAGGTAGCCCGAGAACAGGGCAGCCAGAAGGATGCCGGGCAGCACACCCGCGATGAACAGCTGCGCGATCGACACCTCGGCCGTCACGCCGTAGACGATCATGATGATGGACGGCGGAATCAGCAGGCCCAGCGTGCCGGCACCGGCCAGCGAGCCGATGGAGATGCCGTCCGGGTAGCCTCGGGTCTTCAGCTCCGGCAGGCTCATCTTGCCGATGGTGGCGCAGGTGGCTGCGCTTGACCCGGACACCGCCGCGAAGATGGCGCAGCCCACCACGTTGACGTGCAGCAGCCGCCCGGGCAGCGACTGCATCCAGGGCGCCAGACCGCGGAACATGTCCTGGCTCAGGCGGGTGCGGAACAGGATCTCGCCCATCCACACGAACAAGGGCAGGGCGGTCAGTGTCCAGCTGGAGGACGAGCCCCAGATCGTCACCGCCATCGCGTCACCCGCGGGCCGCGAACTGAACAACTGCATGCCGATCCAGGCCACGCCCGTGAGCGTCAGGCCGATCCACACCCCGCTGCCCAGGATGAGGAACAGCGCAGCCACAAGGACCAGGGTGATGCCGATGTCGGACATGGGGTGCAGCGGAGCGCCGGGGCGCTACTCGTTGTGCAGGGCGTTGTCGCCGATCGGGCGCTGGCGCTCCCCGCGCAACTCCAGCACGAACTCGTCGATGAAGGCGATCAGCAGGATCACATTGCCCACCGCCATGGACAACTGGGGGATCCACAGCGGGGTGGCGTCGTTGGAGGTGGAGATGTCGTGGAAGGCGTGGGACTGCCAGCTCAGGCGGCAGCTGTACCAGGCCGACAGCAGGGCCAGCAGCACCGCAGCGCCCAGGGCCCAGATTTCCAGGCCGCGCTGCGCCCGCCCCTTCAGTGCCGACAGCAGCAAGGTCACGCGGATGTGCTCTCCGCGCTTGAGCGTGTGGGCCAGCGCCAGAAAGCCTGCGCCGGCCATCATGTAGCCGGCGTAGGCGTCCGTGCCAGGTACGTGAAAGTGCAGGAGCCGGCTCACGATGCCCAGCAGCACCATGGCCAGCAGGCCGACCATGCACAGCGCTGCCAGCCAGGCGGCGCTGTCGTAGAGCGTGTCCAGGGCCCGCCGCATCGCCTGATGTCTCAGCGCATGCCGTGAGGAAGCAGGCGATGGAGCCTCATCACTTCAGGAACGCATCGACCAGTTGCTTGCCCTCGGGGCCAGCCTTGTCCAACCACTCCTTGAGCAGGGTGTCGCCCACCTTCTTCATGTCGGTCTTCAGCTGGGCAGAGGGCGGCAGGATCTGCATGCCGCCGGCTTTCAGCACGGCCAGAGAGTCGCCGTTGGCCTTCTTGCTGGCCGCCAGACCTCGCACCTCGGCATCGGCCGCGGCCTTGAGCATGGCGTCCTGCGTGGGCTTGTCCAGCGCGTTGAAGGCTGCGCGGTTGACGATGACTGCATTCTTCGGCAGCCAGGCCTGGGTGTCGTACCAGAACTTGACGTGCTCGTGGAGCTTGGCGTCGGCGCCTGTGGAGCCCGAGCTCATCATGCTCTCCGTCACGCCCGTGGCAAAGGCCTGGCTGACCTCGGCGGCCTGCACCGTCACGGGCTGGGCGCCCACCAGCTCGGCGATGCGGGCCGTGGCGGGGCTGTAGGCGCGCCACTTCATGCCCTTGAGGTCCGCCGCGCTGTTCAGCGGCTTCTTGGAATACACGCCTTGCGGCGGCCAGGGCACGGCATACAGCACCATCATCCCCTGCTCGGCGAGCTTCTTCTCCAGCAACGGCTTCTGAACCTTCCACAGCTTCACGGCCTCGTCGTAGCTGTCGGCCAGGAACGGAATGCCGTCGGCGCCGAAGATCTGCCATTCGTTCTGGAAGTTCACCAGCAGGATCTCGCCAATCTGCGCCTGCCCCCCTTGCACGGCGCGCTTGATCTCGGGTGCCTTGAAAAGTGCCGCGCCGGCGTGCACCGTGATCTTGAGCTTGCCGCCCGAAGCCTTGTCCACGTCGTCCGCAAACTGCTGCAGGTTCACCGAGTGGAAGTTCGTGGCGGGGTAGGCGGCCGGCAGGTCCCACCGGGTCTGGGCCTGGACATTGAACGACAGGGCCAGCACGGCGGCGGCTGACAGCAGTGCCTGAAGAAAGCGCATGGGGGTTCTCCTTGCAAGGACGTGGAACGCGGTCTCAAGCCGCATAGCATAGAGGCTTGCCGGGCCGCTGCGGCCCGGGACTTCCCCGTACAACCTCTTGCAGCAACGAAGACGGATGCCGAACGGATCGCGACCATGCTGGGTGTTTTGATGCTGCAGACGCAATTTCCGCGCCTGGCGGGCGACGTCGGCCATCCGGCCAGCTTTCGCATGCCGGTGCGCTGGCACGTGGTGCAAGGTGCCACGCCCTGCCGGGTGGTGCAGCAGGCGGATGCGGCGCTGCTGCGCCCCTTCATCGACGCGGCCCACGAACTCGTCAGCCAGGGGGCCCGGGCCCTGACCACCGGTTGCGGTTTCCTGGTGCGGTTCCAGCAGGAGTTGCAGGCTGCATTGCCGGTGCCCGTGTGGACTTCCAGCCTGCTGAAACTGCCTGAACTGCGCCGGCCTGGCGTGCTGACGGTGGACGCCGCCAGCCTGGGGCCGAAGGAACTGGCGTGTGCGGGCGCCGCGGCGGACACGCCCGTGGAAGGCCTGGCGCCCGGGTGCAGCCTGCAGCGCACCCTGCTGCAGGACCTGCCCACGCTGGATGCCCTGCAGGCCCGGCGCGACGTGGTGCAGGCCTCGGTGCGCCTCGTGCAGCGCCACCCAGGCCTCGACTCCATCGTGCTGGAATGCACGAACATGCCGCCCTATGCCGACGCTGTCGCCCAGGCCACCGGCCTGCCCGTGCACCATCTGATGACCCTGGTGCACGAGCGCTGGGCGCGATTGCATCTGCCACGGCATCCCGCCGACGCTGCGCCCGCTTCGTGACGCCGGAAACCTGATCGTCAACACCGGCCTGACCGAGTTTTCTCTGAAGGCCCGCTCCACCCCACCCACCATGACCCTCGACCCCCGCTGGCAATTCTGGATCGACCGTGGAGGCACCTTCACCGACGTGGTGGGGCGCGCCCCGGATGGCACGCTGCAGTCGCTGAAGCTGCTGAGCGAGAACCCCGAGCAGTACGCCGATGCGGCGGTGGAGGGCATCCGCCGCCTGCTGGGCCTGCGCCCGGGTGAGGCCATCACGCCCGAGCGGGTGGACTGCGTGAAGATGGGCACCACCGTGGCCACCAACGCCCTGCTGGAACGCAAGGGCGACCGCACGCTGCTGGTGACGACCCAGGGCTTTCGCGACGCCTTGCGCATCGCCTACCAGGCACGGCCGCGTCTGTTCGACCGCCGCATCGTGCTGCCCGAACTGCTGTACGAGCAGGTGGCGGAGGCCCGCGAGCGCGTGGGCGCGCAAGGCGAGGTGATCACGCCGCTGGACGAGGCGGCACTGGGGGTGTCGCTGCAGCAGGCCCTGGACGCCGGCATCCGCGCCTGCGCCATCGTCTTCCTGCACGGCTGGCGCTTCAGCGCGCATGAGGCTGCGGCGGCGCGCATCGCGCGCGAGATGGGCTTCACGCAGGTCAGCGTGTCGCACGAGGTCAGCCCCATGATGAAGCTGGTGTCGCGTGGCGACACCACGGTGGTGGACGCCTACCTCAGCCCCATCCTGCGCCGCTACGTGGACCGCGTGGCCACGCAGATGCCGGGGGTGCGCCTGTTCTTCATGCAAAGCAGCGGCGGCCTGACCGAGGCGCACCGCTTCCAGGGCAAGGACGCCATCCTCTCCGGCCCGGCCGGCGGCATCGTGG
>JBMLPD010000540.1:0-1015 GCA_049242285.1 Rubrivivax sp.
GCCCGAACGGGGTGGTGGGGTGGGGCTGGGCTTCGACGGGCTCAGCCCGAACGGGGTGGTGCGGGGTGGGGTGGTGGGGTGGTGGGGTGGTGGGGTGGGTGGTGGGGTGGTGGTGGGGTGGGAAGGGACTGGGGCTTGCCGAGGGACATGACTTCGCCGGGTGCCGGCGGCAACTCATTCGGCTCTCTGCGGCCTATAGTAGTTGCATGAGCGACCCTGGCCTTCCCCGTTTCCTCGCCGCCCCGGGCACCCCGGGCACCCCGGCCGCCTTGCCGGCACGTTCTGACGCCATCGGTCTGGCGGGTGCACCGGAGCCCGACCAAGACCCGCAGCCTGACCCCGATCCGCAAGAGACCGCCGAGTGGCGCGAGGCCTTCCAGGCGCTGGTGCAGCAGCACGGCCCCGCTCGAGCACGCTTCGTGCTGGACCAGCTGGCCCTGCTGGCGCGTGACCCGCGCATCGGCTGGTCGCCCGAACTTGTTACGCCTTATGTCAACACCATCCCGGCGGATCGTCAGCCGGTTTTCCCGGGTGATCTGGCGATCGAGGAGAAGCTGGCCTCGCTGATGCGCTGGAACGCGCTGGCCATGGTGGTGCGCGCCAACGCCGCTCACGGCGACCTGGGGGGCCATATCGCCAGTTACGCCAGCGCGGCCGATCTCTTCGAGGTGGGCTTCAACCACTTCTTCCGCGCCCGCGGGCCGGCCGGCCCCGGCGGCGATCTCGTTTTCTTCCAGCCGCACAGCGCGCCCGGGGTGTATGCCCGGGCGTTTCTGGAAGGGCGCCTGAGCGAGGCCGATCTGGCGCACTACCGGCAGGAGATCACAGGCCCGCGCCGCGGCGCGCGCGGGCTGTCCAGCTACCCCCACCCCTGGCTGATGCCGGACTTCTGGCAGTTCCCCACCGGCTCCATGGGCCTGGGCCCCATCAGCTCGATCTACCACGCGCGCTTCATGCGCTACCTCACGCACCGGGGGCTGCTGGACTGCACCGGGCGCAAGGTCTGGGGCGTGTT
>JBMLPD010000541.1:0-8923 GCA_049242285.1 Rubrivivax sp.
TGCGAGCGGCCGTGCTGCTGCAGGCCGGGATAGGCCACGAAGCGGTGCAGCCAGCCGCTGAAGTTGCCGGCGCCGTTGGTGTAGACCGTGTCCGCCGGGGCCAGGCGCTGCACCGTCTTCATCACCTGGGCCATGTCCAGCGGTTCCACCACGGCGGCCTCCTGGTTGGCCAGGTAGTCGGCATGGGCCTGCCGCGCGTGCGCAGCCCAGGGGACGGTGGTGGGCGCGGCCAGGGCCTCCAGGGCCTTGCCCGCTGCCGCCATGGAAGATTGCAGCATCAGGTCGGCGGCGTAGACACGCCCCAGTTCCTCCGGCCCGGCGTGCATGTGCACCAGCTTCTGGGCGGGCCGCGGGGCGTGCAGCAGGGTGTAGCCGCCTGTGGTCATCTCGCCCAGGCGCACGCCCACGGCCAGGATCAGATCGGCCTCGCGGATGCGGCGGGCCAGGGCGGGGTTGATGCCGATGCCCACGTCGCCCGCGTACAGCGGGTGGCGGTTGTCGAAGGTGTCCTGGAAGCGGAACCCGCAACCCACGGGCAGTTGCCAGTTCTCGGCAAAGCGCTGCAGCGCCTGGGCGGACTCCGGCGTCCAGCCGCCGCCGCCTGCGATCACGAAGGGCCGCTGCGCGGCCATCAGCATCGCGCGCAGGTCGCGCATCCCGCCCGGTGCCGGCCAGGCGTGAGCAGGCTCGGCACGCGGCAGGACGGGCGCGTCGGTCAGGGTGGTCAGCATGTCCTCGGGCAGCGACAGCACCACGGGTCCGGGCCGTCCCTGCATCGCGGTGTGGAAGGCCCGCGCCACGTATTCCGGCAGGCGGTTGGCGTCCTGCACCTCGGCCGCCCACTTGGCCAGCCCCAGCGTGCCGGGGCCGAACATCTGCCGGTAGTCCATCTCCTGGAAAGCCTCACGATCACGCTGGTCGCTGGCCACCTGGCCCACGAACAGGATCATGGGTGTGGAATCCTGCAGCGCGGTGTGCACGCCGATGCTGGCATTGGTGGCCCCGGGGCCGCGGGTGACGAAGCAGATGCCGGGCCGACCGCTGAGCTTGCCCTGGGCCTCCGCCATGAAGGCCGCCCCGCCCTCCTGACGGCAGGCGATGAAGCGGATGCGGTCCCGGTGTTCATGAAAACCATCCAGCACGGCCAGATAGCTCTCGCCCGGCACGCCAAAGCAGGTGTCCACGCCCTGCGCCATCAAGGCCTCCACCAGAGCGTGGCCTGCCATGCGGGGCTTTCGCGGGGCAGGTTCCGCGGCCGTTGATCCGGACGAAGTGACGTGCGAACCAGAGGTGGGCGTTGTCAAGGCGTTCATCTTCAAGGCAAGAGTTGTGGGAGGACAGCGTTCATCCGGTCTGACGGGCCAGGTGTCGGCTGACCAGGGCGGCAGCGCCCACGCCCAGCAACCAGGCCACGGCGGCGCCCGCGAAAACGCCGGCGGGATGGCCTCGGTCCAGCAACCAGCCGAACAGGGGCGCCGCCACGGCGAACCCGGCGTCGAGTCCGGAGTAGACGGTGCCGTAGACGCGGCCGGTGGCACCCGGTGGTGTGGCACGGCGGATGAGCATGTCGCGCGACGGGCCGGCCAGCCCGGAGCCCAGCCCCGCCAGGATGCACAAGGCCACGGCCACCGAGCCCGACACCACCCCCGAGGCCACCACCATCATGAGCAGGGCAGACATGGACATGGCCACCCCGATGGTGATCTCCAGCCGCGCCACCTGGGCTGACACAAAGCCCCCCAGCACCATGCCCAGCGCGCCCACCAAGGTGAAACCCGTCACCACCGTGGCTGACACCGTCAGCGGAAGCCCGTACAGGGCTTGCAGGGCGGGGCCGGAAAAGGTCTGGATGGCCGCGAGTGCCGCCGTCACGACAAAGAAGAAGGCGAAACACATCCACAGGACGGGCCATTTCAGGAAGTCCAGCGGATGAACAAGCTGGTCTGCGCCCGATGCCGGACCTGCTGACGCGCCCGCCCCCTCGGACGCCTCGGCCGCCTCGGCCTCCACAGGCGCTGCAGGTGCCGACAACTGAGGGTCTGGCCGGTCTTCCAGCGCGTGCCGCTGCAGCAGCACCAGCAGCCACACGGCTGCCGCCAGCAAGGCCGCCCCGACACAGGCCACGCGCCAGGAACCACCCAAGGCCGACAGCCCGATCAGGAACACCGGGGCCGCAGCCCAGCCCAGGTTGCCGCTGATGCCATGCGCGGAGAAGGCGTGCCCGAGCCTGGCGGGTGACACGCGCTTGTTCAGGATGGTGAAGTCTGCGGGGTGGAAAGGCGCGTTGCCCAGCCCCAGGAGCACCGCCGCCACGGCCAGACTGGCGTAGCCCTGCGCGCTGGCCACCACCAGTGCCGCCGCCACGAAGCAGGCCAGCGCCGCGTGCAGAACCGGCCGCGCGCCCACCCGGTCCACCACGAAGCCGGCCAGCGCCTGCCCCAGCCCCGACACCACGAAGAACACCGACATCAGCAAGCCGAGCTGCGAGTAGCTCAGGCCGAACTCCTGGGTGAAGGCCGGAAACAGGGGCGGCAACAGCAGGTGGAAGAAGTGCGAGGTGGCATGCGCGACCCCCACCACGCCGATGGTGCGGGCGTCCTGCTGCCAGGGAACGGCGATGAGCACGGGAGCGGCAGCAGACACGGCGTTGGCGGAAGTGGGCGGGTGGCGCTGACCCGACGCCGAAAGACTTCAGCGCCGGGTCAACCCGCATTCTCCGCCAGGGCCGACCTTGTCGCCGGGCCGGCCCTGCGCAGCCGCGGCTCAGTGCACCACGCGCTCGAAGCTGAAGTCCGAACCCGTCAGGTCCACCGGAATCACATCCTTCGGCCCGAACCTGCCCTGCAGGATCAGCTTGGCCACCGGGTTCTCGATGCGCTGCTGGATGGCGCGCTTGAGCGGCCGCGCGCCAAACACCGGGTCGAAGCCCACCTTGGCCAGTTCGGCCAGCGCCGCCGACGAGACGTCCAGCTGCATGTCCATCTTGGCCAGGCGCACTTCCAGCGCCTTGAGCTGGATGCGCGCAATCGATTCGATGTGCGCCTGGTCCAGCGCGTGGAACACCACGGTCTCGTCGATGCGGTTGAGGAATTCGGGGCGGAAATGCTGCTTCACCTCCGCCCAGACGGCGTCGCGGATGAGCGCGCTGTCCTGCCCGGCCATCTGCATGATCTGGTGCGAACCCAGGTTGCTGGTCATCACGATGACGGTGTTCTTGAAATCCACGGTGCGGCCCTGGCCGTCGGTCAGGCGACCGTCGTCCAGCACCTGCAGCAGCACGTTGAAGACGTCGGGATGGGCCTTCTCCACCTCGTCCAGCAACAGCACGGAATAGGGCTTGCGGCGCACGGCTTCGGTGAGGGTGCCGCCTTCCTCATAGCCCACATAGCCCGGGGGCGCGCCGATGAGGCGGCTCACCGAGTGCTTCTCCATGAACTCGCTCATGTCGATGCGCACCATGTGGTCGTCGCTGTCGAAGAGGAACCCGGCCAGCGCCTTGCACAGCTCGGTCTTGCCCACGCCCGTGGGGCCGAGGAAGAGAAAGCTGCCCAGCGGCCGGTTCGGGTCCGACAGGCCGGCGCGGGAGCGGCGGATCGCGTCGGCCACGGCCACGATGGCCTCGTCCTGGCCCACCACGCGCTCGTGCAGGCGCGTCTCCATCTGCAGCAGCTTGTCGCGCTCGCCCTGCATCAGCTTGCTGACCGGAATGCCCGTGGCGCGCGAGACCACGTCGGCGATCTCCTCCGCACCCACCATGGTGCGCAGCAGCTGCGGCCCCTGCCCGCCCGCCTTCTTGCCCGATTCCTTGGCCTGCGCTTCCTTCAAGCGCTTTTCCAGCTCAGGGATGCGGCCGTACTGCAACTCGGCCACCTTGTCGAAGTTGCCCTTGCGCTTCAAGTCCTCGATCTGCGCCTTGATGCGCTCGATCTCCTCCTTGACCTGCGCGGAGCCCTGGGCCGTGGCCTTCTCGGCCTTCCAGATCTCTTCCAGGTCGGCGGCTTCACGTTCGAGCTTGACGATCTCTTCCTCGATCAGCGCCATGCGCTTGAGGGAAGCCTCGTCCTTTTCCTTGCGCACGGCCTCGCGCTCGATCTTGAGCTGGATGAGCCGGCGGTCCAGCTTGTCCATGGCCTCGGGCTTGGAGTCGATCTCGATCTTGATCTTGGCCGCGGCCTCGTCGATCAGGTCGATCGCCTTGTCGGGCAGGAAGCGGTCGGTGATGTAGCGGTGGCTGAGTTCGGCCGCGGCGACGATGGCGGGATCGGTGATCTCCACGCCGTGGTGCACCTCGTACTTTTCCTGCAGACCGCGCAGGATGGCGATGGTGGCCTCCACGCTGGGCTCGTCCACCAGCACCTTCTGGAAGCGCCGCTCCAGCGCCGCGTCCTTCTCCACGTACTTGCGGTATTCGTTGAGCGTGGTGGCGCCAATGCAGTGCAACTCACCCCGGGCCAGCGCCGGCTTGAGCATGTTGCCGGCGTCGATGGCACCCTCGGCCTTGCCCGCGCCCACCATGGTGTGCAGTTCGTCGATGAACAGGATGATGCGACCCTCGTCCGCGGCCACCTCCTTGAGCACGGCCTTCAGCCGCTCCTCGAACTCGCCGCGGTACTTGGCGCCGGCCAGCAGGCCGGCCATGTCCAGCACCAGCACGCGCTTGTCCTTGAGGGTGTCGGGCACCTCGCCGTTGACGATGCGCTGGGCCAGACCCTCCACGATGGCGGTCTTGCCCACGCCAGGTTCGCCGATCAGCACCGGGTTGTTCTTGCTGCGCCGCTGCAGCACCTGGATGGCGCGGCGGATCTCGTCGTCGCGGCCGATCACCGGGTCCAGCTTGCCCTGGCGGGCGCGCTCGGTCAGGTCGAGCGTGTATTTCTTCAGCGCCTCGCGCTGGCCTTCGGCCTCGGCGGAATCCACCTTCTGGCCGCCCCGCACGGCGTCGATGGCGGCCTCCAGCGCCTTGCGCGTCAGGCCGTGGCCGCGCACCACGCCACCCAGGTCGGTCTTGGCATCGGCCAGCGCCAGCAGGAACATCTCGCTGGCAATGAACTGATCGCCGCGCTTGCCGCCTTCCTTGTCGGCGGCCTGCAGCAGCTGGATGAGATCCCGCCCGGCCTGCACCTGTCCGCCGCCCTGCACGCTGGGCAGGCCGTTGATGGCCGTGTCCATGGCGGTTTTCAAGGCCGCGGTGTTGGCCCCGGCGCGGTCCAGCAGGGCCTTCGGGCCGTCGGCCTGCATCAACATCGCGGCCAGCAGGTGCGAGGGCTCGATGTAGGGGTTGTCGCGGGCGACAGCCAGGCTCTGCGCCTCGCCCAGGGCTTGCTGAAAGGCGGTGGTGAGTTTGTCGAGTCGCATGGGTTCCTCTTGCGTGATACGCAGGACTTGAGGCGCCAAGAGTGGTTTTTCAAGTCGGGGCGGGTCCAGCAGGCCTCTTTCTAGAATGTTTTGATCGACATTCATCAGATCCAGGTCAAGTACGACGCATTGGCCGACCGCCTGCTGCTGCAGATCCGAACCCGGGAGGAAGTGCTGTTTCCCATCTGGCTGACGCGGCGCATGGTCATGCGGTTGTGGCCGCACTTTCGGATCATGGTGTCGAGGCAGCCCCGCGCAGCGCGCCGGCGGCGGTGGCCGAACCAGAGGCGTGGGACATGCGGGCTGATGCAGCACGCGAGCGCGCCCTGAAGTCGGCCGACTTCAAGACCGAATTCAATGCATCGGCGGTGAAACAGCCCCTGGGGCCCGAGCCCGTGCTGCCCATGACCATCGACCTGCGCCCGGCGCAGGGCCAGCAAGGCGGCTTCAGGCGGCAGGCGGGCCGGGCAGCGGCGCAGCCCCAACGCCCAGCGCATTGCCGGCGCTGATGCCCCAACGCTGAAGCGCCTGGTCGTCGCTGACGCGGGCATCCACCCAACGCGCGCCCTCGGCCGTGGTTTCCTTCTTCCAGAACGGTGCCTGGGTCTTGAGGTAGTCCATCAGGAACTCGCAGGCCTGGAAGGCTTCGCCGCGATGAGCCGAAGCCACCAGCACCAGCACGATCTGGTCCAGCGGCTGCAGCAGCCCCACCCGGTGCAGCACTCTGGCGCTGCGGATGTCAAAGCGCTGGAAGGCCTGGTCGATCATGGCCTCGATGCTGGCCTCGGTCATGCCGGGGTAGTGCTCCAGTTCCAGGCTGGAGATGCCGTGCCGGGGGCCCTGCCGGTCCCGCACCGTGCCGAGAAAAGTGACCACCGCGCCGATGCCGCCATCGCCCGCGCGCAGTTGGGCGATCTGGTCAGACACATCGAAGTCTTCCTGTCCGATCCAGACCCGTGCCATGTCCAAGCCTCCGTCCAAGCCGCTTCAGCCGCTTCAGCCGCCGGTCACCGGCGGGAAGAAAGCCACCTCGGCGCCCTCGCTCACCGCTTCGTCTTCGCAGCACATGCGCTGGTTCAGCGCGCAGCGCACGGCACGGCTGCGCGCCAGGGCCTGGCCGTGGGCATCGCTGCGCCCGAGCAAGTGGTCGCGCAGCGCCCCCACGGTGCCGCCCCCGGGCAACACCACCTGCTCTTGCGCGCCGAGCACCTCGCGCAGCGAGGCGAAATAGCGAACCGTGATCTTCATGCCGGCATCATGCCGCAAGCGCAGGTCCGGACGGTCGCAGCAGGACGGCTGCGCTCATCCCAGCAGGGCGTGCAGGGGCAGGAAGCGCACCATCTCACCCCGGGCGATGGGCTGATGGGCGGGCACGTCCACCAGGCCATCGGCCCAGACCGTGGAGGTGAGCACGCCGGAGCTCTGGTTGGGGAACAGGTCCAGGCCGCCCTGGTCGTTCAGGCGCACGCGCAGGAACTCGCGGCGACGGTCGGGCCGCGGCCAGTCGAAGTCGGCCCGCAGGGGGTAGGCCACGGGTGCCGCTGCCGGCCGGCCTTGCAGCGCACGCAGCAACGGGGCCACGGTGAGCAGGAAGGTCACGAAGCTCGACACCGGGTTGCCGGGCATGCCGACGAACAAGGCCTCGCCGCCATCGGCCCGGCGCACGGCGCCGAAGGCCAGCGGCTTGCCGGGTTTCATGGCCACCTGCCAGAGGTCGAGCCGGCCTTCCAGTTGCATGGCGGGCTTCAGGTGGTCTTCTTCGCCCACCGACACGCCACCGGAGGTGAGGATGAGGTCCACCCCTTGCGCCGCGCTGCGCAGGGCCTCACGCGTGGCCTCCAGGCGGTCGGGCACGATGCCCAGGTCTTTCACCTCGCAGCCGCTGGCCTGCAGCAGGCCCGTGAGCGTGAAGCGGTTGGAGTTGTAGATGCCGCCGGGCTTGAGCGGCTCACCCGGCATGGCCAGTTCGTCACCCGTGGAGAACAAGGCCACCCGCGGCCGGCGCAGCACCCGCAGCGCGGCGCGGCCGACCGAAGCCGCCAGCCCCATGGCCTGAGGGGTGAGCAGCGCACCGCGCGCCAGCACCGTGGCACCGACCTGGATGTCCTCTCCCCGGCGGCGAATCCATTGGCCCGATGCGGGCACCGCTTCCACGCGCACAGACAACTGCGAGGTGGAGGGCACGGGGGACTGCCCGGCGGACTGCACGGCCGGGTCACCCACGGGAACACACTGCTCCTGCATCACCACCGCATCCGCCCCGGCCGGGATCTGGGCGCCCGTGAAGATGCGGGCGGCGCTGCCCGGGGCAAGCGGCCCGCCCACCACGCCCGCGGGGATGCGCTGGGACACGGGCAGGACCGTGCCCGCAGCGGGCACATCGGCCACGCGCAGGGCGTAGCCATCCATGGAACTGTTGTCCGCAGGGGGCACGTCCAGCACGGAACGCACGTCCTCGCCCAAGACCCGACCCAAAGCCTGGAGAGTGGGCACCTCTTCGGTCTGACCGATGACGCGCTCGCTCGCCACGGCCAACAGGCGCGCCACGGCCTCGTCCAGGCTCAGCAGGCCGGGACGCGGCGCACTGGCGGGGCTGGCGGCAGTGGCCGGAGCCGCGCTGACGGAGTGGGCGGTGGTGGTCATCGCGGGCGGGGGTCGTGTGCAGCGCCCGTCAGGCGGGTACGTGGCGAACGATGAAGTCTTTCACCTGCTGCGCATCCACCGGCATCACCGTGAAGCGCTTGGGCAGCGATTCGATGTCGCGCAGCGCGGCGGGACGGTCGGGCTCGCGGCCCAGCGCCTCCTCGATGGTGGCGGCGAACTTGGCCGGCAGCGCCGTCTCCAGCACCAGCATGGGCACCCCGGGCTGCAGGTGCTCGCGTGCCACCTTCAGGCCGTCAGCCGTGTGGGTGTCGACCATCGTGCCGAAGCGCGCCCAGGTGTCACGGATGGTGGCCAGACGGTCGGCGTGGGTGCTGCGCCCGGAGACAAACCCGAAGCCGGCGATGCGCTCGCGCTCCTGCGCAATCAAGGTGAACCCGCCGTCGCGTGCAATCGCCGGGCCGAAGAGCTCGGCCGCGCGCGCACCGTCGCGCCCCAGCAGGTCGAACACGAAGCGCTCGAAGTTGCTGGCCTTGCTGATGTCCATCGACGGGCTGGAGGTCTCGAAGGTCTCGGCGCTCTTGCGCACCCGGTAGGTGCCGGTGCGGAAGAACTCGTCCAACACGTCGTTCTCGTTCGTGGCCAGCACCAGGCGCTCGATCGGCAGGCCCATACTGCGCGCCACGTGGCCGGCGCAGATGTTGCCGAAATTGCCCGACGGCACGGCGAACGACACCTTCTGGCCGTTGTGCGCCGTGGCCTGGAAGTAGCCCGCGAAGTAGTACACCACCTGCGCCAGCATGCGGGCCCAGTTGATGGAGTTGACGGTGCCGATGCGGTAGGCGCGCTTGAAGGCCAGGTCCGCGCTCACCGCCTTGACGATGTCCTGGCAGTCGTCGAACACGCCTTCGACGGCGATGTTGTGGATGTTGGCGTCCTGCAGGCTGAACATCTGCGCCTGCTGGAA
>JBMLPD010000542.1:0-2160 GCA_049242285.1 Rubrivivax sp.
TGAGCGTGGTCTTGCCGGCGTCGGGGTGGGAAATGATGGCGAAGGTGCGGCGGCGCTTGACTTCATTGACGACCAGCTCGTTCGACATCACCCCAGACCCCGTCATGTACACAGCGACTTACGCATTCCCCAAGGAGCCCACAGCGCTGCGCACATCGGCCTCAGATGTCGCCAGGGACCCTCTCCCTTGCGGCGAAGGCGAGTCTAGCACGACAGCCCCAGCAATCGCTTTTGAAAGCACATTAACAGGGTTAAACTGCGCTTGAGAGCATTTCTGTGATCTGACGAGGGCCGGCTGGCCTTGATGGAGGCAGAGCGGCCTCAAGCCCTGGTGAACCCATGACCGCCCGCAACAAGCTGCTGACCGCCCCGCCCTATCCCGTCGAGCAGACGCTGAAAGCCTTGGGTGCCAACCTGCGCACGGCGCGCCTGCGACGGAACCTGACCATCGCCGACATGGCCGGGAAGATCGGCACAGGCGCGCGTGCCGTGGCCGATGCTGAGCGCGGCAAGCCTTCGACGGGCATCGCCGTCTACACCGCGATGCTGTGGGCGCTCGACCTGCTTCACCAGGTGGCCGATGTGGCGGCACCGGATCGCGATGAAGAAGGCCAGACCCTGGCGCTCACGCGCGAGCGCGGCCGCGCCCGCCCGAAGAAGGACCTGAGCAATGACTTCTGAAGCGCCGGGCGAATGCTTCGTCTACATCACCCTGCCGGGTGAGACCGCGCCCGTCACCGCAGGCCGCTTCGCGCTCACCGTGGACCGCCGTGGCGTGCCCGAAGGCCGGTTCGTCTATGGCCGCAGCTATCTGGAACGCCCCAACGCCGTGGCGCTCGACCCGGTCGAACTCAAGCTCGCACCGCGCACCTACGCCACCGTGGCCATGGGCGGCGTCTTCGGCGCCTTGCGCGACGCGAGCCCGGACCACTGGGGCCGACGCGTCATCCAGCGGCACCTCGGCAAGGCCCAGCCCGGCGAGATGGACTACCTGCTGCACTCGCCCGACGACAGGGCGGGCGCACTCGGCTTCGGGCTCCACCAGACGCCGCCTGCGCCCAGGCGCTCCTTCAACCAGACGCTCGATCTGGCCACGGTGCAACGCATTGCGGACGCCCTCGTGGCGGACGAACACCTGCCGGCCGCAGGGGGTGCCGATGAGGCTGATCACGATCAGGTCGAGAAGCTGATGTTGATCGGCACGTCCATGGGGGGCGCACGCCCCAAGGCCGTGGTCGAAGATGACGACGGCCTGTGGCTGGCGAAGTTCAACAGGCCCGACGACGCCTGGAACAGCGCGCGGGTCGAACACGCCATGCTGACGCTTGCACGGGCCTGCGGCCTGCTCACCGCGCAAAGCCGGGTGGTCGATGTGGCGGGGCGCGACGTGCTGCTGGTCAAGCGCTTCGACCGTGAGAAAACCCAGGCCGGCTATCGGCGCGCCCGCATGGTGAGCGCCCTGACCCTGCTGCGCGCAGAAGACACCTACCAGGCCCGAGACAAATGGTCCTACGTCCTGCTGGCAGAGGAATTGCGGCGCGTCTGCAGCGAGCCCGCAGCCCACGCGGCGGAGCTGTTCCGCCGCATGTGCTTCAACGCCCTGATCTCCAATGTCGATGATCACCCGCGCAACCACGCCGTGATGGCGCAAGCCGCAGACTGGAAGCTGTCGCCCGCCTATGACCTGACCCCGGCAGTGCCGGTCAGCTTGGAGCGACGCGATCTCGCCATGGCCTGCGGCGACGCGGGCCGGTTCGCCAATGCGGCCAATCTGCTGTCGCAAAGCCCGCGCTTCCTGCTCGAAGCCACGCAAGCCCGCGCGATGGTCGATGCCATGGAAGCGCAGGTGCGCGGCACCTGGTACGCCACGGCGCGGGCCGCTGGGGTGTCCGAGCGCGACTGTGCGCGCATCGCACCTGCGTTCGCCTACCCCGGCTTTCGCAGGCCGCAGCAACCGTGACGGCCGTGGAGAAGTTCAAGGGCTTTCACCCAGCCCGGTTCCTTCAGCGTGGCTGCATGTGTGTTGGAGAACTTGACAACCTTGGGGCCGAAGTCAAAATTTAGGCTTCACGCCAAAAAAGCCCAAATCACAGTGGCCCAGGACCTTGTCTTTCATCGCCCCCCATACGCCCAGGCGTTGGCGCAGCAACTCTTGCACCC
>JBMLPD010000543.1:0-7158 GCA_049242285.1 Rubrivivax sp.
TCGGGCACCAGGTCCAGCATGGACAGGCGGTAGATGATGATGAAGTCCGGCCCCACGGCCTCGCGCATGCGCGAGACGATCTCCACCGGAAAGCGCATGCGTTGTTCGTACGGCCCGCCCCAGTCGTCGGTGCGGCGGTTGGTGCGTGCGGCGAGAAACTGGTTGATCAGGTAGCCCTCGCTGCCCATGACCTCCACGCCGTCGCAGCCGGCCTCGCGCGCCAACTTCGCGCAGCGCACGAAGGCGCGGATCTGGCGCTCGATGCCGGCGGCCGACAGCTCCCGCGGCGTGAAGACCGCGATCGGGCTCTTGATGCGCGAGGGCGCCACGCAGAAGGGGTGGTAGGCGTTGCGCCCGGTGTGCAGGATCTGCAGGGCGATCTTGCCGCCCTCGGCATGCACCGCGCGGGTGATGGCCTGGTGGCGCCGCGCCGCACCTCAGGTGGCCAGCGTGCCGGCCAGGGGCTTGGCCCAGCCCTCGATATTGGGTGCAAAGCCACCCGTGACGATGAGCCCGACACCGCCGCGGGCGCGCTCGGCGAAATACGCCGCCAGGGCCGGCAGGTGCTGGCGGCCATCCTCCAGACCCGTGTGCATGCTGCCCATGATCACGCGGTTGGCCAGCGTGGTGAAGCCCAGGTCCAGCGGGGCCAGCAGGTGGGGGTAGAGGGTGGTCACGGCAGGGCCCTTGGGATGCGAACGGGAGGGTGGCACGCAGAGGGTGGATGCCGCGACCGTCTGGCGCTGGCAGGTGCGCTGGTGCAGGCGGTCCTCACGCAAGGCGGCCGTCAGGGGGCATGTCGGCCTCCTCCTGCCGCACGGCGGGCGCCCACCACGTGGGCCCGAACTGGCCGCGCAGCCACTCGATGAACTGCGTGACCTTGGCCGGCACCATGCGCGGCGACGGGTACACGGCGTGGATTTCCTGGGCAGGCAGGGTCCAGCCGTCCAGCAGAGGCTGCACCGCGCCGTCGGCGATGGACTGCTCGGCGACGTAGCGGGGCAGGGCGGCGATGCCCAGGCCCTCGCGCGCGGCCAGCAGCAGGGTGGACAGGTTGTTCGAGCGCAGCGGGCCGCGCACCGGCATCGACTCCGCTTCCCCTTGGGGGCCGGTGAACTGCCAGCGCGCATCGCCCTGAACGCTGCTGTAGACCAGGGTGTCATGGCCTTGCAGCTCCTTCGGCGCGCGGGGTGCACCCCGTTGGGCCAGGTAGTCGGGCGAGGCCACCACCACCCAGGGGTTCAGCCCGAGGTAGCGCGAGCCGAGTGAGGAGTCCGCCAGCCGACCCATGCGGATGGCCACGTCGATGCCCTGTTCCACCAGGTTGACGTAGCGGTCATCACAGCTCAGGTCCACGTGCAACCGGGGGTTGAGCTTCATGAAGCGCATGACCATGGGCGCCAGCACGCGGCGCCCGAAGGCCACCGAGGTGCTCAGGCGCAAGCCACCCTGCAACTGGGATTGCAGCAGCGCGGCCACCGATTCGGCCTCTTCCACGTGGTGGGCGATGAGCCTGCACTTCTCGTAGTAGAGCGACCCGATCTCGGTGGGTGTCACGCCGTGGGTGGTGCGGTGCAGCAGTCGTGCGCCCATCAGCGCCTCCATGCGTGCCACCTGTTTGGTGGCCGCAGGCTGCCCGATGCCCAACTCGGCCGCGGCCTTGCTGAAGGAGCCGAGATCGACGACGCGGACGAACAGGCGAACGGCCTGGATGCGGTCCATGACGGGGGGCGCGAGCAGCGCTGGAACAGGAGGCTCTTATTCCACCATGGAATATGCGTCATGCGCGCCGGCCGTCTTCCGAATCGCGGTGGCGCAACCGACGATCAGGGTGCAGAGTGGATTGGCGCCCGTGCTCCGGGAGTTCCGTTCGGGTTGAGCCCTTCGACAGGCTCAGGCCAACGGTACGGGTCGAATGGTGTCGGCTCCACAGCGTCTGTCCATCCGTCCTTCCCACGTTCTCAGGAGTCCGCCATGCCCAAGATGAAAGCCGCCCTTGCCGCCGTGCTCGTGATGGAGAAGGAGGGCATCACGCAGGCCTTCGGTGTGCCTGGCGCCGCCATCAACCCGCTGTACGCTGCGCTGCGCGAGCGCCAGTCCATCGCCCACATCCTGGCGCGCCACGTCGAGGGCGCCTCTCACATGGCCGAGGGCTACACCCGCGCCGCGCCCGGCAACATCGGCGTGTGCATCGGCACCTCCGGTCCGGCCGGCACCGACATGATCACCGGGCTGTACTCGGCCATCGCCGACAGCATTCCCATCCTGTGCATCACCGGCCAGGCGCCGCGCGCGCGCCTGTACAAGGAAGATTTCCAGGCCGTGGACATCGAGTCCATCTCCAAGCCGGTGACCAAGTGGTCGGTGACCGTGCGCGAACCTGCGCAGGTGCCGCGCGCCTTCCAGCAGGCCTTCCACCTGATGCGCTCGGGCCGTCCGGGGCCGGTGCTGATCGACCTGCCCTTCGACGTGCAGATGGCCGAGATCGAGTTCGACATCGACACCTACGAGCCGCTGCCGGTGTACAAGCCCGCGGCCACGCGCAAGCAGATCGACAAGGCGCTGGACATGCTGCTGGCTGCCGACAAGCCGCTGATCGTGGCCGGCGGCGGCATCATCAACGCCGACGCCAGCGATCTGCTGGTGGAGTTTGCCGAGCTCACGGGTGTGCCCGTGATCCCCACGCTGATGGGCTGGGGCAGCATCCCTGACGACCACCCGCTCATGGCCGGCATGGTGGGTCTGCAGACCAGCCACCGCTACGGCAACGCCACCATGCTGGCCAGCGACTTCGTGCTGGGCATCGGCAACCGCTGGGCCAACCGCCACACCGGCTCGGTGGACGTCTACACCAAGGGCCGCACCTTCGTGCACGTGGACATCGAGCCCACGCAGATCGGGCGCGTCTTCAACCCTGACCTGGGCATCGTCAGCGACGCCAAGGCCGCGCTGGAGCTGTTCGTCCAGGCGGCGCGTGAGCGCCGGGCTGCCGGCACGCTCAAGAGCTTTGGCGACTGGGCCGGGCGCTGCGCCGAGCGCAAGCGCCTGATGCAGCGCAAGACGCACTTCGAGCAGACGCCCATCAAGCCGCAGCGCGTGTACGAGGAGATGAATGCCGCCTTCCCGCGCGACACCATCTACGTCTCCACCATCGGCCTGAGCCAGATCGCCGGCGCACAGTTCCTGCGGGTGCAGGGCCCGCGCCAGTGGATCAACTGCGGCCAGGCCGGCCCGCTGGGCTGGACCATCCCGGCCGCTCTGGGCGTGGTGGCGGCGGACCCCACCCGCACGGTGGTGGGCCTGGCGGGCGACTACGACTTCCAGTTCCTGATCGAGGAACTGGCCGTGGGCGCGCAGTTCCGCCTGCCTTACGTGCAGGTGCTGGTGAACAACAGCTACCTCGGGCTCATCCGTCAGAGCCAGCGCGGCTTCTCCATGGACTTCTGCGTGCAGCTGGCCTTCGACAACCAGAACGTGGACGACCCCACGCTCAAGGGCTATGGGGTGGACCACCAGGCGGTGGTCACGGGCCTGGGCTGCAAGGCCCTGCGTGTGACCGACCCCGAGAAGATCCAGGGCGCGCTGCGCCAGGCGCAGGACATGGCGCGCGAGTTCAGCGTGCCGGTGGTGGTGGAGGTGATCCTGGAGAAGGTGACCAACATCGCCATGGGCACCGAAATCGACGCCATCAACGAGTTCGAGGAGATCGATTGCCGGCATCCGAAGGGCCGGGAAGGCCTGGTGGCCGAAGGCCTGCTCGACTGACGCGGCGCTGCGCCTGCTGCGCAGCGCGCCGCACTTCACCCCGTTCAACGGAGACCTTTTCCATGCCGCGCTTTGCCGCCAACCTCACCATGCTCTTCACCGAGCACCCCTTCCTGGACCGCTTCGAGCGCGCCGCCGCAGCGGGCTTCCAGGCAGTGGAATTCTTGTTCCCCTACGCCTGGAGTGCGGCCGATCTGCGCCAGCGCCTGTCGGAAAACCGGCTGCAACTGGTGCTGCACAACCTGCCGGCGGGCGACTGGGACGCAGGCGAGCGGGGCATCGCCTGCCACCCCGAGCGCGTGGACGAGTTCCGCGCCGGCGTGGAGCGCGGCATCGCGTATGCGCGCACCCTGGGCGTGGATCAACTCAACTGCCTGGCAGGCAAGGTGCCCGAGGGTCTGACCGAGCCCGAACTGCGGCGCACCTTCGTGGCCAATCTGCGCTACGCAGCCGCAGAGCTGAAGAAGGCGGACCTGCGGCTGCTGATCGAGCCCATCAACACCTTCGACATCCCGGGCTTCTACCTGAACCGCACCCAGCAGGCGGTCGACATCCTGGACGAGGTGGGCGCTGACAACGCCTTCGTCCAGTACGACCTGTACCACGCGCAGCGGATGGAAGGTGAGCTGGCCGCCACGCTGTCGCGCCACCTCAGCCGCATCGGTCACATCCAGCTGGCGGACAACCCCGGGCGTCACGAGCCGGGCACGGGTGAGCTGAACTACGCTTTCCTGTTCGCGCACCTGGACCGCATCGGCTACCGCGGCTGGGTGGGCTGCGAGTACAAGCCGGCCGCCGGCACCGAAGCAGGCCTGTCCTGGCGCGACAGGCTGGCGGCCTGATCAGGCCGCTGCACCGCTCCTCAAATCCGGCGCCCCGCGCTGCGGCGTCTCCCCTTCCACCTTCCACCTGATTCCCGCCTTCGTCATGACCTCCACACCCCTGAAGATCGGCTTCATCGGCCTGGGCATCATGGGCGCGCCCATGGCCGGCCACCTGATCGCCGCCGGCCACACCGTGTTCGTTCACACCCGCAGCAAGGTGGCACCGGCAATCGCCCAGAGCCGGGCCACGCAGTGCACCACCGCGCGCGGCGTGGCCGAGCGCGCAGACATCATCTTCACCATGCTGCCGGACACGCCCGATGTGGAGCGGGTGCTGTTTGGTGCAGACGGCGTGGCCGAGGGCCTGCGCGCCGCCGCGCCGGCGTCGCAAGGGGGCCGCAAGGTGGTGGTCGACATGAGCTCGATCTCGCCCATCGCCACCAAGGCGTTTGCCGCACGCATCCAGGCCCTGGGGGCCGACTGCCTGGACGCACCCGTTTCGGGTGGTGAGCTGGGGGCGAAGAACGCGGCGCTCACCATCATGGTGGGCGGCGATGAAGCGGTGTTCGAGCGCGTCAAGCCCCTGTTCGCCCTGATGGGCAAGAACATCACCCGGGTGGGTGCTGCCGGTGCCGGGCAGGTTGCCAAGGTGGCCAACCAGATCATCGTGGCGCTGAACATCGAGGCCGTGGCCGAGGCCCTGCTGTTCGCGGCCAAGGCGGGGGTGGACCCGGCCCAGGTGCGGCAGGCCTTGATGGGTGGCTTTGCGGCTTCCCGCGTTCTGGAGGTGCATGGCGAGCGCATGATCAAGCGAACCTTCGACCCGGGATTCCGCATCGAACTGCACCAGAAGGACTTGAACCTGGCGCTGTCCAGTGCCCGCGCCCTGGGCGTGAGCCTGCCCAACACCGCCACCGCGCAGGAACTGTTCAGCGCCTGCGCCGCCCACGGCGGCCGGGCCTGGGATCACTCGGCCATGGTGCGTGCGCTGGAGAAGCTGGCCGATTTCGAGATCGGGCAGACTCCCGCCTGACGCGGCCCGGCACAAGCCCCTCCGGGGCCGTCTGGGCCCGCGCGAAGGTGCCTGCTCTGCCGGCAAGGGGCCTTGGGACCGACCCGACATGAACACCAGTTCCCCGACAGTGCAGGCCTTCCAGCACGTCCTGCTGCGCCGCATGTTCGATGCGGCCATCGCCCGCGCGCAGCCGGACCTGTGCATTCCCGCCCACCTGCCGGAACCGGCCTCGCTTGGGCGTGGCCGTCTGGTGGTGATCGGTGCGGGAAAGGCCTCGGCCGCCATGGCGCAGTCGGTGGAGCGGGCCTGGACGGGGCCGCCCGAGGCGCTGTCAGGTTTCGTCGTCACGCGCTACGGCTACGCCGTGCCCTGCCAGCGCATCGAGATCGCCGAGGCCGCGCACCCGGTGCCCGATGAAGCCGGGCTGCGCGCGGCGCAACGCATGCTGCAGGTGGTGCAGGGTCTGACCGAGGACGACCTGGTGCTGTGCCTCATCTCCGGTGGTGGCTCGGCGCTGTTGCCCTTGCCTGCGCCGGGCCTCACGCTGCAGGACAAGCAGGACGTCAACCGCGCCCTGCTGGCCAGCGGCGCCACGATCTCCGAGATGAATTGTGTGCGCCGGCACCTGTCGGCCATCAAGGGCGGACGCCTGGCCGCCGCCTGCCACCCGGCGCGCGTGCTGACGCTGCTGATCTCCGACGTGCCGGGCGACCGGCCGATCGACATCGCCTCCGGCCCCACCGTGGCCGACCCCACCACCTGCGCCGACGCCCTGGCCATCGTGCGCCGCTACGGCATCACGTTGTCACCCGCGGTGCGCGAGGTGCTGGAAAGCGGCCGGGGCGAATCCGTCAAGCCAGGAGACCCGCGCCTGGCGCGCCTGGACACGCGCATCATCGCCGCGCCGCAGGCCTCGCTGGAGGCCGCCGCCGCCGTGGCGCGCGAGGCGGGCTATGCCGCCCACATCCTGGGCGATGCGCTGGAGGGCGAGGCGCGCGACGTGGGCCGCGTGCTGGGGGGTATCGCCTTGCAGGTGGCGCAGCGCGGCCAGCCCTTTGCCGCCCCCTGCGTGCTGCTGTCGGGCGGCGAGACCACGGTGACGGTGCGCGGCCGCGGCCGCGGCGGGCGCAACGTGGAATGCCTGCTGTCCCTGGCGCTGACGCTGCGCGGCCACCCTCAAGTGCATGCGCTGGCCGGCGACACCGACGGCGTGGACGGCCAGGAGGAGACCGCGGGCGCATTGCTGGCGCCCGACACGCTGGAGCGCGCCTTTGCCGCCGGCCTGCGCCCGGCCGACTGTCTGGCCGACAACGATGGCCATGGCTTCTTCGGCGCCCTGGGTGACAGCGTGGTCACCGGCCCGACGCTGACCAACGTCAACGATTTCCGCGCCATCCTGATCGACGCAGCGCCTTGAGCATCCTGGGCCTTGCCGGCCCCAGCGCCCGATCTTCCTTCCACCTCACTGCCAGGACCCCAACATGCCCACCATCCGAGTTGAACTCTTCGAAGGCCGCACCGTCGAACAAAAGCGCGCCCTGGCCCAGGCCCTGA
>JBMLPD010000544.1:0-1026 GCA_049242285.1 Rubrivivax sp.
AGGGCGAACGGGTGGGAGGGTGGAGACCCAGCCGTTCGGGCTGAGCTTGTCGAAGCCCTGGGGCAGGCTTGGGGCGCGGGGAGTCTGCACGGCGCTTGTCGGGCGGGTCAAGCGTCGATCAGTGCCGGGTTCCAGGCGTGAACCACCTGGCGCTGCTCGCCCAGCTTCTCGATCCCCAGGCGCATGACGTCGCCGGGCTTGAGGAACACGGGGCTGGGCTTGACGCCCATGCCCACACCGGGGGGCGTGCCGGTGGTGATGAGGTCCCCAGGGTACAGCGTCATGAAACGGCTGACGTAGGACACCAGCTGCGCTGCGCCGAAGATCATGGTCTTGGTGCTGCCGCTCTGGTAGCGGTGGCCGTTGACCTCCAGCCACATGGACAGGTTCTGCGGGTCACCCACTTCGTCAGAGGTGACCATCCAGGGGCCCACGGGGCCGAAGGTGTCGCAACCCTTGCCCTTGTCCCAGGTGCCGCCGCGCTCGATCTGGTACTCGCGCTCGGACACATCGTTCACCACGCAGTAGCCGGCCACGTGCTTCAGGGCATCCGCCTCGCTCACATAGCGCGCGGTGCTGCCGATCACGATGCCCAGTTCCACCTCCCAGTCGCTCTTGACCGAGCCCTGGGGCAGTACCACAGCGTGGTTGCAGCCCACGGCCGCGCTGGTGGGCTTCATGAAGACGATGGGTTCCTTGGGGATGGGCAGGTTGGACTCTGCCGCGTGGTCGGCGTAATTCAGGCCGATGCAGACGAACTTGCCCATGCCGCTCCAGGGCACGGCGTATTCGCCCAGCGCCACCACAGGCAGGGTGTTGACATCCACGCTGGACAGCGCTGCCAGGCCCGCAGGCGACAGCGTGGCGGGCGTGATGTCAGGCATCAGGGCTGACAGGTCGCGCACCTGACCCTGGGCGTCCAGCAGGCCGGGCTTTTCCTGGCCCTTGGGGCCGTGGCGAAGGAGTTTCATCGGGGTTCCTTGACTGTGGGTTGAAAGGGTGAAGCGGGTTGAGCGAGGGCCGCGG
>JBMLPD010000545.1:0-1325 GCA_049242285.1 Rubrivivax sp.
CTGCGCATCGAGGCCGAAGCCGCCGAGGCCGAGCGCCAGGCCGCACGCACCCGCATCGAGCTCGCAGCGGCGATTTCTGCATGGCGCCAGGCCTTGGGCCTCCTGCCGCAGTGATGCCATTCAACGAATCCTTCAGGACATCCCCATGAACTTCCCGAATCTCCCGGCCGCACTGTGTGCTGCGGCCATCCTTGCTTCATCCCCAGCCTGGGCCGGCCCAGGCCACGACCACGGTGACGCGGCGCCCGCGGCCGTCGGCCAGGCGCTGCCGCGCTTCTCGGCCGTGTCCGAGACCTTCGAACTCGTCGGCGTGCTCAGCGGCAAGCAGATCACGCTGTACCTGGATCGCTTCGCCGACAACAGCCCGGTGCGCGGCGCACAGATCGAGCTCGAGATCGGCGGGGCCAAGTTCAAGGCCGAGAAGCACGGCGACGACGAATACGAAGTCGTGCTGCCCGAGGCCCCCAAAGCCGGCGTTTTGCCGGTGACCGCCACGGTGACCGCCGGCAACGAAGCCGACCTGCTGGCCGGTGAACTCGACATCCACGACATGGCGCACGCCGACGAGGCTGCACACACGCATTCGTGGACCGAATACGCAGGATGGGTGGCAGGCGGCATCGCCGCGCTGGCGTTGCTCGGATGGGGCGGACGTCGTGTGATGAATGCGCGCAGCGCCCGTGCAGGAGCTGCAGCATGAAGCGCACCCTGATCGCCTCCAGCCTGGGGCTGCTGATCGCCCTGACAGGACTGGGCTCCGCCCATGCCGGCCCCGGCCACGACCACGGCGATGCCCCCGCCGCGCCCAGCGCCAACGGCCCGCAGCGGCAGCCCGATGGCAGCGTCTTCCTGCCCAAGCCCGCGCAGCGCCAGCTGGGTGTGCGCACCGTCGTCACCGAAGCCGCCGAACTGCCCCGCACCGTGGAACTGAGCGCCAAGGTGCTGATGGACCCGAATGCCGGTGGCAAGGTGCAGCCGCTGAACGCGGGCCGCATCGAACCCGGGCCGCGTGGCTTGCCCAACCCCGGGCAGACGGTGCGCAAGGGCGAGGTGCTCGCCTACGTCGTGCCATCGGCGGCGCCCATCGAGCGCTCCAACCAGGCGGCACAGCTCGCCGAGCTGCGTGCCGCCAAGGCCCTGGCCGACAAGCGCATCGCGCGTCTGCAGGAACTGGCCGACACCGTGCCGCGCAAGGAGATCGAAGCCGCCGAGAGCGAAGCCGCCAGCCTGTCGGCGCGCATCGCCGCGGTGGGAGGTGGCCTGTCCACGCGCGAGGCGCTGCTGGCGCCCGTGTCGGGCGTGATCGCCTCGGCCAACGTCGTGGC
>JBMLPD010000546.1:0-2137 GCA_049242285.1 Rubrivivax sp.
GGCGCAAGCCGCGCAGGGCGACGGCGCAGGCGGTGGCGCCGTCGCAGTCGTAATCGGCCACGACGACGATGCGCCGGCCGGCCTCGATCACGTCGGCCAGCAGCCGGGCCGCCTCGGCGGTGCCCTTCAGCGACGGCGGCGGCAGCAGGTGAGCCAACGCATCGTCCACCTCCTGCATGGAACGAACGCCGCGTGCCGCCAGCAGACGGGCCATCAGAGGGTGCGCGCCCGCCTGCTCCAGCGCAAAGCGGACGCGGGGCGGCGTGTCACGGGGCAGCAGACAGGGGGGCGTCAAGAGGGGTCCTTCACAAGGCCTGCAAGGTTTTCAGCAGCCGCTGGTGCGCGGCGTCCGGCCGCCACCAGGACCACAGACGCTGCCAGGGTGCGGCGCCGCCCGGCTTTGCAAGGCTCCAGATGCCGCGCTCGCCGCACAGGCTCAGCCGCACGTCTTCGCCCCGCTGCGCTGCAGCCCGTGCCGGGCCGATCACCTCCCGGTCCAGCGCGTCGAAGGCCCGGCACCAGGCCGCGACGTCACCGCGCAGCGCAGGCTCGCGCAAACGTTCGTCCAGGCGCAGGTGCTCCAGGCGTTCCCGCACGGCGACGTCCGGCACCGGGCCGCAGCCATCGAGCCAGAAAGAGTTCACCGCCAGCGCGCCGCGGGCCTCGCGCTCCTCGTTGAGCGGGTGGGCATGCAGCAGCATCTGCACCTCGTTTTGCAGGCGGCGGATGCGACGGGCGCGCGGGTCGGCCGCCAGCCACAGGTCCACATTGCGGCCGATCACGCGGTCCAGCGATGCGCAGGGCAAGCCGTCCAGCTCGGGGTGTGACACCAACCACCGGGTGGGCGTGCGCCACTCGATCTGCCAGCCGTCTTCCTCGAACCAGGGGCGCAGCGTGTCGAGGAAGGCACGCGACTCGGCCTCGCTCAGGCCGAGTTCGGCCGGGTCGCGCATCGTGACCTGCTCGGTGCCCAGGTGCCAGTGCGCCAGGGTGAGCCGGCCCCAGGCGCGGCCGTCAGCGCCGTGGCCCGCTTGCGCCGCCTCCAGGCCCGCCAGCGGCACGCACCCGTCCGGCAAGCCCGCCGCGGCATCCAGCCCCAAGGCCTGGGCCAGCGCGCGCTCGGGCGGCGGGGTGAGGGAGAGCTCGGGGTCGCTGCATGCGCTCTGCCCCAAAACGCCCGCAGGCGCGACCTCAGGGACGACGGGCAGCGTCTTCACCCATGCAGCCAGCTCGCCAGGCCGCCAGCCCGACGGCAGCACGCCAGCCTGTGACCAGGTGGCCGACAGGCCGGCGAAGGGAACGATCCAATGCACCATCGCCAGGATTATCCCGGCCGCATGGAGACGACGGCGAGCCTGTGCGGCGCATCTGTGCGGCGCGCCTGTGCGGTGAAACCTTGCGGCAGGTTGGCGGTCTGCTCGGGTTCGGCGTCCATGCTTCGGTGCCCGCCGCTCACCGGGGTTGTCAAGATGCCGTTCGACAGGGACAGGTGGCGCGGTCATCGTCATTTCGATGTCAGGACATCGGGCCGCGGCCCGGCGTCTTGCGGCCACCTCTGACCCGGCCCTCTTCCCACATCAGAAGCCCACAACAGCAGCGCACGCAAGACCGCCCAGAGGCCTGGCATCTTGCACGCACCCGCAGACGTCGCCCTGCACCTGCGGGCAGCGCCCACAGGAACACCTTGCTGCCGGCCCCGCCCATCCGGTCGCACCGAGCCTGTCGAGGTGCCCGCCAGGGATTCGACAAGCATGACCTGAGCGAAGTCGAAGGGCTCAGCCGGCACGGCCCTTCGCCAACGCCGGTTTCCTCGCGAGTGTCCGTTTCCTCGAGGACGCCAGCTTCTTCGCGAGCGCCGGGCGCGGTCAGGGGGCGGGGATGCGCGCAAGCACCAAGCCCGTGGCGCTGCGGGTGAACCTGCGATGTTGCGGTCTTCTCACCGGGGCGGGCCGGCGACATCCCCCTCACGCCTTGGGGGCTGTGAATGCCTGGGCTTGCCCGCAAAGCACGGTCTGGGGCGGGTCCCGGCTCGTGACAGTTAGCATCGGCCCCGCATGAACCAAGAACCACCCCCCTGATGGCCCCCTACGAATGGCAGATCGGCTGGCGCTACACCCGCGCCGGGCGCACGGGCCGG
>JBMLPD010000547.1:0-12499 GCA_049242285.1 Rubrivivax sp.
AAGCGCGCACACTCGACGCGAGCAAGGTGTTGGAGATGGTCCGCAAACCAGCGGCCTGAGGCGCCTGCGGCGGATGGTGGTTCCCAGCTATCGAGTGCAATGCCCCCTTGGGTTCGACCGGGCCCAAGGCGCTACGTCGGATGGCGGGGCGGAAAGGATCGCTATTCAAGCTGCCTTCGATCAGGAGACTTCGCTTTCTGGGTGTTGATCTGATTCGATTTCCGCCTCGTCAGAAGAATCTGTGGGCGAGTTTTGTCTCTGGGAGATTGCCAAGCACGTGATTGAGAGAGAGCTCGGCGATCCGGAAGGTCTTGTAGCCGTATGCTTTTCTCATAGTGATTTCGGCCTTGTTGTTCAGGCCCTCGATAACGCCGCTGGAGAACTGCTTCTTGGCCTTGAAGCAGTTGAGCAACAGAGCGCGGTGCGAGCGCACAGTACGGGCAAACTTCTTCACGGGATCGCTACGTGAACGCATTGCCCGTTTGCATCAGGTGTCGAGGAACTTGGCCGCCCACGCCGGTGAGACGTATTCCCAGAACAGATGGAATTCTTCCTTGAGCAGGTCTGCCCGTACGCTCTTCAAGTTGTAGCCCAGCAACTCGCGCAGGCTCGTCTGCTGCTTGTCCGGCAGGTTCTCCGGCCGCTTGAGCAGGCACCAGCGTTTCTGTTTGAGTAGCGGCTCATACCCCTGGCGGATCATCTGGCGTGCCTCGCCGGCGCGCACCTCGTCGTGCGCCATTTTCAGCTTGGCCACCCTGCGAGAGCGGTCCAGGATGCTCAACGCCTTTGGGCAGTTCTTGGCAATGACTTCGAGGTACGGCCGCCACATGTCGGAGCAGACGAACTCAACCGAGGCGGCCAGCTGCGCTCCAATGAGGGTGAAGAAGCCCTCGAAGCTCTGCTTCGTTCGGTCCTTGCCCACCCACAACAGCCGCACGCAGTCAGCCTCAACCTGATTGACCAGTGTCAAGAACTTGCCGCTCTTGCCGACGTGGATCTCGTCGATGCCGATGGCGCGCAGGGTCCCGAGCTCGCGGTGCGCCAGCCCCCAATGCACAACGTACTCCAGCGCGTGGCGGACCTGATCTCAGGTGGTGCCGAAGCTTGACGCCGTCTCCTTCCAGGACAGCTTGCGCGCCCACAGTGTTCGAGGTGCAGCATGTAGGCCTCGGTCAGGCTGTGCTCGCCCGCCGCCCAGGGTACTTGCTCGACCTTGACGCCGCAGTGGCGTCACTGCACCCGCCGCATGGCGTAGATGAACATCACGGCATAGCCCCAGATCGGGATGCACTCGACGAGGCGAACGGGCAGCACGTCATATCCGGGCGCAGGCTTGCCGCAGCACAAGCAGCGCGCCTTGGATCCACGGCGGGGGCGCACGTCGACCTCGATGATGGCGGTAGCCTCGATCAGCCGCACGGCCGCGTAGACGAGTCCCGGGAAGTGGTGGCAATCATTGAGTAAGCGGGCGAGCAACATGGTCAACTCCCAAGGCGGCGCCGGGGGCGCGTTCAGCATCGATGCCCAGCACACACAACGTCTTCGCCAAGCCGTCCCGGACCTCGATGACTGGCCAAGATCGTGGCACGTCGAGCCCGCGGACATTGCCGTGGGCGAGCAGATCGTCCAGGTTCTCATGCCGTTCCTCTTGCACCTGTTGGACCAGGGTCTGGCCAAGGCCACCATCAGCCGGCATCGCGACAACCTCTGGACGCTCGGCGGCGAGCTCATCCGGTGTCGTTACGACGACAATGCGCTGGCCAAGAAGCAGGTCAAGTACGCCCTGTGCGAGCTCATCGAAGGCGACGGCGGACCGCTGATATGGCCGCGTATCAGCGAGTCGCAGCAGGACTCACTGGATGCCACCTGTCGCAAGCTGCGTCGCTACTGGCGCGTGTCGCCAACACAAGCCCGATCCGAATGACGCCACGACTGACGCCATTGCCAAGCCTCAACGGCCTGGCAACCCCAAGGCCGCTGCCCGTCGCGCTGCGATGCAGAGCTGTCCACTGCGGCGGGCGGTCGGTGCTTGCGACGAACCGACCGACCGGCGCGGTGGGCAACTCGTCTCGTCGGCTCAGGACGGCCGAAATCCGCTCACAAATTCTCCGGAAGAACCGGAAATGCAAACACCCTCTTTAAGCCCGACAGGCCTGGACAAACCCGACACCGCCGCATGATCCCGGTCTGGTGCAACCCTCCACGGCCAGACAGGGCACCTCGAGGCTTGGCCCGATACGTCGCGCGCTGCTTCGCGGCTTCGCACGGTTGCGCGCCCGGACACGCGCGGTGCCTGAGGCCGACTGTCGGCGTGGTGACACTTGCGGTATGCGGCGCTGTGCCAGCTTCGGGTATCGCCCGGCAACCTCGATGTGCCTTCTTCGGTGGGTGCGGCGCGCTTGCGCAGGCGCCTGAAGCCACCGATGAGCCCCGCCCCACCAGATCCGGGTTCAGCCGGGCTCAGCCGGGCTCAGTGCGCCCAGGCTTGGCCCACCTCGCGCACCCGGCCCCGGGGCGGCGGCTGCGGCTCCTGTCCGAAGTGGCGCAGGATCTTCCCGTCTGCGACCTCCGCCGCACGCCCACATCCCCCCGCACCGAGGCTTCGTGAACACACACTCGATCGTGAACCTGCCACTCACCGTGCCCGAGGGCTGCGCCTTGCGCGTGGGCGCCGACGTGCGGTCGTGGCAAAAGCGGTAGGCACTTCTGTTCGACGAGACTCTGGAGCACGAAGCCTGGAACCGCAGCAACGCTGAGCGCGTGGTGCTGTTGTTCGAGGTCTGGCACCCGGAGCTCAGCGTGACCGAGCGTGAATGGGTGTCGGCTGTGTTCCAGGCCCTGGGGCCTGGCGGGCGACGACCGGCTCTGACCCTGTGTTGTTTACGGGCTCAAACCTCTAGATACAGTCCCGCATCTCGTTTCGGAGGCCCCTCATGAACTTCTTGCTTTTCTTGGCTGGCTTGGTGGCCCTGGTGGTTGGCGCCAGTCTGCTGGTTCGTGGGTCCTCCAAGCTGGCGCTGTCCTTCGGCATTTCGCCCTTGGTGGTGGGGCTGACCATCGTGGCCTTCGGCACCAGCGCACCCGAGGTGGCGGTGTCGGTGGGGGCGACGCTCGACGGCAAGACCGACATCGCGATCGGCAATGTGGTGGGCAGTAATATCTTCAACGTGCTGTTCATCTTGGGCGTCAGTGCACTGATCGTGCCCCTGGTGGTCAACATCCAGCTCATCCGCCAGGAAGTGCCCATCATGATCGGCGCCAGCTTGTTGCTACTGGCGCTGGGTCTGGACGGTAATTTGTCGCTGATGGATGGCGCGCTCTTGTTCGGCCTCTTGATCGCCTACACGGTGTTTTTGGTGGTGCAGTCGCGCCGCGAGACGCAAGCCGCCAAAGACGAATATGCCGAGGAAGTGAAACCGGCTGAGGCCGGTGCGTGGGACAGCAAGCTCGCGGTCCAACTCGCATTGATCGCCGCCGGCTTGGCCGCTCTGGTCTTCGGCTCGGAGTGGCTGGTGACGGCATCCGTGGCCGTCGCCAAGTCGATGGGTGTGAGCGATCTGGTGATCGGCCTGACCATCGTGGCTGCCGGCACCTCAATGCCCGAGGTGGCCACGTCCCTCACAGCGGCCATCAAGGGCGAACGTGACATTGCCGTGGGTAACGTGGTGGGCAGCAACACCTTCAACATCTTGGGCTGCTTGGGGCTGTCCAGCATCGTCTCGGCTGACCTCGGGCTTGCGATGGCGCCGTCTTTGATGGCGTTCGACATCTGGGTGATGCTGGCCGTGGCGCTGGCTTGCCTGCCGGTGTTCATGACCGGCCGTGAGATCGCGCGCTGGGAAGGCGCCGTGTTCGTCGTGTATTACGTGGCTTACGTGGCCTACCTGATCTTGGCCGCCCAAGACCGCGCCTTGCTGGGAACCTTCTCGACGGTCATGCTGAGCTTCGTGGTGCCGCTGACGGTCATCACCTTGGTGGTCGCCTTGATCCGCAAGCCCAGCGCCCCATGACCCTGCTGTGGCTGGCCCTGCTGCCGTGGCTGGCAGCGCCCGTGGTGCTGGCCCTGCCGGGCCGGCGCAGTGCCGCTTTGGTGGCCGGCTGCGTTGCGCTCGCTGGCGTGGGCCTGTTGCTGGCGATGGCGCCGGCGGTGCTCGGTGGCGCTGTGCCCAACTGGCGCGTCGACTGGCTGCCTCAACTGGGCCTGGGCTTTGGCTTCCGCCTGGACGGCCTGGCGTGGCTGTTCGCGCTCTTGATCACAGGCATTGGCGCGCTGGTGGTGCTGTATGGCGCTTGGTACCTGGACTCCAAAGACCCCGCGCCGCGCTTCTTCGCGTTCCTGCTGCTCTTCATGGGCGCCATGCTGGGCGTGGTGCTGGCCGACAACCTGCTGCTGTTGGTGCTGTTCTGGGAGTTGACCAGCCTGTCGAGCTTCTTGCTGATCGGCTACTGGCACGACCGGGCCGACGCGCGCCAGGGCGCGCGCATGGCGCTCACCCTTACCGGCGCGGGCGGCCTGTGCCTGTTGGCGGGTGTGCTGCTGATTGGGCACATCGTGGGCAGTTACCAGCTAGATGTGGTGCTGGGTACGCGTGAGGCGCTGCAGGCCCATCCCCTGTTCCCGGTGGCGCTGATGTTGGTGCTGCTGGGTGCGTTCACCAAGAGCGCGCAGTTCCCGTTCCATTTCTGGTTGCCGCACGCCATGGCGGCGCCCACGCCGGTCAGCGCTTACCTGCACTCGGCCACCATGGTGAAGGCCGGGGTGTTTTTGCTGGCCCGGCTGTATCCGCTGCTGGGCGGCAATGAGTACTGGTTCTGGATCGTCAGTTGCACCGGCCTCATCACCTTGCTGATCGGCGCCTATCTGGCCCTGTTCCAGCACGACCTCAAGGGCCTGTTGGCCTACAGCACCATCAGCCATCTGGGCTTGATCACTTTGTTGTTCGGCTTGGATGAGCCGCTGGCCGTGGTGGCGGGGGTGTTCCACATCATCAACCACGCCACCTTCAAGGCTGGCTTGTTCATGAGCGCCGGCATCATCGACCATGAGACCGGCACCCGTGACCTACGCAAGCTCGGCGGTTTGCTGCGGCTGATGCCGGCCACAGCCACCTTGGGCATTTTGGCAGCGGCTTCAATGGCGGGCGTACCCTTGTTCAACGGCTTCTTGTCCAAGGAGATGTTCTTCGCCGAGGTCCTGGGCAAGAACGTTCACGGTTGGATGGATTGGTTGCTGCCCGCCGGTGCCACGGTGGCGGGCTTGTTCAGCGTGGCTTACTCGTTGCGCTTCATCCACGATACCTTCTTCAACGGCGCCCCCCGGGGGCTGCCCAGAACGCCGCACGAAGCGCCGTTCTTCATGCTCTTGCCGGTGGGCCTGCTGGTGCTGCTGTGCATCGCCGTGGGCGTGGCACCCCACTGGGTGGTGGGGCCCGTGTTGGCCGTCTCGGCGCAGGCCACCTTGGGTGCGGCGCTGCCCACCTACAGCTTGGCCATCTGGCACGGCTTCAACGTGCCGCTGTTGATGAGTGCGGTGGCGGTGGTGGGCGGTGTGCTGCTGTATGCGCTGCTGCAGCGCCGGGTGAACTTGCACAGCCTGTCCATCGTGCCAGGCTGGGTGGCAGCGGGCGGCAAAGAAGCTTTCCAGGCCCTGCTGGGTGCCGGCTTGCGCGCGGCTGAGGGCATCACCCGTGGCTTGCAGAACGGCAACTTGCAGCGCTATTTGCTGCTGCTCGTGGCTTTGGCGCTGCTGGCGGGCGTGTGGCCGTTCTTGGGCGATGGCCCTTCGGCTGCGATCGCCCCACTGCATTGGGGTGACTTGAGCTGGGGCGTAGCCGTGGTGGGCGCTTTGGGGATAGCGGCCACTGTGGCCACGGTGCTCGCCCACCGTCAGCGGCTCCTGGCGCTGTTGCTGATGGGAGCGGTAGGTTTGGTGGTGTGCCTCACGTTCGCGCTGTTCTCAGCCCCTGATTTGGCCCTCACGCAGCTACTGGTGGAGGTGGTCACTGTCGTGTTGATGATGCTCGCCTTGCACTGGTTGCCCGCGGCCAGCCCGCCGGAGCCGATGCGCTGGAAGGCCTGGCGCGACGCCGCCATCGCCATCGCCGTGGGGCTGGGTGTGACGGCCCTGGTTTGGATGGTGCTCACGCGGCCCGGCCAGTCCATCAGCGATTACTTCTTGGCCACCACCTTGCCCTTGGGCGGCGGTGCCAATGCGGTCAACGTGATCATCGTGGACTACCGTGGCTTTGACACCTTGGGTGAGATCACGGTGCTGGGCATCGCTGCCTTGATCCTGCATGCGCTGCTGGGCAACTTCCGTCCTGGCGTCACATCCCCGCCTGCGGGTGATGGTCACCCCTTGATGCTGCAACTGGTGTCGCGCCTGGTGCTGCCGTTCACGGTGCTGATCGCCATCTACTTCTACCTGCGCGGCCACAACCTGCCGGGCGGCGGCTTCATCGCCGGCCTGGTACTGGCCATCGGCCTGTTGTTGCAAGCGGTGGCCCACGGCCAAGGCTGGGTGGCGCAGCGCAGCAGCCTGGACTACCGAGCCTGGGTGGGCTGGGGCCTTCTTTTGGCGGGGTTGACGGGCATGGCCAGCTGGTTCTTCGGTGCCCCGTTCCTGACCAGTACCTACGACTACCCTTGGCTGCCCGGTGTGGGTGGCGTGCCCCTGGCCAGCGCCTCGCTGTTCGATGCCGGGGTGTTCATCGTCGTGGTGGGCGCCACGATGGTGATGATCTTGTCCATCGCCCGACTGACAAAGCAGGCGGCTGCCTGATGTTGCTGCTTCTTGCCCTGTTCATTGGCGCCCTGGCGGGCTGCGGGGTGTGGCTGCTGCTTCGCGCGCGCACCTTTGACACCATCTTGGGATTGACCTTGCTGTCCTACGCCGTCAACCTCTTCATCTTCGCGATGGGGCGCGTCAAGGTGGCCGCGGTGCCCATCGTCGAGAAGGGCGCCACCGCGACCCTGGCGAACACCGCCGACCCCTTGCCGCAAGCGCTGGTGCTGACCGCCATCGTGATCAGCTTTGCCATGACGGCCGTGCTGCTGGGCATTGCGTTGCGCGCCCACCAGCAAGGTGGCAGCGACCACGTGGACGGGCGCAGCTGATGGCCAATCACCTGATCATTGCACCCATCGCCTTGCCGCTTCTGGTGGGGGCGGTGTTGGTGATGCTGGAGAAGGCCCAGTCGCGCTGGGCCCCTGCCGTGTCACTGGCCAGCACCTTGGCTTTGGTGTGGGTGGCCGTGCAGTTGCTGCTGCAGGCGCGGGGCGGCCAGGTGCAGGCCTACTTGCTGGGCAACTGGCAGGCACCCTGGGGCATCGCGCTGGCGCTGGACCGCCTGTCGGCCCTGATGCTGGTGCTGACCTCGGTGGTGGCTTTGGCATCCTTGGTCTACGCGCTGGGCGGTGACGACCGAAAGGGCCTGCACTTCCATGCGCTGCTGCAGTTCCAACTGATGGGCTTGAACGGGGCGTTCCTGACCGCCGACCTGTTCAACCTCTTCGTGTTCTTCGAGGTGCTGCTGGCTGCCAGTTACGGGTTGCTGCTGCACGGTGCTTCGACTGAGCGGCTCAGGGCAAGCGTGCATTACGTGGTCTTCAACCTCACCGGTTCGGCCCTGTTCCTGGTGGCGGTGAGCCTGCTGTATGCGCTGACGGGCACGCTGAACATGGCCGACCTCGCCGTCAAGCTTCCGCATTTGGGCCCCGAGAACGTCAAGCTGGTGCAGGCGGCCGTGTTGCTGCTGGTGGTGGTGTTTGGCGTCAAGGCGGCCCTGCTGCCGCTGTACTTTTGGTTGCCCGCCACGTACGCCGCCGCATCGGCGCCGGTGGCGGCGCTGTTCGCCATCATGACCAAGGTGGGCGTGTACGCCATCGCGCGTTTCAGCACTCTGACCACCGGCAGTGGCAGCGGTTACTTGAGCGGCTTGCTGAGCACCGTGCTGCCGCTGCTGGCACTGAGCACCTTGGCGCTGGCCGCGATCGGCGCCTTTGCCGCTCAGCAGTTGCGCGGCCTGGTGGCTTACCTGGTAGTGGCCTCGGCCGGCACCTTGCTGCTGGCGATTGGCCTGGGCACGCCGGGCACTTTGGCGGCGGGGCTGTTCTACCTGGTCAACAGCACCTTGGTGGGATGCTTGTGGTTCCTGTTGGCCGACCGCATTGCTTGGGCCCGCGGGGGCGACGATGGCTTGAGCGCGCACGGTCTGCAGCATGGCTGGGCTGGGTTCGGTGCGTTGTTCTTTGTGGCGGCCGTGGCCGTGGCCGGTGTGCCGCCACTGGCGGGCTTCCTGGGCAAGGTCTTGTTGCTGCAGGCTGCAGGCACCACGCCGCACGGTCCTTGGGTGGTGGGCCTGGTGCTGGCCAGCAGCTTGATGGTGATGGTGGCCCTGGCGCGTGCCGGCTCGCGCCTGTTCTGGAAGCCCACCAGCGCCACCGCGCTGCGCGTGGCGCCGCCGCGGCCCGTGCACCACGCGGCCTTGATCGGCCTGCTGCTGCTGGTGCTGCTGACTGCCGTCTTCGCCGGCCCGCTGCAAACCTACGCACAGGCCACGACGCGCCAGCTGATCGTGCGCCAGCCCTACATCGACGCGGTGCTGGGCGCGCAGCCTGTGCCGCCCGCTCATGATGTGCGCCGCGAGATGCGCGAGCGCGGGGAGTTGAAGTGATGAAGCGCGTGTTGCCTGCGCCGCTGCTGTCGTTGCTGCTGTTTGCCAGCTGGCTCTTGCTGAACGAATCGGTTTCGGTCGGCAACCTGCTGCTGGCGCTGCTGTTCGCCGTGGTGGTGCCCTGCTTCAGCGAGGCCTTCAGGCCCGACAAGCCGCGCATCCAGCGCTGGCCCAGCGTGCTGCGCTTAGGCGCTGTGGTGCTGCGTGACATCGTCATGTCCAACATCGACGTGGCCAAGCGCGTGTTGGGACCCGAGGCCGCGATCCAGTCGCGCTTCGTATGGGTGCCGCTGCGCTTGCGCGACCCGCACGGCATCGTGGCGTTGGCTGGCATCATCACCATGACGCCGGGCACACTGTCAAGCGACCTCAGCCCTGACTGCCGCCACCTGCTGGTGCACGCGCTGCACTGCCCTGACGATGCTGCCGAGACTGCACTGATTGCCGACATCCAGGCCCGCTACGAAGCGCCACTGATGGAGATCTTCGAGTGATAGACGCCGTGCTGCCCTGGGTCATCTCCGGCTTTGGGCTGGCGCTGCTGCTCAATGCTTGGCGCCTGTTCCAAGGCCCCAGCCTGCCCGACCGCATCCTGGCCCTGGACACGCTCTACATCAACGCGCTGGCCCTGCTGGTGTGCTTGGGGATGCTATGGCGCACCGCAGTCTACTTCGAGGTGGCGATGCTGATCGGCCTGCTGGGCTTCATCGGCACGGTGGTCTTGAGCAAGTACCTGTTGCGCGGAGACGTTGTCGAATGAACATCTTGCTTGAATTCGCTGTGGCCGCCTTGCTGGTGGTGGGTGTGCTGTTCGCCCTGGTGGGCAGCTGGGGCTTGGCCAAGTTCGAAGACTTCTTCAAGCGCATGCATGGCCCCAGCAAGGCCACCACGCTGGGCGTGGGCTGCGTGCTGATCGCCTCGATGCTGTGGTTCGCGCTCCAGGGCCGCGCCAGCGGCCACGAGCTGCTGATCACGCTGTTCCTGTTCCTGACGGCACCGGTGTCGGCCCACCTGCTGGTGAAGGCCGCCATGAAGCTCAAGTCGGGCAGCCGTCCACCCCTGCCGCGTTATTGATCCAGAAGTATTGAACTTGAGCTTTTCGATTTCGGCACTGTCTTATGGTGATGGAAGCAACCGACATCAGAGCGTTGTCGCGCGAAGCGCGGCATGAAAGGCGCGCGCAGGTCATCCGGCTTCGCCAGGCGGGACTGACCTGCGACGCCGTTGCGGGGCAGACTGGATTGAGCCGCACCGGCGTGTTCAGTATTTGCAAGCGTCACGAAGGGGCAGGAGCCAAGCCCTTGCGCGATGCGCCCAGCGGCCGCCGGGCGGGCGATGGACGACTGCTCAATGCGCAGCAGGAGGCTTGCGCAGGCTGATCACCGACAAGACGCCGGACCAGCTGAAGATGCCCTACGCGCGGTGGACTCCCGCTGCGGTGGCCCCACTCATCTAGCGGCCATTTGGCATTCGCATGGCGGTACGCACGATGGGGTCGTACCCGGCGCGTTGGGGCTTCACGCGCAGGGACCAGGCACCGGTCATACGGGTCGACAACAAGTGTCATGGCCTGTCTGTGATCTCCACCGTGACCCACAAGGGGCAGATGCGCTGGCGAATCTTCGATGGGACGCTCAATGTGCCAACCCCGCCCGCAAGGGATCCGCAAGAGCTTCAGAACGGTCCCGTCCAGCAACTCCTCGAGAGGGTTGTTCAGACCCCAAAACTGGCTCCATCACGCCGAACATCGCCCGCTCCATTACGGCGATCCGTGACACCACAGCGACAACGACCCGACCGGTCACATTCACTGGTGAGGCAACACGCACGCCCCTGCTCGACCTGGCCCAAGGCGCTGCGTCGGATGGCGGGGCGGAAAGGATCGATATTCAAGCTGCCTTCGATCAGGAGACTTTGCTTTCTGGTTGTTGATCGGATTCGAATGCCAGAGTCCAAGAGCAGCCAGCCTTGTTCAACGAAGCTTGACGGCTGTTCGACAGATCCATAGACTGACTTGGTCCAGGAATCGTCGTTGGGTCCCGATGGAAGTCATCCACAGAAAGTACGGCAACAGTACCGTGGCCGGGCTCTCCCCGGCCGTTCTCAGGGACCTGGGCCTCTCGGCCGGCCAGGCCATGTCGCTGGACACCACAGGCCAGGGCCAGATCGTGCTGTCCCGCAAGCGCAAGTACGTATTGGCGGACATGATCGCTCAGTGCGACCGCAAGGTGCTCGCGTCAGCAGACCTCGCGCTGTGGGACAGCGCCAAGTCCGTAGGGCAAGAGGCCTGGTGATGCCCGTGTTCGACCGCGGGGACGTGGTCAGCGTACCCTTGGACTCCGCCATCGGTCACGAACACAGAGGCACCCGCCCTGCGCTGGCACTCACCACAGCAGACTTCAACAAGCTCGGCGACGTGCTGGTCGCTCCCATCACCCAGGGCGGGGACTTCTCGCGCCACGCGGGCTTCGCAGTCAGCCTCGCGGGTGCCGGGTGCAGAACCCAGGGCGTGGCGCTCACCAACAAGGTGCGAATGCTCGATCTGGCAGCGCGCAAGGCCCGCCGCATCGAGCGAGCACCACCAGCCGTCATCGACGAGGCGCTGGGCCGGCTGATGGCGCTGCTGGACTGCTGAATCGCTGCCCCGGGTGTCATGAGTTCCCGTGCCGGCCCACCCGCCACCGAAGGGCTGTCAGGGATTCACCCTCGCCTCGATTTTCTTGACGCTCTGCGCTTGCTGGCCTTGGGTTTGCTCATCGCATATCACGTGGGCATGTACTACGTGACGTGGGACTGGCACATCAAGAGCCCCTTTGCGAACACTGTGCTCGAACCCTGGATGCGGCTCGTCAACCCGTGGCGAATGAGCTTGTTGTTCCTGATCTCGGGAGCGGTGACGGCCATCCAACTGCAAAGAGGCCTCCCAGAGTGGTTCGGAGTCAGGCTCAGGCGCCTGGGCTTGCCGCTGGTTGCCGGGGTGCTGGTGATCGTGCCGCCGCAGTCCTACTGGCAGGTGGTCGAGCAGATGGGCTACGGCGGCAGCTACCTGGAGTTCCTGCCGCTTTACCTGGGCGGTCATGGGGACTTTTGCAAGCCCGTGGGTCCCTGCCTGACCCTGCCGACCTGGAACCATCTGTGGTTTCTGCCCTATCTGATGGTGTACACGCTCGTGCTGTGGGCGAGCGTTCGTATCGCGCCGCGCTGGCTGGATCAGGCCGGCCACCAGCTCTCGGGCACGCTTTCGGTCTTGAGCCTGCTGGCCGCGCCCTGGCTGGTGCTCGCCGCGAGCAGGCTCGCCCTGAGGCCCTGGTTCGACGTCACCCACGCGCTCGTCGACGATCCTCTGGCTCATGCGCAGTACCTCCCGGCCTTCCTCGCAGGAGCGATTCTCGCCAGCACGCTTGGCGCCTGGCCAGCCATCGCCCGGCTTCGGGTGACTGCATTGCTCGTCACACTGGTGGCCTGGGTTGTTCTGCTGTCAGCTCAGGACATGCCTGTCCCGCTGCTGCGCACGGTCTATGCTGCGCAGCAGTGGGGCGGGGTGATCGCGGTCCTGGGCTTCGGCTGGGTGCACCTGAGCCGGCCCGCAGCATGGCTGCGCGGGCTCACGCGCAGAATCTTCGCGGTGTACGTGTTGCACCAGACCTTGATCATCCTGCTTGCAGTGGCCCTCAGACCGCTGGCACTGCAGCCCTCTGCCGAGGGACCGCTACTGCTCGTCTGCACAGTTGTGAGTGCTCTGGCACTTGTTCGGCTGTGTGAGGCCGTCAAGCCTTTGCGTCCCTGGCTGGGATTACCGAGGGCGTGAACTGGCGGAGGGAGCG
>JBMLPD010000548.1:0-2470 GCA_049242285.1 Rubrivivax sp.
GATGCGGGGGTCGAAGAAGACATAGGACAGGTCGACCAGCAGGTTGACGAGCACGTAGACGAAGGAGAACAGCAGGATCACGCCCTGGACGGTGGGGAAGTCGCGGGCCAGCACGGCGTCCACGGTCAACCGGCCCAGGCCCGGAACGGCGTAGACCGACTCGGTGACCACCACGCCGCCGATGAGCAGGGCGATGCCGATGCCGATGACGGTGATGATGGGCACGGCCGCGTTGGCCAGGGCGTGGCGCTGCAGCACCAGCACTTCGGGCAGGCCCTTGGCCCGCGCGGTGCGGATGTAGTCCTCGCCCAGGGTCTCCAGCACCGAAGCGCGCGTGACGCGGGCAATCAGCGCGATGTAGATGAGCGACAGCGTGATGGCCGGCAGCGTGAGGTGGTACAGCCAGGGCCCCAAGCCTTCGGACAGACGCTTGTAACCCTGCACCGGCAGCCAGCCCAGCTTGAGCGAAACCAGCCAGATCAGCAGGTAGGCCGAGACGAACACCGGCACCGAGAAGCCCAGGACCGAGAAGGCCATGACGCCGCGGTCCAGCCAGCCGCCAAAACGCCAGGCGGCCACCACGCCCAGCGGCACGGCAATGAGAACCGCCAGCGTGATGGTCACCACCGCCAGCGACAAGGTGGGCTCCAGGCGCTGGGCAATGAGTTCCGTGACGGGCACCTTGTAGTAGTACGACTGCCCCAGGTCGCCCTGCAGCAGGTGACCGAACCAGATCACGAACTGCTCCGGAATGGAGCGGTCCAGCCCCAGGTTGGCGCGGATCATCGCGATCTGCTCGGTCGTGGCCTGGTCACCGGCCAGCACCGCCGCCGGGTCGCCCGGCGTCAGGCGCAGCATCAGGAAGACGAGCACGGCCACCACCCCCAGCACCGGGAGGGTGGCCAGCAATCTGCGCAAGAGGAAGGACAGCATCAGCGTTCAGGAAGACCCGCCCGGGCTCCGCAGGAACGAGGCCAGGGCTGTGTGAGGACTCCAGACCGCATCAGTTCTTCTTCAGGTTCCAGTAAATGTTGCCGTTGGTGACGAAGAAGCCGCTGATGTTCTTGGTCGCGGCCATGGGCTGTTGGTACTCGCCCAGGTTCACGTGCGTGCCGATCTCGAACATGCGGGCATGCATCTGGTCGGCCAGCTTCTTCTTGGTGGCGTCATCGGTGGCACGCATGAACTGGTTGCGCAACTCGGCCACCTTGTCGTCACTGGCCCAGCCGAACCACACGCTCTTTTCACCACGCGTGTCGGTGGTGGGGTTGGCGATCGGGTTCCATACGTCGAAGGTCTGCCAGGCGGTGAGGAACATGTGCCAGCCACCCTTGTCCGGTGCGTCCTTCTTGGCGCGCCGGCCCACCAGGGTCTGCCAGTCCATGGCCTGCAGGTCCACCTTGAAGCCGGCCTGCCGCAGCAGCTGGGCCGCCACGTCGGGCAGTTTCTGGATGGAGGCCAGGTCTGTGGGCTTGAGGATCACGATGGGCGTGCCGTCGTAGCCGGAGGCCTTGACGAGGTCTTGCGCCTTCTTCATGTTCGACTTCATCTGCAGGTCGCTGCCGGCCGTGCTGCCGTAGGGCGTGCCGCAGATGAAGAACGACCCGCAGGACTTGTACAGCTCCTTCACGCCCACTTGAGCGCGCAGGAAGGCCTCCTGGTTGAAGGCCGCCGCCACGGCCTGGCGCACCTTGGGGTTGTCGAAGGGCTTGTGCAGGTGGTTGAAGCGCGCCATGTACTGCAGGCCGAAGTTCGAGTACTTCGGAATCTGCAGGCTGGTGTCGGCCTTGACCTGCTCGTAGAAATCGAAGGGCAGCGCCTCCAGGATGTCGACCTCGCCCTTCTTCAGCGCGTTGACCTGGGCCTGCGCGTCGCGCAGCGCGAGGTTCCACTCCACGCGGTCCACGAACACGCGCTTGCCGCCCGTGGTGCCCGATGGCGGCTCGCTGCGCGGCACGTACTTGGTGTTCTTCAGGTAGACGGCCTTGTCACCCGGCTTGAACTCGTCGCGCTTGAAGACGTAAGGGCCGGAGCCGATGTGCTCCTCGATCTGCTTGAACGGATCGGTGTCGGCGATGCGCTTGGGCATGATGAAGGGCACGCTGGAGCTCGGCTTGCCCAGCGCCTCGATCATGAAGCCGTTGGCCTCGCCCAGGAAGATGCGGAAGGTGTCGGGCGAGGGCGAGTCCATGCGCAGCACGAACTGCATCAGCGCCGAGCCCATGGCGTCACGCTTGCCCCAGCGCTGCAGCGAGGCGATGACATCCTCGCCCGTCACGGGCTTGCCGTCATGGAACTCCAGGCCCTTGCGCAGCTTGAAGGTCCACAGCCGCTTGTCGGGGCTCTCGGTCCAGCTCTCCACCATCTGCGGCTTGACCTTGCCGGTCTCGTCGGTGCCGAACAGGGTGTCGTAGATCATGTAGCCGTGGTTGCGGCTCATGTAGGCGGTGGTCCAGATCGGGTCCAGCAC
>JBMLPD010000549.1:0-2022 GCA_049242285.1 Rubrivivax sp.
AGGCACCCAGGCCCTCACGGCCCACGGCGCCGGCAATCGCCGCCTCGCAACTGGCCTCGGGGAACTGCCAGTTCGGGTTGTGCACGAAGGCCGCCGTGGGCGTGCCGTGGCTGTTCAGGGCCACGAAGGTGCGGCCCGCGTGAGCCACGGCCAGCGTGGCCTTGCTGGCGGTGACGATGGGGTCACAGCCGATGACCAGATCGGCCTTGGCCATGTCGACCTTGGTGGTGTACAGGGCTTCGGGCCGGTTGGCGATCTGCACATGGCTCCAGGTCGCGCCGCCTTTTTGCGCCAGGCCGCCGGCGTCCTGCGTCACCACGGCCTTGCCCTCCAGGTGCGCGGCCATGCCCAGCAACTGACCGATGGTGATGACGCCCGTGCCACCCACGCCGCCCACCACGATGCCCCAGGCGCTTTCGGCCACCGGCAGCACCGGCTCTGGAATGGCGGGCAGGGCGCAGAGGTCGCCGCGCGCTTCCTTCTTCGGCTTCTTCAGGGCGCCGCCCTCCACGGTGACGAAGCTCGGGCAGAAGCCCTTGAGGCAGGAGAAGTCCTTGTTGCAGGTGCTTTGGTTGATGCGGCGCTTGCGGCCGAATTCGGTCTCCAGAGGCTCCACGCTCAGGCAATTGCTCTGCACCGAACAGTCGCCGCAGCCTTCGCACACCAGTTCGTTGATGACGACGGTCTTGGCCGGTGTGGCCAGGCTGCCGCGCTTGCGGCGGCGGCGCTTTTCGGTGGCGCAGGTCTGGTCGTAGATCAGGATGGTGCAGCCCGGCACTTCGCGCAGCTCGCGCTGCACGGCGTCCAACTCGTCGCGGTGGCGTACCGTGACGCCCGGGGCCAGGCGGGCCTTGACTTCGCCGTCGTCGTACTTCTGCGGTTCGTCCGTCACCACCACGATGCGCCTGACGCCTTCGGCCTCCAGCTCGCGCGTCATCTCAGGCACCTTGAGCGTGCCATCGACGGGCTGGCCGCCTGTCATGGCCACGGCGTCGTTGAACAGGATCTTGTAGGTGATGTTGACGCGCGCAGCAATGCTCTGGCGCACCGCCAGCAGGCCCGAGTGGTAGTAGGTGCCGTCACCCAGGTTGGCGAAGAGGTGCTTGTCCTGGCTGAAGGGCGCCTGACCCACCCAGCTCACGCCCTCGCCGCCCATCTGGCTGAAGGTGACCGTGCCGCGGTCCATCCACACGGCCATGTAGTGGCAGCCAATGCCGCCGGCAGCACGCGAGCCTTCGGGCACGCGGGTGCTGGTGTTGTGCGGGCAACCGCTGCAGAACCAGGGCTGACGGTCGATGCCGCGAGCGTCGATGGCTGCCAGCGAGCGCTCCTTGGCCTCGATCACGGCCAGACGCTCGTCCATGCGCTGACGGATGTCGGCCGGCACGCCCAGCTTCTTCAGGCGCTTGGCAATGGCCTGCGCCACGATTGCAGGTGTGAGATCGGCCTTGGCGCGCAGGAGCCAGCGGCTGCTGGGATTGGGCTGGCTCCACTCGCCGCCCGAGAGATCGCCCTCCGGTTCGTCGAACTTGCCCAGGACGTTGGGGCGAACGTCAGGGCGCCAGTTGTAGAGCTCCTCCTTGATCTGGTACTCGATCACCTGGCGCTTCTCTTCCACGACGAGGATCTCCTGCAGCCCCATGGCGAAATCGCGCGTGGCAGAAGCCTCCAGCGGCCACACCACGTTGACCTTGTGCAGGCGGATGCCGAGTTGCCGGCAGGTGTCGTCGTCCAGGCCCAGGTCGGCCAGCGCCTGGCGGGTGTCGTTGTAGGCCTTCCCGCTGGCGATGATGCCGAAGCGGTCGCCCTGGCCACCGTTGCGGCCTTCGATGACGTTGTGGTTCAGACGGTTGGCGCGGATGTAGGCCAGCGCGGCATACCACTTGTAGTCGAACAGCCGTGCCTCCTGATCCAGCGCGGCATCGGGCCAGCGCATGTGCACGCCGCCTTCGGGCATGACGAAATCCTCGGGCAGCACGATCTTCACGCGCGCCGGGTCCACGGTGACGCTGGAGGAAGACT
>JBMLPD010000550.1:0-1588 GCA_049242285.1 Rubrivivax sp.
TCGCCAGTTGGCAGTGGCGTGCGGAGTTCGACGGCCTGTTCGCCGTGGCGGAGGCCTTGCGCAACGGGTCTCCTGCCATGGCCAACCGCGCCCTGCCCGGCCCGGTGGACTACCCGCAGATTCCCGAACTGGCCCAACGCGGCGTCGACCGCATCGCGCAGTTCATGGCGACGCTGAACCAGCAGCTGGCCGGCCACGACTACCTGGCCGGCGCGGCCTTCAGCCTGGCCGACATCACGGCCGCCGTGGCGGTGGACTTTGCGCGCGTGGTGAAGGTCAAGCCGGGGGAACAACACCCGCATCTGCTGCGTTGGCGCGAGCGGCTGGCGCAGCGCCCTTCGTTCTCGGTTTGAGCCACGCGTCAGGCCGCGCGTTCAGCCGGGGCATGACCCTATACTTATCGTCAGCATGCTGATTACTTGGGGTCCGGGGGTCTTCCATGGACAGACGCAATGAAGAGTTGCCCGTCATCGTCGCCGGCGGGGGCATCGGGGGCCTGGCTGCGGCCCTCGCACTGGTGAGGCAAGGGTTCAAGGTCACGGTGCTGGAACAGGCGCCGGAGATCGGCGAGATCGGCGCGGGCATCCAGCTCGGGCCGAATGCGTTTCACGCCTTCGACGCGCTGGGGGTGGGCGACAAGGCGCGCGGGCGAGCCGTCTACACCGAATGCATGGTGATGCACGACGCCGTGGACGAGACGCTGGTGGGCCGCATCGAGACAGGCGAGGCTTTCCGCCAGCGCTTCGGCAATCCCTACGCGGTGATCCACCGTGCGGACGTGCACCGGTCGCTGCTGGAAGGCGCCCAGGAGACCGGCCAGGTGACCTTCCATACCAACACCCGCGTGCAGCGCGTCGAGCAGGCCGAAGGCGCAGGCACCGTCACCGCCGTCGACCAGCACGGCCACCGCTGGACCGGGCAGGCGCTGATCGGTGCGGAAGGCGGCAAGTCGGTGCTGCGCGCGCAGCATGTGAACGACCCGCCGCGTGTCACGGGCCACGTGGTCTACCGCGCTGTGGTGGAACGGGCCGACTTCCCGGAGAACCTGCGCTGGAACGCGGCCAGCCTGTGGGCCGGTCCGAAGTGTCACCTGGTGCACTACCCGCTGCGCGGGGGGGAGCAGTACAACGTGGTGGTCACCTTCCACAGCCGCCGGCACGAGCAGTGGGGCGTGACCGACGGCAGCAAGGAGGAGGTGGAGAGCTACTTCCAGGGCATCTGCCCCAGGGCGCGCCAGCTCATCGATCTGCCCAAGAGCTGGAAGCGCTGGGCCACGGCCGACCGGGAGCCGATTGACAACTGGGTGTTCGGCCGCGCCACGCTGCTGGGCGATGCGGCCCACCCCACCACGCAGTACATGGCGCAGGGCGCCTGCATGGCGATGGAGGATGCCGTCACCCTGGGCGAAGCTTTGCGCGTGACCGGGCAGCGCTGGGACGAAGCACTGCAGCTGTACCAGCGCCACCGCATCACGCGCACCGCCCGCATCGTGCTGTCGGGCCGTGAGATGGGGCGCCTGTACCATGCCGCGGGCGTGGAGCGCCTGGTGCGCAACTCGCTGTGGAAGGGCCGCAGCCAGGAGCGCTTC
>JBMLPD010000551.1:0-1089 GCA_049242285.1 Rubrivivax sp.
CACGCTGCTGGACTTCAGCGACACCGGCATCCTGGACATCTTCGTCGACGAGGCCCTGGTCAAGGTGCGCGAGATGACCATCGGCGCCGACGCACCCCACGGGCCGGGGCTGCTCAAGGGCCAGGAACTGGCCACCACCTTCAGCTTCCTGCGCCCGAACGATCTGGTGTGGAACTACGTGGTGGGCAACTACCTCAAGGGCGAGGCGCCACCGCCCTTTGACCTGCTGTACTGGAACGCAGACTCCACCAACCTGCCCGGCCCCATGTACTGCTGGTACCTGCGCCACATGTACCTGCAAAACGAATTGCGCAAGCCGGGCGCGCTGACGGTGTGCGGCCAGAAGGTGGACCTGGGCAAGATCAAGGCCCCCTTCTACATCTATGGCTCGCGCGAAGACCACATCGTGCCCTGGATGGCGGCCTACCGCTCGGTGCCCCTCATCAAGGGCAAGCGCCGTTTCGTGCTGGGGGCCTCGGGCCACATTGCCGGCGTCATCAATCCGCCGGCCCAGCGCAAGCGCAGCCACTGGACAAACGACAAGCTGCCTGATGACGCGCAGGCCTGGTTCGACGGCGCCACCGAGCATGCGGGCAGCTGGTGGCCGGACTGGGCCGCCTGGCTGAAGGCCCAGTCAGGCGGTCAGGTGGCTGCACCGCGCACCTATGGCAGCCGGGCTTTCAAGGCCATCGAGCCCGCCCCAGGGCGCTACGTCAAGGCCAGGGCCTGACGCTCGGCGGCTGCATTGCGATACCGTTCTTCACACCCACAACCAAGGAGAGAAAGAAATGACGAAGAAAGTGGCTTATGTGACCGGCGGCATGGGTGGCATCGGTACCGCCATCTGCCAGCGTCTGGCCAAGGAGGGCTTCAAGGTCATCGCAGGCTGCGGGCCCAGCCGCGATTACAACAAGTGGCTGGACGAGCAGAAGGCCCTGGGCCATGAGTTCTACGCATCCGTGGGCAACGTGGCCGACTGGGACTCCACCGTCGCCGCCTTCACCAAGGCGCAGCAGGAGCACGGCACCATCGACGTGCTGGTCAACAACGCCGGCATCACGCGCGACCGCATGTTCCTGAAGATGTCGC
>JBMLPD010000552.1:0-3187 GCA_049242285.1 Rubrivivax sp.
ATTTCATCGCAACCTGTGCGGTACCAGACCTGTACGTCACTTTTTCAGACCTTCCCTGGGCGAGCAGGCGCGTACGCGGCTGAAGGCGTTCCCGGCGCTTCGCGATCTCGCATGACAACCGATGGAGGCCCGATTCCATGAAGCATGCCGGCAAGGTCGCACTGGGCGCGTTGGAGGGATTGCTCGCACGCCTGCGAGCACTCGGCGAGATCCGAGAGAGGTCTCGTGGCGTCTTCTATCACCGGTCGAAGGCCTTCTTGCACTTCCATGAGGATCCGACCGGCCTCTATGCGGATCTGCGTGAGGGCGAAGACTTTGAGCGATACAAGGTGGACTCCGCGGCCGATCAGCACGCGCTGGTGGAGTCGGTCCGCCGACAGCTCGGCAGGAGGCGCTGAAGCGCCGAACTGGCCCAGCGCATTGCCACGCGCACAGGGGCACCCGAGGACCGCGTGCGCCGGGTGATCGACGCCATCCCCGGCCACCTGCAGCCAATGGCCGACACCGTGGCCCTGCTGCAGCGCCTGAAGGCTGCTGGCCATCGCCTGTACTACCTGTCCAACATGCCGCGCTCCTACGCCGAGCATCTGGAGCGGAACAACCCCTTCATCGGCGACTTCCTCGACGGCATCTTCTCGGCCCGGGTGGGCCTGATGAAGCCGCACCGGGCGATCTTCGAACTCGCCAGCGAGCGCTTTGCTCTGGCCGGTACCAGGACGGTTTTCATCGACGACCATGCCGGCAACACCTCCGCCGCCCAGGCCCACGGTTGGCAGGCGGTGCACATCAGTGGTACGGCGCAGGCGGAACGCGAGTTGGTGGACGGGGGCTGGTTGCCTGTAGATCAGGGTTAACCCTGTTTTGATCCCCAGCGCCTGCGATGGACATCGGCTTGGTGTCACATTGCGGCCCTCGATGCGATGGCGATCGCCCTGGTTGTGGTGACGCCAGCCCACGCCGCACTCGCATAACCGACCCGGACCGGAGACTTTCTTCCATGCAACGCAGCACACGCTCCCCTTCCCGCCGCCAGATCATCCAGGGCGCGGCCGCCGCTGTTGGCGCCGTGTCCTTTGCACCGGGCCTGATGGCCCAGGCCGCGCCGGTGCGCGTGGGCTACTCCATGTCGCGCACGGGCCCGTGGACGGGCGGCGCGCAGGTGAGCCAGGAGCCCAACTTCCTGCTCTGGGCCGAGCAGCAGAACCAGGCCGGCGGCCTGGACGTGAAGGGCGTGCGCCGCAAGATCGAGCTCATCAGCTCGGACGACCGCAGCGACACCGAGACCGTGGTGCGCACCTACGAAAAGCTCATGGGCAGCGACAAGGTGGACCTGGTGCTGCCGCCCTGGGGCAGCAACGCCAACTTCGCCGTGGCCCCGCTGGCCAACCGCTTCGGCTACCCCTTCCTTGCGCCCACGGCGCTGAGCCGCCGCCTGGTGGAGATGAAGCTGCCGTACTTCTTCCTGCTGCTGCAGCAGCCCAAGGCGATGTGCGAAGCCATCGTCGACATGTTCAAGGCCAACGGCATCCGCACCGTGGCCTGCGTCTATGTGGACGACCTCTTCGGCCTGGAGAACTACGCTGCCTTCAAGGTGGCGCTGCAGGGCACGGGCATCAACCTGGTGGAAGACAAGAGCTACCCCGGCGGCGTGAAGGACCTCTCGCCCGTGCTGCGCTCCATCAAGGACAAGAACCCCGACGCCTTCGTCGGCTTCACCTACCCGCCCGACACCATCCTGGCCAGCCGCCAGGCCAAGGAGATCGGCTTCAACCCCAAGGTGTTCTACGCCTCGGTGGGCACGGCCTTCCCGCTGTACCGCAACGTGATGACCCCCGCCGGCGCGGAAGGCGTGACGGGCATGGGCTCCTGGAATTCCAAGACCAGCCCGGGCGCCAAGGCCTATTTCGACGCCCACGTGGCCAGCCAGAAGAAGGAACCGGACCGCTGGGCCAGCGGTGCAGCCTGGGCGGGCCTGGAGATCCTGACCAACGCCGTCAAGCAAGTGGGCCTGGACCGCAAGGCCATCCGCGACTACGTGGCGGGCACCACGCACAAGACCATCCTCGGTGACATCCGCTTCCAAGGCAGCGAGAACGTGGGCACGCCCGGCACCATCGGCCAGTGGCAGAACGGCGAGTTCGAGGTGGTATGGCCGGCAGCACGCGCGACCGCCAAGCTCAACGTCAACAAGCCGGCCTGGAAATAAGCCTGGGCGGGCCGGTTCATGAAGCGGGCCGCGAGTCCTCGGTCCGTGCCCACCCCTGATGAATCGCACGGCCGGCTTCGGCAGTGCAATGTTGAGTGGTGCCCCTGCGCCGCCTTGCCCATCACCGCCCGCCCGTAACGCTGCCCGCATGTCCGCCGCTGCCTGGATCGAGCTGATCACCTCCGGCCTCATCACGGGGGGCATCTACGCCTTGGTGGCGCTGGGGCTGAACCTGCAGTACGGGCTGATGCGCATCCTGAATATCGCGCATGGCGAGTTCCTGATGGTGGGCGCCTTCCTCACCTGGTGGGTGCAGTCGTCGCTGGGGCTGTCGCCGCTGCTGATGGTGCCGGTGTCGTTTGCGCTGCTCATGGCGCTGGGCCTGGCCATCCACTTCCTGTGCTTTCGCCGGCTGACGGCCACATCGCCCAACCTGGACATCTTCGAGGCGCGCGGCCTGATGGTGGCCTTCGGCCTGATGTTCCTGGTGCAAAACTTCGTGTCCTGGCAGTGGGGCGGTGACCTGCGCGGCTACGACTTCCTCACCGACCCGGTGAAGCTGGGCGATGCACAGTTCGCGGGCAACAAGCTGCTGGTCTTCGGCCTGGCGCTGCTGTTCAGCGGCGCGCTCATCGTGCTGATGCGCATGACGCTGCTGGGCAAGGGCGTGCGCGCGCTGATGCAGTCGCCCGTGGGCGCGCAGCTGGTGGGCATCGACACGCGGCGCCTGCACCCGCTGATGTTCGGCATCGGCCTGGGGCTGTCGGGCGTGGCCGGCTGTCTGCTGTCCATGGCCTACACCATCTCTCCCTCGATGGGAGAGCCCTACACCGTCACGGCGCTCATCGTCATCACGCTGGGCGGCTTTGGCAGCATGGGTGGCGCGCTGGCCGGCGGGCTGCTGCTGGGCGTGGTGGAGGCCATCGGCATGCACTACACCAACCCCTCGCTGAAGGCGCTGCTGTCGTACACGGTGTTCAT
>JBMLPD010000553.1:0-1518 GCA_049242285.1 Rubrivivax sp.
TTGTCCAGCTGCAGCGCGTCCTGCAGCGCCACGCTCTGCGGCCAGCCCATGGCCGTGGGGTCCTTCATGGCGCCGTCCAGCAAGGCCGACACACCCAGCAGCACGATGAAGTTCAGCAGCAGCGTGGTGACCACCTCGTCCACCCCCAGGCGCGACTTCAGCAGGGCCGGGCCCAGCAGCAGCAGCGCGCCGGCCGCCATGGCGGCGGCCAGCATCAGCGGGAACAGCAGCCAGGCCGGCGCCTCGAAGCCGCTGCCGCCGTGCAGGCCGCCCACGGCCACGGCCGCCAGTGCGCCGGCGTAGAGCTGGCCCTCGGCGCCGATGTTGTACAGCCGGGCGCGGAAGGCCACGGCCGCGGCCAGGCCGGTGAGGATGAGCGGCGTGGCGCGCGTGAGGGTCTCGGTGATCGCCAGGCGCGAGCCGAAGCCGCCTTCGAGCAGCAGCGCATAGGCGCGGCCCACGGGCGCGCCGGCCCAGGCCACCAGCAGCGAGCTCACCAGCAGCGTGAAGGCCACGGCCCCGAAGGGCGCGGCCAGCAGCCAGGCGGGCGAGACCTGGGGGCGCCGCTCAAGCCGCATGGACGCCTCCTGCCATGGCCAGGCCGATGCGCGCCAGCGTCCACCGTTCCGTGGCTTCGGCCGGGGTCAGGCGGCCGTGGTGCATGACGGCGATGCGGTCGGCAAGCGCCAGGATTTCGTCCAGGTCCTCGCTGATCAGCAGCACGGCCGACCCCGCGCCGCAGGCGTCCAGCAATTGCTGGTGCACATAGGCCACCGCCCGCACGTCCAGCCCCCAGGTGGGCTGGTGGGCCAGCACCAGGGCCGGCGTGCGCCCCCCCAGGGCGCGGCCGAGGATGAGCTTTTGCATGTTGCCCCCCGACAGTTGCCGGGTGACGGTGTCCAGCCCGGCGCCTTCCGTGCCCCGCACGTCAAAGCGCGTGACCAGGCCCTGCGCATGCGCGCGGGCTGCGACGCGGCGCACGAAGCCGGCCCGTGCAAAGGCCGGTTCGGCGTACTGCTCCAGCACCGCGTTCTCCCACAGCGCCAGGTCGCCCACCACGCCCACGGCGTGACGGTCTTCCGGAATGCGCGCCACGCCGGCCCGCACCACGGCGCGCGGGCCGCGCGGCAGCGGCGCCCCCTGCAGCAGCACCTGCCCGGCATCGAGCAGCCGCTGGCCGCACAGCACCTCGGCCAGCGCGGCCTGCCCGTTGCCGGCCACGCCGGCAATGGCCAGCACTTCGCCGCGCTGCAGACCGAGCGTCACCCGGTCCAGCAGCGGCCAGGCGCCGTCGCCACGCACGGTGGCATCGCGCAGCTCGCACACCGCCTCATGTGAGCGCACACTCTCTTGATGAACATGGGCGGCGCTTGATCTGACCCGCACCGGCTTGACCACCCGCTGCCCCACCATGGCCTCGGCCAGTTGGGCCGGGGTGGCGCCGGCCGAAGGCATCTGCGCCACCAGCCGCCCGGCGCGCAGCACCGCCACGCGGTGCGACACGCGCAGCACCTCGTC
>JBMLPD010000554.1:0-1596 GCA_049242285.1 Rubrivivax sp.
GTGCCGTAATTCCATTGTCCGATCATGGCCGTCCTCAGATCTCGAGCGGTTTGGGTTGCTGGGCGGTGTGCGGGTGCGTGGCACCGGCGTACACCTTCAGCTTCTTGATCATCGCGTAGCCCAGCGGGCCCTTGGGCAGCATGCCCTTGACGGCCTTCTCGATGGCGCGACCAGGATGCTTGGCCTGCATGTCCTTGAAGGCCGTGGCATAGATGCCGCCGGGGTAGCCCGAATGCCGGTAGTAGATCTTGTCGGTGGCCTTGGTGCCGGTGACACGGATCTTGTCGGCGTTGACGATGACGATGAAATCGCCGGTATCGACGTGGGGCGTGTAGATGGCCTTGTGCTTGCCGCGCAAACGGAGTGCCACTTCGCTGGCAACACGTCCGAGCACCTTGTCGGTGGCGTCAATCACAAACCACTCGTGCACCACTTCGGCCGGCTTGGCGCTGAAGGTCTTCATGAGGGTCTTCCAAGGGGGTGCGCGTCACCAGGACAACACACCGGATCACGGCTGTTCGTGGCGAGCGCACATCGTGCCTGACGCCTCGCGCCCTCGGCGCCGCTTGTGGGTCCGCAGCTTGGTGCTGCGGGCGGCCTCTCGGGTCAACGACATCTTCCCCGCCGATTTCGGGAAAAGCCTCGTAGTATATCCGTCAGGATCCGACGCATGAACATCCCTCTTTCCGCCTACGGCCAACTGACGCCCGACACCGTGCTGGAGGCCCTGGACGCCGTGGGCCTGCATGGCGACGGTCGCATCCTGCAGCTCAATTCCTACGAGAACCGGGTGTTCCGCCTGATGTTGGAGGACGGCGGCGCGGCGGTGGCCAAGTTCTACCGCCCGGGGCGGTGGAGCGACGCGCAGATCCACGAGGAGCACGGCTTCACCCTGGAGCTGGCCGCCGCCGAGGTGGCCGTCATGGCGCCTGTGGCCCTGCAACTGCTGCCGCCGGCGCCGGACAATGCCCAGGTCTCGGGGCCGCACCACAGCCTGCTGCACTGGCAACCCCCGAACGGCGGCGCCCACCGCATCAGCGTCAGCCCCTGGCTGGGCGGGCGCGATCCGGATATCGAATCGCCCGAAGCCTTCGCGCGGCTGGGCCGGCTGATCGGCCGCGTGCACGCCGTGGGCGCCACACAGTCGTTTGTCCACCGCCTGAGGCTGTCGCCCGATCTGGGGGTCCAGGCGATCGACGCCCTGCTGCAACTGCTGGCCGTGGATCCGGCACAGGCCCCCTCGTGGGAACATGCGGCCCGCACGGCCATGGACCTCGTGGCACGAGCCTTCGACCGGGCGGGGGGCGCCTTGCTGCGCCTGCATGGCGACGCCCACCGCGGCAACCTGCTGGAGCGCGCCAGCACCCTGCACCTGGTGGACTTCGACGACGCCTGCAGCGGCCCGGCCATGCAGGACTTGTGGCTGTTCCTGGACGGCCACGAGGGCGAGGACCGGCGGCGCCAGTTGCAGGCCTTGCTGCGCGGCTACGAGGACTTCATGGCCTTCGACGATGCGCAGCTCGGCCTGATCGAGCCGCTGCGCACCCTGCGCCTGCTGCGCCACAGCGCCTGGATCGCCCAGCGCTGGAGCGACCC
>JBMLPD010000555.1:0-3437 GCA_049242285.1 Rubrivivax sp.
CGGCTTGCGGCAGTTGCACCCGCTCCAGCAGGCGCAGGGCCTCGGCCCGGGCCTCACGGGCGCTGATGCGTCGGTGCAGCCGCAGAGACTCCGCAATCTGCCGTCCGATGGTGTGCAACGGGTTCAGCGCCGTCATCGGCTCCTGGAACACCATGCCCATCTTCGCGCCGCGCAGGGCGCACAGCGCGGCCTCGTCCAGCGTGGTGAGTTCCTGTCCCGCCAGGCGGATAGAGCCCGCGACCTTTGCGCCCTCGGGCAGCAGGCCCATCAGCGCCAGCGCGGTGATGGACTTGCCGCAACCTGATTCGCCGATCAGGCCCACGGTGTCGCCACGGGCCATGGAAAACGAGATGCCCCGCAGCGCATCGGCCGGGCCGCGGCTGGTCTGCAGGGTGACGCGCAGGTCCTGAACTTCGAGCAGGTTCACGCCGGGACGATACCGCGGATTGGGGGCGCCTCAGCCGGTCGGAAACCAGGGCCGAAGCGGGACGCAAGGGCGTTCAGCCCAGCCCACCACCCGGCACAAAACCGGCTTCCAGCTCCTTGCGCAGGGCGTAGGCGCGCGTGGTGGTTTCCATCACCACGTCGTCCCAGCAAAGGCTCTGGCCCTTCTTCACCGGCCGTGCCACGCGGATGCCGTGCGCCAGGCCCAGCGGCAGGCCGCCGAAGGCCATGGACCTGGCGGCGGGCAGCAGCTTGCCCCACACCGTGTAGCCGCCCTCGCCGTCCAGCAGCTCGCCCGGGGCCAGGTCGCGCTTGGCGGTGGCCACCACGTCGGCGTTCCACCCCAGGGCCACGCCCGTGGGCTCGCGCCGCAGCGCCACGCTGGCCACGCTCTGGCCCACCTCCAGGCCGATCAGGTGCCAGCGCTTGTAGAGGGTGAAGTAGCGCCCGCTCGGGTCGGTATGGGCGTTGTATTCCTCGAAGCAGTGGCGGATGTAGTCGGTCTCGCCTTCCACCGTCACCCACACGCCCATGCGGATGTCATAGGGGATGACGCGGCCGTCGGCCTCCAGGCTGGAGATCACCTCGACCATGCCCTTTTGCTCCAGCACCCCGCCCTCCTCGCGCGGCCGCGTGACGAAGGGGATGTCCTCCACGCTGGCCGGCGGGTACAGCAGGCCGTTGGACGGCACCGCCAGCCCCGTGGCGTTGCTCACCGCGGTGCTTTCGATGCTGGGCTTGGAGCCGTCCAGGAAGCTGTTGAACATCTTGGGGTTCAGGCCGCCGCGCACGGCCTGCTCGGGTGTGAGGCCGTAACAGCCCCAGACCGTCTCGGGCGTGGACTCGCAGAAATGCGGCAACCACTTGTGCCCGCGCCCGGCCGCCACCACCGGAAAGCCGCAGGTGCGCGCCCAGTCCACCAGGTCACAGATCATGGCCGGCTGGTCGCCATAGGCCAGCGAGTAAACCACGCCGGCCTGCGCCGCGCGGCGCGCCAGCAGCGGGCCGCAGAAGGCGTCGGCCTCCACCGTCACGTTCACCACGTGCTTGCCGTGGGCGAAGGCCTCCAGGCAGTGGTCCACAGCGGCGATGGGGTGGCCGGTGCATTCCACCACCACGTCGATGGCCGGGTGCGAGACGAGTGCGCGCCAGTCCTCGCCCACGTGCGTGCTGCCGTCCTTCAGCGCCGCGTCCAGCGAGGCGGCTTGCGTGCGCTGCGCGTCCCAGCCCACGCGCGCCAGGTTGGCCCGCGCCGCGTCCGGCGACAGGTCGGCAATGCCCACCAGGTGCACGCCGGGCGTGCGCGGCACCTGCGACAGGTACATCGAGCCGAACTTGCCGGCCCCGATCAGGCCGACACGGATGGGCCGCCCTTCGGCGGCGCGTTGCTGGAGTTGGCGGTGCAGGCTCATGGAGGCATTGCCTTGTTCAGAAGGTCAGGTTCAGAAGGATCAGGGATGGCGGGTTCAGAGATAGCTCATCGGAACAGCGGTGACCTGCGCCGACAGCGGCACATCGCGCTCCACCAGACACAGCACCGCCCCCGGGCCGATGGGCCGGCCGAGCTTTTCCAGCACCCGAAAGTGGCGCCGTGCATGCAGCGAGGGCGAGGCGGTCTTCTTGATCTCCACCGGGTGGAGCGTATCGCCTTGCTCGACCAGCAGGTCCACCTCCTGCTGATCCACATCGCGGTAGAAGTGGACGAAGGCTTCCCTGCCGGCGTGCCACCAGCTCTTGAGCACCTCGGCCACGGCCCAGGTCTCCAGGATGGCACCGGACAGACTGCCTGCTTCCAGCGAGGCGGCGTCCGGCCAGCGGCTCAGCCAAGCCGCCAGCCCCGTGTCGAGGAAGTAGAGCTTGGGCGCCTTGACCAGGCGCTTGGCGAGGTTGGTGTGGTACGGCTGCAGCAGGTAGACCAGCCCCGAGGCCTCCAGCACCGACAACCAGGCACGTGCCGTCTTGTGGTCGATGTCCACATCGCGCGCGATGGACGCGATGTTGAGCAACTGCCCGGTGCGTGCGGCGGTGGCGGTGAGAAAGCGGTTGAAGGCCAGGAGGTCGGTCACCTTGAGCAGCTCCGGCACGTCGCGCTGCAGATAGGTCTGCACGTAAGAGCGGAAAAACAGGTCCCGTGCCTGTGGCCCCTGCTCGAACAGCCGTGGAAATCCTCCCAGCCAGATGCGCTCGTAAAGACGCTGCGGGGTCATGGGCGTGGCGCGGTGCCGGGCCCCCTCGAGCCAATCGGCCGTGGGCAGGAAGGGCTGGCTGTTCGGCCCCAGACCGTCGGCTTCCGTGCGCGACAGGCTCAGCAGGTCCAGGATCGCCACGCGGCCGGCCAGGCTTTCGGTCACCCCCTGCATCAGGTGGAACTTCTGCGAGCCCGTCAGCCAGAAATCGCCGTTGCGGCGATGCCGGTCCACGTGCAGCTTGATGGCGGGAAAGAGCTGCGGCGCGTACTGCACCTCGTCGATCAGCACTGGCGGTGCCCAGGTCTGCAGGAACAGCGCCGGGTCCCGGCGGGCCAGCTCCCGCGCCTCCAGATCGTCCAGGGTGACGTAACGGCGGGTTGCGGCGCTGGTGTCGCCCCCTGGCGGCTGCGCGCACATCTGCAGCAGCGTGGTCTTGCCGACCTGACGCGGCCCCGTCACCAGCAGCACCGGGAAACCGGCGCTGGCCGCGTGCAAGGCAGAAGCGAGGGTCCGGGGCTTCAATACGAAAACAAATTCGTTTACTTGGGAATTGAATCCATTATAAACGATTGTGGGCCCGCTGACGGTTCGCTTGACCGCCCCCTCAAGCCGCCTGCCGCAGCCCGAAATCCACCGGCTCGGGCGAGGTCTGCAGCGCACTCGCCGGCAGGCCGTCCTTCCAGGGCAGGTCCACCGGGTAGTCCGTCAGCAGGCAGTTGTCCGGCAGGCAGGTGATGGGCGTGAAGTCACGGTGGGCGATGTACTCCGGGCGCTTGTAGCGGCGGATGTGGTTGGACACCGCGC
>JBMLPD010000556.1:0-1921 GCA_049242285.1 Rubrivivax sp.
GCAGATGCACGCTGCGGTAGTCGTAGTCCAGGCCCTTGAGCGCCAGGGCGATGCGTACCCGGTAGGAGGCCGATGATCGGAAGTAGTTGAACAGTTCCATGGACAGTGATTCCGTGCGAGGCGGACGGCATTGATGATGCCATGCAGATCGAGGCCTGAGCCCTGGCTACACTCATTTCATGCTTCACCGGCCCCGCATCCGTCACTGTCGTGCCTGCGGCAGCGCCGTGGCCTACCGGGTGCCCGCTGATGACAACCGTGAACGTGCGATGTGCGGCACTTGCGCGCACATTGACTACGAGAACCCTTTGAACGTGGTGGGCACGGTGCCGGTGTGGGAAGACCGCGTGCTGCTGTGCCGCCGCAACATCGAGCCCCGCCACGGCTTCTGGACGCTGCCGGCCGGCTTCATGGAACTGGGCGAAAGCACCGAGGCCGGCGCGGTGCGGGAAACCGACGAGGAAGCCGGTGCGCGCATCGTGGTGGAGGGCCTGTTCACCGTGCTGAACGTGGTGCGCGTGGGCCAGGTCCACTTCTTCTATCGCGCCAGACTGCTGGACACCCGCTTCGCGCCCGGCCCGGAAACCATCGAGGCCCGCCTGTTCCGCGAGGACGAAGTACCCTGGGAGGATCTGGCTTTCCGTACGGTGCGGCTGACGCTCGAGCGCTACTTCGCCGACCACCGCGGGGGCACCTTCGGCATCCACTGCGTGGACGTCAACTGAGCCGCCAGCCGCGCTGCGCCAGTTCACGGCGCACCTCGCATGCAGGCCCGGGCGCGAGCGGGCCAATGACGCGCAAGTCCCAACGCCCCTCGCCTGCGCCCACTCCCAGGGCCCGCACGGCGTTGCAGAGGAAGTCCTGCAGGGCACCCGCCGCGGCCTGCGCCTGCGCGTGCACGGGAACCAGCAGCAAGCCCTGGCCTTGCGCTGTCATGCCCGAAAAGCTGCCCGGCACCTGTCCGGCCCAGTGCTCCAGTGCGCTGGAAATCAACCATCTCGCAAGGTGCGCCTCGACGCCGGGCCCTGGGGACGGCGCGGCGGCTTGCCAGACGCAGGTGATGACGGCCCCAGCCGGCCTGGCGGACACGGTCCCGAAACCGCCGCGCACTGGCGGCCCCGGGCCTCGGGTGAGCCACTGACGCAAGGCCGCGTCGAAGGCCTGTGAGGACATGACAGACACAGCCCATGGTCAACGCAGCCCGCCCTCGGAACGTTGAGCAAAGGCGCATTGGAAGACGCGTCCATCCCATTGAAAGCGATTCGCATTCACCGACCGACACTCGGGTTTACCAGCATCGCTTGCAAGCAGGCTGGGTCCTGACTACCCTTCGCGCCGGCTCGAATGCTGTGCCACCTGCCGCTCAGGGGCGGCACCGCAACCGTCTCCACGATTGAATCCCCAAGGAACACACGATGCAAACCCGCCGCAAGTTCATCCAGATCGTCCCCGTCGCTGGCGCCGCCCTCCTGGCCGGCCGTGAAGTGCTGGCGCAAGCCAGGCCGGCAGATGCCCTGGACCCCAAGAGCGCGCAAGCCACGGGCCTGAAGTACGTCGAGAAGACGGCCAACCCCGCTCAAAAGTGCAACAACTGTCAGCTCTACCAGGGCAAGGCCACCGACGCCTGGGGCGGCTGCCCGCTGTTCGCCGGCAAGAAGGTCGCCGGTGAGGGCTGGTGCTCCGCCTGGGTCAAGAAGGCGTGATTGACCTCTTTTCCCGTTCCTGACCGCAAGGTCGGGGATCACAGCACAACGGGCCCCGCGGGGCCCGTTGGTTTTATTGCGACGGACGCACCCGGGAGGTTGCCGGCGCCGGCGGCTTCAGCGTCTGGCCGGCGGCAGGTCGGTGCAGGAGCCGTGCGCCACTTCGGCCGCCATGCCGATGCTTTCGCCCAGCGTGGGGTGCGGGTGGATGGTCTTGC
>JBMLPD010000557.1:0-2382 GCA_049242285.1 Rubrivivax sp.
CGGGGTTGCCGGTGCGGTAGGCCAGCACCTCCAGCGTGTTCCAGGCGATCACGCGTTCGGCCGGCGTCAGCCCGGGCTCGCCCCAGTCGGGGTCGACCAAAGGGTCTCCCGGGTCACCGCCGAAAACCAGGCCTTGGAGTGCGGCGCGCACGTTGGCGGGGATGGGCGGCGGGCGCAGCGCCTGCACCAGGATGCGGCCGCGCCCGTCCACCAGGCTGGCAATGGCGTTGGCCAGCACCACGCCGGGGTTGCGCAGCAGCCCGCCCCAGTTGCCCGAGTGGTGGCCGCCTTCGCGGCAGGTCAGGCTCAGGTCGAAGTTGGCCACCCCGCGCGAGCCGAGGAACAGCGTGGGCCGGTCGCGCTTCATGCGCGGGCCGTCGCTGGCGATCAGCACGTCGGCCGCCAGGGCCTCGCGCTGCGCCGTGCAGAAGGCGGCCAGACCGGGCGAGCCCGTTTCCTCGCCCGTCTCGATGAGCCACTTGACGTTGAAGCCCAGGCCCTGGCCGGCGGCCTGTCGCACCGCCAGCACCTGAGCCAGGGCGGCGATGTTGATGCTGTGCTGGCCCTTGTTGTCGGCCGTGCCGCGCCCGTACAGGCGCTCGCCGTCGGCCGCCAGCGTCCAGGGGCCGGCGCCCTTGGTCCAGGACTTGTCCTGTCCGCGGATCACGTCGCCGTGGCCGTACACCAGCACCGTGGGCAGCGCGTCGGACTCCATGCGCTGCGCCACCAGCAGCGGGCCGTAGGGCGGCTCGGGGTTGGGGTGCACCTGGCAGGTGAAGCCCAGCGCGCCCAGGGTGGGGGCGATCTCGTCGCGCAGGTAGGCCTGCAGTGCGGGCCCAGAGTCCGGGTCCTGGCTCTCGGTGCGGATGGCCACGCGGCGGGCCAGATCCCGCACGAAGTCGCCGTCGTCGAAGTGCTGCTGGGCGGCGGCGACGGCGGCGGCTCGGCCGGTGGCCAGCGTGGCGGCAGTAGTGTTCATCAGTGGGGGTTCATGGAGCGCACAACGTTCAAGCCCAACCGTTCGCCCTGAGCTTGTCGAAGGGCTTCGACAAGCTCAGCCCGAACGGGGTCCAAAGCGGTCCGACGGCGGCTAACTTTCATGATGTGGGGCAACGCCCAGGATCATGGAAGACTTCCACAATAACGGGGTCCAAGTGCAGGGATGCAGGTTCAGTCCTCGGACTTGCCCAGCAGCGTGAAATGCTCCACCACCGGCGGCTGTGCGAAGAAGGGCCCGACGATGGCGCGCCACTCGGGGAACAGCGGGCCGCCGCGGAAGCCCACGGTGTGGTCTTCCAGGGTGTCCCAGAAGATCATGAGCAGGTAGCGCTCCGGGCTTTCCACGCCCTTGTTCACCTTCCAGCCCCGAAAGCCCTGGGCCCGGCTGGCGACGGTGGTCAGGCCGCGCTGGAGGGCCTCGTCAAAGGCGGCCTGCTGGCCGGGGTGGATGCGGATGTCGGCGAGTTCGAGGATCATGCTCGGCCCGGGGTGAAGGGGGGGGTGAGGAGGGGCGTGGCGGCCTGCCGGCGCAGCACCACCGGCCGCCCGCCATGGCGGCGCTTGCTCATCCAGGCCGCCAGGGCGGAGTCGAGATGGTCGGCATGGCCGGGGAACCAGCGCGCCAGTTCGTCAGCAAAGGAGCGCACCACGTCGCACCGGCCGAAGGCGCTGTGCAGGGCCTGCACCTCCTGCAGCGACTGCAGCACCGCGGCGTGCTCCCTCCGGTGGCAGTCGCGAGGGGGAAAGCCCGTATCCTCCATCCAGGCGTCCTCGGTACCGAAGTGCCGCCGCGCGTGCGCCTCGAACGCGGCCAAGTGCGCGCCCAAAGCCTCGTCGGGCGCACCCTGAAGCTGCCCGACCAACTCGACGAACTCCCGGTGCTCGGCGTCCATCTCGGTGCAGCCGAGCAGGAGGGCGTCGGTCCACGGCAGGGTCGGCTGGGTGGTGGAGGTCATGCTGATGAGGTGCAGGGTCTGCCCACAACGCTGATCGTACCGCCGGCCCCGTGTGCCGGGTCACACCGCGGCAAGCCGGGGCGCGAGCTCCCGGGTCATGCAGCCGCCAGTTCAGCCCGCTGCTGCGTCCAATCGCGTCCGTTTGCGCTCTGCGACTGTCCTGAGGTTTGCCAACCTTGCACAGCAGCCTGGCGGGCCCTGAAGAGGCGTCAAGCCCCCCCGGGCGCGCGCTTCCGCCTTGCGGACTTGAGCGCCGCCCGAGAGCGGACAAGTCCGCGGCCCTACAAGCCCGCGGCAGCGCGCAGTGCGGCCGCCTTGTCCGTCCGCTCCCACGCGAACTCGGGTTCCTCGCGGCCGAAGTGGCCGTAGGCGGCCGTCTTCTGGTAGATCGGGCGCAGCAGGTCCAGCATCTGGATGATGCCCTTGG
>JBMLPD010000558.1:0-10232 GCA_049242285.1 Rubrivivax sp.
AACATGGACCCGGCGCACCGCGACCGCATCGCCTTCGTGCGCGTGGCCAGCGGCCGCTTCGAGCGCGGCATGCGGCTGAAGGTGGCGCGCAGCGGCAAGGAGATCCGGCCCAACACGGTGGTGGCCTTCATGAGCCAGAAGCGCGAGCTGCTGGAAGAGGCCTTTGCCGGCGACATCATCGGCATTCCCAACCACGGCGTGCTGCAACTGGGCGACACGCTCACCGAAGGCGAGGCGCTGCAATTCACCGGCCTGCCCTTCTTCGCGCCCGAGATGTTCCGCTCCGTGGAGGTGGCCGATCCGCTGCGCACCAAGCAGTTGCGCGCGGGCTTGACGCAGCTGGGCGAGGAGGGCGCCATCCAGGTGTTCCGCCCCGTGGCCGGCAGCGTGCTGCTGCTGGGCGCCGTCGGTCAACTGCAGTTCGAGGTGGTGGCGCACCGCCTGGAGCACGAGTACGGCGTGAAAGCGCGCGTGATGCCAGCGCGCTACAACGTGGCGCGCTGGGTGACGGCCGATACCGGCGACGGCCCGGCCGCCGACGAGCGCGAGCTCAAGCGCTTCATCGACGGCAACGCCCACCGCGTGGCCCTGGACGCCGTGGACGCCCCCTGCGTGCTGCTGGAGTACGCCGGCGAGCTGCGCGCCATGCAGGACAACTGGCCCAAGATCCGCTTCCACGCCCTGCGCGAGCACGCGGGGCTGGTGTTTCAGAAGCAGTTGGAGGGGTAGGTCGGCCGCAACTGCGGGCGGTCAGGGCGGCCCGCGCGGCCCGCGCTAGCGACGCAGCAGCCGCCCCGCGCCGGGCAGGATCAACCGGGTCAACCGGGCCTGGCCTCAGGGTCTGGGCAGGATCACCTTGTCGATGACGTGGATCACGCCGTTGCGGTTGAGCACATCGGTGGCCGTGATGGCCGCCTTGCGCCCGCGCTGGTCCGTGATCGCCAAGGTGGCGTCCACCGTGAGGGTGTCACCCTGCAAGGTGGTCACGGCCGTGCCCAGAGGCACATCGGCCTTGAGCACGGCACCACTCAGGACGTGATACGTCAGCACCTTGACCAGCAAGGGCTTGTCCGCCAGCAGTTGCTCCTTGGTCAGGCCCAGCTCCGTCAGCAACGCGGCGAAGGCCGCGTTGGTGGGCGCCAACACGGTGAACGGGCCCGGCTGGGACAGCGTGGCCGCGAGATCGGCCGCCACCACGGCCTCCACCAGGATGGAGAAGTCGGGTATCGACTGCGCGGTCTGCACGATGGTCTTGTCTCCTGGCAGCAGCACCTTGTCTATGACGTGAACCACCCCATTGCTGGCCAGCACGTCGGTGGCGCTGATCTTGGAGGTGCGGTTTCGGCCATCGGTGATCACCACGTCCACGCCGGCAGCGTCCACCTTGAAGAAGCCTCCCTGCACCGTGGTCACACCCTTGCCCAGCGAGATGTCGGCCTTCTTCACAGCGCCAGAGAGGACGTGGTAGGTCAACACCTGGGTCAGCAGCGGCTTGTCCGCCAGCAACTGGGCCTTGGAGATGCCCAGTTCAGTCAGCAAAGCAGCGAAGGCCTCGTCGGTGGGTGCGAACACGGTGAAGGGGCCCGGGCCGGACAGCGTGGGGCCCAGGTCAGCTGCCTTGACGGCTTCGGACAGCACCGTCAGATTCGGGGTGGCGCCAGCGGTGTCGACAAGGTTGCGGGCGTCGCTGCCGCTCCCGCAGGCAGCCAGCAGGCACACACCCAAGGCCAGGGCCCAGTTCTTGAAGTTCAGTATCACGGTCGTTCTCCTGTTCGGTTGGACATGCATCAGCGCGATGTCAGGCGCCGCCTTGCAAACGGCATCCAGACTTCACGATCCAGAGTTGAACCGCACGGTATTCAAATGAACTGACCAGTCTCAACACGGTGCTTGATGGCCCTGTCGGCGGTACCGCACTGGGTGACGGCACGGCGCAGCCTGACATGACGTGACATCGTTGACCGGTACGACTGATGTCTTGATGCAGATTTGATGCTATGATGCGATGGTGCGCACCACCCTCAACCTTGCAGAAGACGCGCTCATCGCAGCGCAGACGCTGGCACGGCGCCAGCAGATCTCGCTGGGTGAGGCCGTGTCGGAACTTGTGCGGCGCGGGGCCAGTGCACCGGCCAGCCCCACAGGGCGAAGCGCCGACGCGCCTTTGCGCGGGCGCTTTGCCTTGCTGCCCAGGCGCGGCGAGGCCATCACTGCCGAGCACATCCGCGCCCTGATGGAGCGCGAGGGCCTGTGAGCCCGTCCCTGGCCGAAGTGCGCGAACCTGCGCCGCGCAGGCCTTGGTCGCCACCCCGTTCCTTGCTGGACGTCAACGTCTGGGTCGCGCTGCTGGACGATGCGCACCAGTTCTCCGAGGAGGCCAATGCCTTCATCGAATCCCCCGAGGCGCGCATCGCCACCTGCCCCTTGGTGGAAAACGGGGTCATCCGCATCATGGCCATGCCCAGCTACGGCCGCGGCGGGGGCCTGCCGATGCAGCAAGTGCGCCAGCGCCTGCAGCAGGCCTGCGCCAGCCTGGACCACGCCTTCTGGCCCGACGACGTGAGCCTGCGCGACGACACCCTGGTGGATTTCTCGCGCGTGCAGGGCCACCAGCAGGTGACCGACCTGTACCTCCTGGCCCTGGCCGTGCGCCACGGCGGGCGCCTGGTCACCTTCGACCGCGCCGTGGCACTCAGCAGCGTGCGCGGCGCAACACCTGAACACCTGCTGGTGCTGTGATCCCTTGGTGGTAATAATTGGGGTATTACCTTGGGCCCATCGAGACCGCCATGACCATGACCGTGAAGCTCCCCTCCGAGCTGGAGCAGGCGCTGCGCCAGCGCAGTGCGGCGCTGGGCAAGAGCGCCAGCGAGGTGTTGCGCGAGGCCCTGCGGTCCTACCTGGCTTCGGCTCCTGCAACCCGACCGTCGGCCTATGCCGCAGGAGAAGATCTCTTCGGCAAGCATGCCGGCCCTGCCGATCTGGCCCGAGACCGAAAGCACGCGTGGGCCCAGCTGGTCGAGGACAAGCAGGCCGCCCGGGGGGGCGGCTCCGGCACGGCCAGCCGCTGAAATCCATGGCCCGCGCATGACCCGCCGAGCTTCAGCCACCACTGTGGTGGCGGTCGTGGCCGACAGCGGCCCCTTGCTGGCTCTGTTCAATCGATCTGACAACTGGCATGGGCGCGTGGTGGACTGGCTGCGCCGCAACCCTCAAGTGCGCGTCACCAGCACCTGGCCGGTGGCCACGGAAGTCTGCGCGCTGCTGGCCCGCCGGGTGAGCAATGCCGCTGCGCTGGACTTTCTGCGCTGGATCGAGCGCGGCGGGTTGGCGCTGGACGTACCGGCGCCCGCGGCCACACTGCAGGAAGTACTGCGGATCAGCGTGCGCTTTGCCGACCTGCCCCTCGACCTCGCTGATGCCTCAGTGGCTGAAGCCGCCGGGCGCCTGAAGATTCGCCACGTGCTCACCATCGATTCCGATTTCGACGTCTACCGGGATCGCCAAGGCCGTGCCCTGACGCGGGTGCCCGACCTGCTGCCGGCCTGAACGTCCGCCCGACACCTTTCGCAAGCCCGCTTGAAGCGCCTGAAGCTCTACCTCAACCTCATCCGCTGGGACCGCCCCGCGGGCTGGCTGCTGCTGCTGTGGCCGTCGCTGTCGGCACTGTGGATCGCGGCGGACGGCTTTCCAGGCGGGCACCTGACAGCGGTGTTCGTGCTGGGCACCGTCCTGATGCGCAGTGCGGGTTGCTGCGTCAACGACGTGGCCGACCGGGACTTCGACCGCCATGTCAAGCGCACCGCGCAGCGCCCGGTCACCTCGGGCGCGGTGTCGGTGAAAGAGGCGCTGGCCGTGGGCGCGGTGCTGGCGCTGGGGGCCTTCGCCCTGGTGCTGACCACCAACCCGCCTGCCATCTTGCTGTCCTTCGCGGCGCTGGCGGTCACGCTCGCCTACCCGTACGCCAAGCGTGTGGTGTCCATGCCGCAGGCCGTGCTGGGCGTGGCGTTCAGCTTCGGCATTCCCATGGCCTTTGCGGCAGCGCAAGGCGGCACCGACTGGAGCCTGGCGGCGGTGAACGCCGCCGTGCCCTGGCAGGCCTGGGCGCTGCTCGCCTCCAACCTGTTCTGGGTGCTGGCCTACGACACCGAGTACGCCATGGTCGACCGCGACGACGACCTGAAGATCGGCATGAAGACCTCGGCCATCACGCTGGGCCGCCGGGACGTGACCGCGGTGATGGGTTTTTACGCCGCCTACCTGGTGAGCTGGGCGCTGCTGGGGCGCATGCTCGGGCTGGGGGGCCTGTTCCTGCTGGGTGTGGCGGCTGCAGCGCTGCAGGCGGTGTGGCACTTCACCTTGATCCGCCACCGCACCCGGGAGGGCTGCTTCAAGGCCTTCCGGCTGAACCACTGGGTGGGATTTGCGGTGTTTGTGGGCGTGGCGCTGGATCTGGACGTGCGTTGACAGTTCCTTAGCGGACCGGCAAGCGCCACTCGGTGCAAGACACCTTTGGTCCCACCTGTCTTCCACCCAGACCCGCTGTCTGAGGGTTTGCCTGAACCCCGGCCTGCTGTGCGGTCGGGCAAGATCACAGGCCTTCCATTTCTCCCAGGAGCCCGACCCCATGAAACCCTCCCGCCGCCTCGTTCTGGCCGCCGCCGCCCTGGCCCTCGCCGGCACCGCCGCGCAAGCCCAGCAGTTCTTCCGCATCGGCACTGGCGGCACGGCCGGTACCTACTTCCCGGTGGGCGGCATGATCGCCAACACGGTGAGCCAGCCCGGCAAGATCGCCTCCACCGCGCAGGCCAGCGCCGGCTCTGTGGCGAACGTCAACGCCGTGGCGGCGGGGCAGCTGGAGTCGGGCTTCTCGCAGGCCGACGTGGCCACCTGGGCGCACACCGGCACGGGCGTGTGGGAAGGTCGGCCGGCCGTCACGGGGCTGCGCCTGATCGCCAACCTCTACCCCGAGAGCGTGCACATCGTGGCGCGCAAGGGCGCGGGCATCAGGACCGTGGCCGACCTGAAAGGCAAGCGCGTGGCGCTGGACGAGCCCGGCTCGGGCACGCTGATCAACGCCCGCAGCATCCTGGCCGCCTACGGCCTGAAGGACTCGGACCTGCGGCCCGAATACATCAAGCCCAACCAGGCGGGTGACAAGCTCAAGGACGGCTCGCTCGACGCCTTCTTCTTCACGGGCGGCTGGCCCGCGGGCGCGATCTCCGAGCTGGCGTCTGCGGGCGCGGGCATCGAGCTGGTGGCGATTGACGGCCCACAGGCCGACGCCATCCGCAAGGCCTCCAGCTTCTTCGCGCCCGACACCATCCCGGCCGACACCTACAAGGGCGTGGCTGCGGTGAAGACCCTGGCCGTGGGCGCCCAGTGGGTGACCAGCGACAAGGTGGACGCCAATCTCGTGTACGAAATCGTGAAGTCGCTGTACTCGGCCGATGGGCAGAAGGCCATGGGCGCCGGCCACGCCAAAGGCAAGTTCATCACCAAGGAGAACGCGGTGCAGGGCGCGGGCATCCCCTTCCACCCGGGCGCGGCACGCTTCTACCGTGAAGCCGGCTTGCTGAAGTAAGGCCTGCCACCGTCAAGCCCACGGGCGGTCCACGGGCCGCCCTTTTTTTGGACTGCCCATGACCCCCACCGCCCTGCCCGACGACAAGCAGCTCCAGGAACTGGAGCAGAAGTTCGACCCCGAGATGCGCTTTCGGCCGCTGGGGGTGGCAGCCACCACGCTGGTGGGCGCGCTGCTGATCGCGCTGTCGCTGTTCCATTTCTACACGGCCGGCTTCGGGTTGCTGCAGGAGATCACCCACCGTGGCGTGCACCTGGCCCTGGTGCTGGGGCTGATCTTCCTGGTGTTTCCCCACCGCCCGGCGCTGCTGGAGCGGGCCCGGCCTTCCAGCCTGTGGAACCCCGGCGGCCTGCCCTGGTTCGACTGGGTGCTGGCCGGCGCGGTGGCCACCTCGGTGCTCTACATCCCCTGGATCTTCCACGACCTGATGTTCCGCGTGGGCAACCCGCTGCCGCTGGACGTGGTGATGGGCACGGTGCTGATCGTGGCGCTGCTGGAGGCCACGCGGCGCAGCATGGGCTGGCCGCTGCCCGTCATCGCCATCGTCTTCATGCTGTATGCGCTGTTCGGCCCGGCCTTCCCCGGCCTGCTCAAGCACGCCGGCTCGAGCTGGGGCCAGCTCATCAGCCACCAGTACCTCACCAGCCAGGGCATCTACGGCGTGGCGGTGGGCGTGGTGGCCACCTACGTCTTCCACTTCGTGCTGTTCGGCGTGCTGGCCACGCGCATCGGCCTGGGGCAGCTGTTCCTGGACGTGGCCTCCGCCGTGGCCGGGCGTTATGCCGGCGGGCCGGCCAAGGTGAGCGTGTTCGGCTCGGCCATGTTCGGCATGCTGTCAGGCTCATCGGTGGCCAACGCGGTGACGGTGGGCTCGCTCACCATCCCGGCCATGATCCGCGTGGGCTACAAGCGCGAGTTCGCGGGCGCGGTGGAAGCCGCCGCCTCCACGGGCGGGCAGATCACGCCGCCGGTGCTGGGCGCGGCGGCCTTCCTGATGATCGAGTTCCTGTCGGTGCCGTACCAGACCATCATCGCCGCGGCGGCGGTGCCAGCCTTCATGCACTTCTTCGGCGTGTTCATGCAGGTGCACTTCGAGGCCAAGCGCTTCGGCCTGCGCGGGCTCACACCCGAGGAGATGCCCAGGTTGCGCGAGTCCTTCGCGCAGCGCTGGCCCACGCTGATCCCGCTGGTGCTGCTGGTGTTCATCCTGGTGTCGGGCCGCACGCCCTACCTGGCGGCCTTCACCGGCATCACCTCCTGCGCCATCGTGGGCCTGACCACGCGCGTGGGCGGCAACACGGCGCGACACTGGGGCCTGCTGGCGGGGCTGCACGCCCTGCTGCTGCTGATCGTGTTCGGCGGGTTCCAGAGCCAGGAGATCAAGCTGGCGATCTTCGCGGCCGGCGCGGCGGCCACGCCCTTCCTGCTCAAGGCGCTCAAGGTGCAGGGCCGCATCGGCCTGCCGGTGCTGGTGGAGAGCCTGGGCACCGGGGCCAAGTACGCGCTGGCCGTAGGGGCGGCAGCGGCCACGGTGGGCATCGTGATCGGTGTGGTCACGCTCACGGGCGTGGGCTTCAAGCTCAGCACCATCATCACGGGCGCCGCGCAAGCGGTGGCCGGCGGGGTGGGCACGTTGATCCCGGCCACGCTCGCCGACCCCAAGACGCTGACACTGCTGGTGGCGCTGATCATGACGGGCCTGGTCTGCATCCTGCTGGGCTGCGGCATCCCCACCACGGCCAACTACATCATCATGGTGACGGTGGCCGCGCCCACGCTCACCCTGCTGGGGGTGGAGCCGCTGGTGGCGCACTTCTTCGTCTTCTATTACGGGGTGCTGGCCGACATCACGCCGCCGGTGGCGCTGGCGGCCTACGCCGCGGCGGGCATGGCGGGCAGCGACCCCTTCAAGACCGGCAACACCGCCTTCCGCCTGGGCATGGCCAAGGTGCTGGTGCCCTTTGTCTTCGTGTTCTCGCCCAGCCTGCTGATCGTGGCCAAAGGCTTCACCCCCTACGACTTCACCGTCACCTTCATAGGCTGCATCCTGGGCATCACGCTGCTGGCCGCGGCGCTGTCGAAGTTCTTCCTGGTGGAGATGACGCGCGCCGAGCAGCTGCTGTGCGGCGTGGCCGCGCTGCTGATGATCGCCCCGGGGCTGACACCCACCCTGATCGGCTGCGCGCTGGCCGTACCCATGGTGCTGCGGCATGTGGTGGCAGCACGACGCGGGCCATCTGGCGCCTCTTGAGGCGCGACCACGCCGCCAGACCCTGAGGCGCAGGCCCTTAACATCCCCACTCCAACCTCTGCAGGGGCCCCCATGAACATCAAGCGCGCCATCGAGTTCACTGAGAAGGTCTTCCTCGTCCTGATCGCCGGCTTTACCGTGGTGGCCATGGCGCAGGAGGTCATGCTGCTGATCGACAACCGCAGGGTCGAGTTGAAGGACCTGCTGCTGATGTTCATCTACGCCGAGGTCTTGGGCATGCTCGGCGCGTTCTACAACAGTCGGCGTATCCCGATTGCGATTCCGCTGTTCATCGCCATCACGGCGCTCGCGCGGCTGATCATCCTGCAAGGCAAGGACACGGACCCGACCATCCTGCTGTACGAGAGCGGGGCCATCCTGCTGATCGCCGCGGCCTGCTGGATCGTCAGCCGCATTCCGCAGGACGAATGAGCGCGGCGCTGCCCTTCGCATCGGCAGCGTCACCCCGGCCGGCCTGAGCCGGGCCCGCACGGGCGGGTTTCAGGTGCTGATGGCGCTGGTGAACGTGAGCCGGTTGCCGAAGGGGTCGGTCACCGTGAAGTCGCGCGTGCCCCAGGGCATGGTGTGCACCTCGGCACGGTTGTGCCGAGGGTGACGCGCCATCAACTCCGCACACAGCGCATCCACGTCGTCCACCTCGATGCGCAAGGACGCTCCGGGCGTGGCATCACCATGGTGCTCCGACAGGTGCAGCGCACACTCCCCTCGCGCCACACCCATGTACAAGGGCAGGCCCGGCTCGAAGCGGTGCTCGAACACCACCTGGAATCCCAGAAAGTCCAGATAGAACTCCCGCGCCTTGGCTTCGTCAAAGCTGCGCAGGATGGGGGTGGTCTTGCGAAGGGTGGGCATGGGGTGACGCATCCTTGCCATGAACGCCTGATCCAGACCCGCGCCGTTCAAGGCCTTGTCAGGAGGAAGGTGGTACGGCGCTCTGCACCACAGCACCACCGCCGTCCTCGAAGCTGACATTGGCGAATGCCCCGTTGATCAACGTGAACTGCGGGGGCTGATGACCGATGTCCACATCGTACAGAACGGGACAGGCCAGATCGCCCAATGCGGCACGCAACGCTTGCGCGTATCCCAGCTGCGTGGTTGATTCGGGGTCAGGCGCTGCGCTGCGTCCCAGCATGAGACCTGACAGACCATCAAGCCAGCCCTGACGCCGCAAGGAGAGCAGGCAGCGCACCAGAGCCGGGGGTGCCATCTCGACGTTTTCAAGGTAGACGATCGCTCCCCGATCGCCGCAGCGGCGAACGAAGGACGGCACGTCCCCATAGCGCGTGCCAGACAGCCAGCCAATGGTGTCCAGGCACCCGCCCAACAAATGACCGGCGAAGTCCAGCGGTGCCGTGCTGCCGTCCAGTCGCTTCCACTCGACCTTGTGTGTCAAGTTGAATGGAGCGTCGACCTGCACGGCGAAGTCAATCCATTGCCTTTGGTAACGCGATGCCGAGCGCTGCAGAACCGGGCTTGTGAAGTCGCTGGACAGGACGCGCATCACGGCACCTGTCAGCGGGTCTGTCTGCGTGGGCGCGAGATCCATGAGGTTGCAGCCGTGTGCAGTGGCCCAGCCGGAAAGCAGGGTCAGCGGAAGCTGGATCGTGCTCAGGTCGGAATAGCCCAAGAGCCACTTGGGCGTGGCCGAGACAAGAGCGTCAAAGTCCAGCAACTCGAGGATCTCGGTGGCCAGTTCACCGCCCCATGGCGGAAAGATCGCGGCAACTTCCGGATCCTGTAGAAACTGCCAGAGTTCGGCGGCTCGCTCCTCGCGCGCCGCGCTGACGCTCAGATGGTCTTGGCGAAGGCATCGGCCCTCTATCACCCTGAAGCCTTGATGCCGCAGGTGCTGCAGCACCAGATCCAGTCGCCCCAGTGCTGCCCCCGTGACACCAGACGACGGCGCCGTCACAGCAATCAGATCGCCCTCCCGCAAAGGGCGGGGGAAACTGGCGACGGGAAGGTGGCGTGTCACCATTGCAGTTGCTCCGCTTCGAGGCCAAGAGCTGCGGACACCTTCTCGAGCGTGGCCTTGCGAGGATGCTTGACCGTCTCCATCTGAGAACAGGCCGCCTGCGCGACCCCAATCCGGGTGGCGACCTCCGCCTGCGTGAACCCCAGGTGTTCACGCCAGGCAGCCATGGGAGACAGCCCCCGGTCGAAGGCTGCCCACACCACCTCGTCAGGCACAGTCCCGGGAGTGAAACCGCCCCGCATGCGAAGGAACTGGTCATGCGGCACCACCACCATGGGGGGCTTGGCGTTACGACCGATCACCGCCTGGAACTCGGTACGTGCGTTCATCTCGCTTCCTGACTTGTTCAACCTGAAAACGGCAGTTGGATGCATGTGCCAGCGCTGCTGTTGGGGCGC
>JBMLPD010000559.1:0-2967 GCA_049242285.1 Rubrivivax sp.
ATGCATCCAACTGCCGTTTTCAGGTTCAATCCGGATGGTGGTGGTCGACTTGGCTTGCCTTTGGGTGGTTCGCGCTGGCTTTGCGTTCACATGATCTGCGCACAAACTTCAGAGTGGCACATCCGTGCGCTGCGCGTCAGGGCCTGCCCGCGGCCGCCTTTCGCGCCCGGTAATGCTCGGCCTTCACCGCGTCACCCTGAGCCCGGTACAGCGCCTCCAGCTCTTCGAACACGCAGGGGTCGGGCTGGCCGGCCGCGTCGAACTCGCGCTCCAGTCGCAGCTGGAGGGCCAGGGACTCGTCGTTGCGCTGAAGGCTGCGCAGCGTGCGCGCCACCATCCAGTGCGCCACCCGCGTGGCCTGGGCGTTGGTGCCGCGCTCGCGGATGGCCAACGCCAGGCGGAACTGGTCCAGCGCCTCGTCGTGGCGGCCGAGTTGGCCGAGCGCGACACCGATGTTGTTGCGCACGCTGGCTTCCCATCGCCTGGCGCTGTCTTGGGGGGAGGACAGCACCACCTCCAGCGCCGCCTGCCCCCACTTCAGCTGATCCGTCGGCGCGGTGTCGATGAAGGCGAACATGTGGATGGCATCGATGGCCAGGGCGTCGAGCCGAGCCCCGCGCGCGATGTCGAGCGCAGCCTCGAAATGGGGGCGGGCCTGCGCCTTGGCCTCCGGGGTCAGGCTCTTGGGATCGTGCGCGGCGGAAGCATGTGTGCGGCCGAACTCGAGGTGGTAGCGCACGCGGGCTTCGGGGCCTGCGGTGCCGATGGCGGGTTCTATCTGCCGCAGCCCGCTGCGGGCCGCGTCGAAGTCCTTGCGCAGGCCGTGGCTGCGGGCGATCTGCGTGTGCAGGATCAGCGCCTCATCGCCCTGGGCCTGCGCCAGCGCCTGCCGAAAGCGCTGCTCGCTCAGCGCGGGGTTGCCGAAGTCCCACAGGGCATGGAGGTCGAGTGCTTGGACGGGTGATGACATGGCCAGCAGCATGAAGGCGGTGTGCACGTGGTTGCGCATGAGCCCCGATGCTGCCAGATACCGCTTCCATGTCCAGGCAGCGACGCGCCGCCGGTCACTCCCGCACCAGACGCCCGCTGCCGGCGGAGGAGTGGCTCACGTCCTTGGCCGGGCCGGTGTAGCGGACCTCGCCGCTGCCCGCCACGGAAGCCCGCAGGCGCTGGCGTGCGTTCACGCGCGCATCCCCGCTGCCCGCCACGCTCACCCGCACGTCCTCGGCTTCGAACTCCTGCAGCCAGGCGTCCCCGCTGCCGGCCAGACTGACCGTCAGGGTTTGCGCCGCACCCTTGACGCGCACATCACCGCTGCCCGCCACGTTCACCTCGGCCCGGTGGGTGGTCACCCCGCTCACCCGCGGATCGCCCGAGCCGGCCATGGACAGGCGCAGCGCGGGCTGGTTGCTCAGCCGCGCGTCGATCTCGCCCGAGCCGGCGACCGACAGTGCCTTGAACCGCGGCCCCTGGACGGCCACTTGTACATCGCCTTTCGTTCCGGACCACCAGCTGCCTGTCTGGCGGATCACCAGCGTGGGCACGCCGTCGCGGGTCTCCAGCGCTGTCTGCGTCGACTCGATCGCCTTGGCGCTGCCGCTCAGGCGCACCGAGTCGCGCTCGGCCAGTTCCACCCGCACGCGGGCTGAACCTTCCAGCACCACGGCCTCGAAACCGGTGATGGCGCGGGGCTCGTCTACTGGCGGTGACGCCCAGGCGGCGCTGGGCACGCTCAAGCCCGTGAGGACCACGCTGAACCAGACGGCCAGCAGCATGCACAAGGCTCGGGCAAACCGGGTGGGGCGGTGGATCATGGTGGGCTTTTGTCGGTGGTGTTTCGGGGGTGCCGGTCAGACCGGGGCTTCACAGGCAGTGTCTCGCGGACGCGCTCAGGCCACCCGTGCCATGCGACGAAACGCTGGATTGGCGGGATCGGATGCAGCAGGCTCCGCCAGGCCGAGACCCCGGTGCATGCGCCGAGCGCTGACCCGCGCCCCCGTATACTTTGCGCAGCGCCGATTTGATCCGGATTGCGGGCGCTTCACAAATGCCGCTAAAGAGGGACACCTGCGAACCCGGTGTCCGCTGACAGCGGCGCCGGGTTTGCCGTTTCTTGCAGCAGAAGCTTCCTCCATGGGCTCCGTTGGCCAGGTCACACCGCAGCAGATGCACTTCAGCGAGGCGCTGCCGCTGAAGAGCGGCGCGGTGTTGCCCGATTACACCCTCGTCTACGAGACCTACGGCACCCTCAACGCCGAGCGCTCCAACGCCGTGCTGGTGTGCCACGCCCTCAATGCCAGCCACCACGTGGCCGGCACCCATGCGGGCCAGGCGCGCAGCGAGGGCTGGTGGGACAACCTGGTGGGCCCGGGCAAGCCCCTGGACACCGACCGCTTCTTCGTCATCGGCGTCAACAACCCCGGCTCCTGCTTCGGCTCCACCGGGCCCATGCACCTCAACCCCGCCACCGGGCGGGTGTGGGGTGCGGACTTCCCCGTGGTGACGGTGGAAGATTGGGTGGACGCCCAGGCCCGGCTGCTGGACCGCCTGGGCATTGCGAAGCTGGCCGCCGTGCTGGGGGGCAGCCTGGGCGGCATGCAGGCGCTGAGCTGGACGCTGCGCCACCCGCGGCGCGTGCGCCACTGCGTGGCCGTGGCCACGGCGCCCAACCTGTCGGCGCAGAACATCGCCTTCAACGAAGTGGCCCGCCGCGCCATCGTCACCGACCCCGACTTCCACGGCGGGCACTTCTACGCCCACGGCGTGGTGCCCAAGCGCGGCCTGCGCGTGGCGCGCATGATCGGCCACATCACCTACCTGTCGGACGACGCGATGGAGCAGAAGTTCGGCCGCGCGCTGCGCGCCGCCGAGCTGGCCTACAGCACGCAGGACATCGAGTTCCAGATCGAGAGCTACCTGCGCCACCAGGGTGACAAGTTCAGCGAGTACTTCGACGCCAACACCTAC
>JBMLPD010000560.1:0-2684 GCA_049242285.1 Rubrivivax sp.
CGGCGTCGATGCCGCAACTGCATGTGTCCTTTGGCGATTACATCCAGACCCACCTGAGCCTGACCAGGCAAGAAGCCGATGCGCTGCGCCGGCGCTACTGGCTGCGTTACGGTGCCACGCTGCTGGGCCTGGTGCGCCACCACGGTGTGCGCGCCGCGCACTTCCTGCACCACACCCATCTGCTGCCCGGGCTGGAGGATCGGGTGCGCGGACACGGTGCCGACCTTGCGGCCCTGGCCCGCCTGCCCGGGCGCAAGATCATCCTCACCAACGCGCCGGCGGCTTATGCCTGGCGGGTGTTGCGTGCCCTGGGCATTCAGCGCTGGTTCGATGGAGTGCTGAGCATCGAGGACATGCACATGTTCGGCACCCTTCGCCCCAAGCCCGACGCCCGCATGCTGCGCCACGTGGCGGCGCGGCTGGGGGTGTCGCCGTCATGCTGCGTGCTGGTGGAAGACACGCTGGTTCACCAGAAGGCGGCCCGGCGCGTGGGCATGAAGACGGTTTGGATGCAGCGCTGGTCCCGGGCCGCGCATGCCCGGCGTGCGCCTTCGGCGGCGTTCAGCCCGGGGCGGCCTGCCTACGTGGACCGACGGGTCTTGCACTTGCGAGAGCTGCTGCGCGACTTGTGAGCGCTTGCCCCTGCCGGGCCGCACCTGCGTGCGGCGCCGCGCGGTCTGGAACTCCGTGGTGACCGCGCTTCAGCACGAAGGACCGGACGCCCGGCTCAGTGTTTACGCTGCCCGAATCCCGCGCCAGGCCGTCCATGCCCTGTGCAAGAATCTTCCGGCAGGTTCTGTTGAATTCCCCTACCCATGTCCGACACGTCCGACCCTGAAGCCGGCGCCGAGGCCGACGCCCCGGGCGCTGCGGCACCCGCGCGCAAGCGGCCCAAGCCTGGTGAGCGGCGCATCCAGATTCTTCAGACGCTGGCCGGCATGCTGGAGCAACCGGGCGCCGAGCGCATCACCACCGCCGCGCTGGCGGCCCGACTGCAGGTGAGCGAGGCGGCGCTGTACCGGCACTTCGCCAGCAAGGCCCAGATGTTCGAGGGCCTGATCGAATTCATCGAGACCTCGGTGTTCTCACTGGTCAACCAGATCGTCGAGCGCGAGCCTTCGGGCGCGTTGCAGGCCCGCAAGATCGCCGCCGTGGTGCTGCAGTTCGGCGAGAAGAACCCGGGCATGACCCGTGTGATGGTGGGTGACGCGCTGGTGCTCGAGCACGAGCGCCTGACCGCCCGCATGAACCAGTTCTTCGACCGCGTGGAGTCGCAGCTGCGCCAGAGCCTGCGGCTGGCAGCCGAGGCCGCAGGCTCGCCCACGCCGACGGTGGACGCTGCCGCGCTGGCGTCGGCGGTGGTGTCGCTGGTGGCGGGGCGTCTGCAGCGTTACGCCCGGTCGGGTTTCAGGCGCTCACCCTTGGAGCACCTGGATCTCGCCCTGGTACGCCTGGCCGGCTGAGCGCCGGGCCTTCCACGGGCAGCGCTGGCCGCTGCCTGCATACACTTTCCCGATGACTGCCGTTGAATCCCTGATCGCCCGAGCCGAGGCCTTGCTCGTCCGCCTGGAGGCGGTGTTGCCCCATCCCGCCACGGCCCCCGACTGGGGCGCTTCGGTGGCCTTTCGCTACCGCCGCCGCGGTGCCAGCGCCGTGCTGGAACCGGTGCGCCACGTGGCCACCATCGGCCTGTCCGATCTGAAGGAAGTGGAGCCGCAGAAGGAGCGCCTGCTGCGCAACACCGCGCAGTTCGTGGCCGGGCGGGGTGCGAACAATGCCTTGCTCACGGGCGCGCGCGGCACGGGCAAGAGTTCGCTCATCAAGGCCTGCCTGAACGAGTTCAGTGCCCAGGGCCTGCGCCTGATCGAGGTGGACAAGGCCGACCTCGTGGACCTGCCCGATCTGGTGGACCTGGTGGCCGGCCGGCCGGAGCGCTTCATCGTCTACTGCGACGATCTGAGCTTTGACGAGGGCGAGCCCGGCTACAAGGCGCTGAAGTCCATCCTGGACGGCTCGGTCTCGCAGTCCAGCGACAACGTGCTGATCTACGCCACCAGCAACCGCCGCCACCTGCTGCCCGAGTACATGAAGGAGAACCTCTCCTACCAGCACACCGAGGATGGCGAGGTGCATCCCGGCGAAGGCGTGGAAGAGAAGATTTCCCTGTCTGAACGCTTCGGACTGTGGATCAGCTTCTACCCCTTCACCCAGGCCGAGTACCTGGCCATCGTGGCCCAGTGGCTGCGCGCGTTCGGGCAGAGCGAGCAGGCCATCGCCTGCGCGCGTGCCGAGGCCCTGGTGTGGGCGCTGGAGCGCGGCTCCCGTTCCGGCCGCGTGGCGCAGCAGTTTGCGCGCGACTGGGCGGCACGCCAGCATGGCTGAAACCGCCACGGTGGTGGACGGCGGCTCGCCGCCGGGCCGCACGCCCGTGGATGTGGCCGTGGGCGTGCTGATCGACCCTCAGGGCCGCTTTCTGCTGACCACCCGGCCAACGGGCAAGGCTTATGCGGGCTACTGGGAGTTCCCGGGCGGCAAGGTCGAAGCCGGAGAGTCCATCGAGCAGGCCTTGCGCCGCGAGTTGCAGGAGGAGATCGGGGTGACCATCGCCTCGGCCGAGCCCTGGAAGGTCGAGATGTTCGACTACCCCCACGCGCTGGTGCGGCTGCACTTCTGCCGGGTGCGTG
>JBMLPD010000561.1:0-1046 GCA_049242285.1 Rubrivivax sp.
CGCAGGACATCAACACCTGCATCGCCTGCAACCAGGCCTGCCTGGACCACGCCTTCGAGAACAAGTTGGCGAGCTGCCTGGTCAACCCGCGCGCCGGCCACGAGACCACGCTGCTCATCACGCCGGCCCAGCGGCGCAAGCGCTGCGCCGTGGTGGGCGCCGGCCCGGCCGGGCTGGCCGCCGCCACCACGCTGGCCGAGCGCGGGCACGAGGTGCACCTGTTCGAGGCGGCGGCGCAGATCGGCGGGCAGTTCAACCTGGCCCGGCGCATCCCCGGCAAGGAGGAGTTCAGCGAGACGCTGCGCTACTTCACGCAGCGGCTGCAGGCCACCGGCGTGCACCTGCACCTGGGCCAGCGCGCCAACGCGCAGGCGCTGGTGGCGCAGGGCTTCGACGAGGTGGTGCTGGCCACGGGCGTCACCCCGCGCAGCCCGGGCATCCCCGGGCAGGATGGCCCGAACGTGCTGAACTACGTGCAGGTGCTGCAGGGCGCCGCGGTGGGCCCGCGCGTGGCCATCGTGGGCGCGGGCGGCATCGGCTTCGATGTGGCGGAGTTCCTGGTCACGCCACCGGGCCACTCCACCACCCTGAACCTGCCGCAGTGGCTGGCCGAGTGGGGCGTGGCCGACCCCGCGCAGGTGCGCGGCGGCGTGGTGCCGCCCCAGCCGGCACCGCCGGCGCGGCAGGTGACGCTGCTGCAGCGCAAGAGCGGCAAGCCCGGCCGCGGCCTGGGCAAGACCACCGGCTGGATCCACCGCGCCGCGCTGCAGATGAAGCAGGTGCAGATGATGGGCGGCGTGCACTACGAGCGCATCACGCCACAGGGGCTGCTGGTGTCGTTTGGGGACCAGCGGCGCGAAGATCGTGCCGCACCGCGCCTGATCGAATGCGACACCGTGGTGCTGTGCGCCGGCCAAGAGCCGCTGCGCGACCTGCACACCCCCTTGCACGCCGCGGGCCTCAGCGTCCACCTGATCGGCGGCGCCCACGAAGCCGCCGAACTCGACGCCAAACGCGCGATCGATCAGGGCACGAGGTTGGCGGCG
>JBMLPD010000562.1:0-1520 GCA_049242285.1 Rubrivivax sp.
GTAGGTGTCGCCCTCGGGGCCGGGGTGGGCGGCCAGCAGCGGCGCCAGCAGGGCGTGGTCCTGGGCGTCGAGCTGCAGGCCGAACACGGCCAGCGTGTCGCCAAGATGATCGGCATAGCGCGCCCCCACGATGGCGGCGGCCACACCCGGCTGGTCCAGCACCCAGCGCGTGGCCACGGTGGCAATGCGCACGCCGTGGCGGTCGGCGATGGTCTTCAGCACACGCAGCAGGCCCTGAAACGCTGCCCAACCGCCAAAGTCCTCGATCACCAGCCGGTACTTGATGAGCGAGCGGTTGGTGAGCGTCTGCGCGGGGTCGTCCTGGCCCAGCCAGCGTTCGGAGAAGAATCCACCCGCCAGCGTGCCGTAGCAAAGCAACTGCAGGCCGTGGCGCGCGCCCACGGCGGCCAGTGCATGAGCGGGCCGGCGGTCCAGCAGGGAGTACTGCACCTGCATGCTGACCAGGGGCACGCCAGCCTCCAGCATGTCCAGCGTGTGCGCGCTGTCGAAGTTGGTGCCACCCAGGTGGGCGATCAGGCCCTCGCGCTGCAGCTCGCGCAAGGCCAGCGCCGCCTGCACCAAGCCGGGCACGCGGTAATCCCACCAGTGGAACTGCACCAGGTCCAGGCGCTCGGTGTTCAGCCGTTGAAGCGAACGCTGCACGATCCGCCGGGCGTACGTTGCATCCACGCGGGCCAGGTCGTCGTAGTCCGGCACGAACTTGGTGTGCACCTGCAGCAGCGGATGCCCCGCGGCGCGGCGCTGGGCGTTGAACTCGCCGTACAGCGCCTCCACGCCGGTGTAGATGTCGGCCCCGTCCACGGTGTTCAGGCCGGCGTCCACGAAGGCGCCGATCTCCTGCACCGCACGCGCGCGGTCCACCGGGCCGTGGTCGCCAGCCAGTTGCCAGCCGCCGCGGATGACGCGCGGGATGCGGTAGCCGGGCGCCAGTTCGACGGTCTGCACCAAAGGCACGGCCTGCACGGGCGCGCTCATGCCGAGCCCCCATCCGCGGCCGGCAGGGGCACGGCCGTGGTCTGGGCATGGCTGAAGACGCGCCTGCCGATGCGCGTGATGCGAAAGCGCGTCGGGCAGTGGGGGTCAGGACAGGCCACCTCGGCGTCGGTGCTCATCCAGTCGTTCGGATGGGTGGGGCGCTGCTTGGCAGGCAGCAAGGGCAGCAGCGCGGCCAACGAATACAGCGAGAAGGGCTGCCCGGGCGGAAAGTGCAGCAACTCCCCGCGCACCTCGAACCAGTCGCCCACGCGGGCGTTGCACTGGATGCGCGCGCCCTCGGGCGCCACCACCTCCACGCGCAGGTCGAAAAGCTCGAAGCGGTCGTCCGCCGCTGAAGCTTCCACCGGCCCTGCGCTGTCCAAAGCCCCAGGCCTCGCAGCCTGCTGGCTCGTCCTGTGATCTTGTGCGGGCGCCGAGCCTGGAATGCCCGCCATATCTGGTGCCAAGTGAACCCTCGGTTATTCTGCGCGCCGCCATGAAGGATGACGGCTTTCTGACTGCGA
>JBMLPD010000563.1:0-1549 GCA_049242285.1 Rubrivivax sp.
GGCGGGGTTGTCAGCGGACAAGCGGTTCTCCTCAAGGGCATCACGATGCCGAAGCGCCGGCCGGTGCCGGTGGTCTTCGGGTCTGCCCTCGCTGTCCGCTTTACCTGAGAGATTGACGCTGGCGGCCTGGTGGACGCTACAGCGCTTGCCCCTTCGGTGGGCGCCGCGCCCAGCGCGTGCCGCCTCTCTCCAGTGAGGATCGGTGGCGGGCCCTCCAGCCCGCTTCCGCTTGCCAGTCCTTTTGCCTGAGCGTTCGACCGGGGCCTTCAGTCCCCGGCTTCGCCTTCGGCGGCACGTCGGGCGTGCTCTCTCCTGGCAAAGCCAGTATATGCGCGGGCCCCGCCGCCACCCGTGATCTCCCGGGGTTCCACTGCGTGGCAACCGGCGCAGAATCAACCCATGGCCGATGACATTTCCAGCCTGCGCCGCATCCTCAGATCCTGCAAGACGATTGCCGTGGTGGGCCTGTCGGCCGAGTGGCACCGGCCCAGCTACTTCGCCGCCAAGTACATGCAGCAACACGGCTACCGCATCGTGCCCGTCAACCCCAAGTACCCCGAGATCCTGGGCGAGAAGAGTTATGCGCGGCTGGAGGACATCCCCTTTCCGGTGGACATGGTGGACGTGTTCAGGCGTGAGACCGATGTGCCGCCCATCGCCCGCTCGGCGGTGGCCATTGGCACGAAGTGCCTGTGGCAGCAGCTGGGGGTGAAGAACCAGGAGGCCGACGGCATTGCGCGCGCTGCAGGGCTGGAGTCGGTCATGGACCGCTGCGTGAAGATCGAGCACGCGCGTCTGTTCGGCGGCCTGCACTGGGCGGGGGTGAACACGCGGGTGATCTCGGCGCGTCGGCCCGTGTGAGCCGAAAGGACCCTCCCATGCCCGACCGCCGCTTCCGCCCCGAAACCCTGGCCATCCATGCCGGCCAGATCCCGGATGCGGCCACCGGCGCCCGCGCGCTGCCGATCTACCAGACCACCAGCTTCGTCTTCGATTCGGCCGACCATGCGGCCAGCCTGTTCAACCTGCAAACCTTCGGCAACGTCTATTCCCGCCTGAGCAACCCCACGGTGGCGGCGCTGGAGGAACGTGTGGCGGCGCTGGAAGGCGGGCGCGCCGCGGTGGCCGCGGCCAGCGGCATGGCGGCCGAAGCCCTGGCGCTGATGACGCTGCTGCAGGCGGGCGACCACGTGGTGGCCGCGGGGGCGCTGTACGGCGGCACCGTCACCATGCTGGCGGTGAACCTGCGCAAGTTCGGCATCGAGACCACGTTCGTGGACGCCACCGACCCCGCCGCCTTCGCGGCCGCCATCCGCCCGAACACGCGGGCCGTCTGCGCGGAGACCCTGGGCAACCCCAGCCTGGTGGTGCTGGACATCGCGGCCATCGCCGAAGTGGCCCATGCCCACGGACTGCCGCTGGTGGTGGACAACACCGTGCCCAGCCCCGCGCTGTGCAACCCCATCGCCCAAGGGGCGGACATCGTGGTGCACTCGGCCACCAAGTACCTGGCCGGCCACGGCACCACGCTGGGCGGCGTGGTGGTGGA
>JBMLPD010000564.1:0-1609 GCA_049242285.1 Rubrivivax sp.
TGGGGGCATGACGGACATCGGCACCCTTGACGATGTAGATCACCGCCTCGGCCAGATTCTTCGCGTGGTCGCCCACCCGCTCCACCGCCTTGGCCACGAACACGAGGTCGATGCTGGAGGAGATGGTGCGCGGGTCCTCCATCATGTAGGTGATGAGCTTGCGCATCATGCCCTCGAACTCCTGGTCGATCTGGTCGTCGTGCTTGAGCACCTCCAGGGCCAGGCGGGTGTCGAGCCGGGCGAAGGCGTCCAGCGACTTGCGCAGCTGCGCCACGGCCAGATCGCACTCGAACTGCAGGTCCCCCACCGGCAGGCGGCGCCCCGGCATGCCCACCGCACCCAGCCGCTGAACCACCCGCCCGATGCGCGCGGCCTCGTCACCCACACGCTCGAGGTTGGCGATGATCTTGCTGATGGCGATCAGCAGGCGCAGGTCGCGCGCCGTGGGCTGGCGCCGCGCGATGATGCCCGACAGATCCCGGTCGATCTCGACCTCCATCCGGTTGACGCGCTCCTCGTCACGAAGGACCTGGCCGGCCTGGTCGGCGTCGATCGCTACCAAGGCGCTGATGGCGCGCGAGACCTGGTTCTCCACCAGACCCCCCATTTCCAGCACGCGGGTGGAGACGCCACTCAACTCGGCGTCGAACTGGGTGGAAAGGTGCTTGTCGGGCATGTGAAATCCTTGAGCCTGTGGGGTGCAGCCGAGCGTCAGCCGAAGCGGCCCGTGATGTAGTCCTCTGTCTCCTTGCGCTCGGGCTTCATGAAGATCTCCTTCGTCTCGCCGAACTCGATCAAATCACCGAGATACATGTAGGCGGTGTAGTCGCTGCAGCGCGCAGCCTGCTGCATGTTGTGGGTGACCATGGCGATGGTGTAGTCGCTCTTGAGTTCGTGCACCAGTTCCTCGATCTTGCCGGTGGAAATCGGGTCCAGCGCGGAGGTGGGCTCGTCCAGCAGCAGCACCGAAGGCTTGACCGCCACGCTGCGGGCGATGCACAGGCGCTGCTGCTGGCCGCCGGACAGGGACAGTCCGCTCTGGTTGAGCTTGTCCTTGACTTCCTTCCACAGCGCGGCCTTGGTCAGCGCCCACTCCACGCGGTCGTCCATCTCGCTGCGCGACAGGGTTTCGTAGAGTTTGACACCGAACGCGATGTTGTCGTAGATCGACATCGGGAAGGGCGTAGGCTTCTGGAACACCATGCCGATGCGCGCGCGCAGCATGTTGAGATCCTGGCCGTCATCCAGGATGTTCTCCCCGTAGAAGGTGATTTTTCCTTCGGCCCGCTGGCCGGGGTACAGGCTGTACATCCGGTTGAAGGTGCGCAACAGCGTGGACTTGCCGCAGCCCGATGGCCCGATGAAGGCGGTGACGCGCTTCTCGGCGATGTCCAGATCGATGTTCTTCAGGCCCTGGAACTTCCCGTAGAAGAAGTTGAGCCCGCGCACCTCCAGCGCATTGCGCGTGGCGGCAGTGGTGTGGTTGATGACGGCTTGCATGGGGTGGCGGGCTCGGCGGTTGGGGCTTTGCAGGGAACAGGCGCTCAGTTGGAAGAGCGGTCGCGGAAGAACACCCGCGCCACGATGTTGATCACCAGCACGGCCAGCG
>JBMLPD010000565.1:0-2898 GCA_049242285.1 Rubrivivax sp.
CGCTGGCGTGGTGGGCGTTGTCGCAATGGCTGGCCGAGTACCCGTCGCGCACCGACCTGACGGTGGCGCCGTTCATTCTGGCGCTGGTGGCTGCCATCGCGCTGACCTGGGCCGTCACTGCCAGCCGCGTGTTCGTCGCGGCACGGCGCCGCCCGATCGAGGATCTGCGTCATGAATGAACGGCTGCTTGTCCCAGCCAAGTTGAACATCCGGCTCAAGCGCCGCGAGGCCTGGGACATCCGGTCCCCGGCACGCTGAGATCATGAGCGCTTGCTCCGCTCCCCGCTACACCCGAACCGCCGTGATCCTGCACTGGGTGTTGGCCGTGGCCATTGTGGGCAGCTTCTGCATGGGGCTGTACATGACCAGCCTGCCGTTCTCGCCACAGCGGCTGAAGCTGTACAACTGGCACAAGTGGGCCGGCGCGATCATCCTTGCCCTCTCGGCTGTTCGCCTGCTGTGGCGCCTGGCGCATCGGCCACCGGCCGGACCGCCCATGCCCCCGTGGCAACAACGCACCGCGCAGGTGGCGCACCTGCTGCTGTACCTGCTGTTCTTTGCCGTACCGCTCATGGGTTGGGCCTACAGCTCGGCCGCAGGCTTTCCCGTCGTGCTCTTTGGCGTCCTGCCCCTGCCTGACTTCGTGGGCAAGGACGCCGCACTGGCCGACCTTCTCAAGCCTTGGCACGGTTGGCTTGCGTGGATGCTGGTGGCCGTGGTGTCGCTGCATGTGATGGGCGCACTAAAGCATCACTTTGTCGACCGCGATGACCTGATCCGCCGCATGACCTGGGGCAGGACCGACTCAAGCACAGGAAACCCATGAATCGAATCGACCGCTCCGCTTTACGCCCGGCTGCGCGCTCCAACGCAGACGCCATGGTCCGCGCGACCACATGGACCATCGACTCCGGCCCCGTCTTGCGCCGGCACGCCCTGGCGCTCGCATCAGCCGCGGTGCTAACGATTCTGGTGTCCCCTCCAGCCTTGGCGCAGCAGGTGATTCCCGCTGACAGCGAGATCGCCTTCACCAGCCGCCAGATGGGTGTCCCGGTCGATGGCCTCTTCCGCAAGTGGAGTGCCGCCATGCAGTTCGATCCGAAGAAGCCCGAGGCTGGCAAGGTCGCCTTCACCGTCGACATGGGCAGCGTCACGCTCGGCTCGGCCGACACAGACGCCGAGGTGGTCAGGCCCGATTGGTTCCACACCGCGAAGTTCCCACAGGCCCAGTTCCAGAGCACCGCCATCAAGGCGGCCGGCAAGGGCCGCTTCGACGTCACCGGCTCGCTGACCATCAAGGGCCGCACGCATATGGTGACAGTCCCGGTGACGCTGGCCCAGACGGGCAGCGGCAGCACCCAGCGCACGACCGCCACCGGCAACTTCGCCATCAAGCGCCTGGTCTTCAAGATCGGCGACGGCCCCTGGGGCGACACCTCCCTGGTGGCCGATGAGGTACAGGTGAGGTTCAGGATTCAGCTCAGCGGCCTGGCGCCGCTGTAGGCGCACGCTCTGCAACCCGCCACGAACACCAGATCCCTGCCCCAGCACCCAGAAAGGATGGAACCCATGAACAAGGCTCTGATCGTCGCCACCTCAGCCCTGCTGATTTCCTTGAGCCCTGCGCAGGCCCAGGGGGCCTCCTATGCCATCGACCCGACCCACACCTTCGTGACCTTCGAAGTGCTCCACATCGGCACCAGCACCAGTCGCGGCCGCTTCGACAGGAAGAGCGGCAGCATCACGCTGGACAGGTCGGCCAAGACGGGCAGGGTGGACATCACCATCGAGACCGCCTCCATCAACACCGGCGTGGCGGCCTTCGACAAGAACTTGCAGGGCAAGGACTTTTTCGACAGCGAAACCCATGCGACCGCGCGCTTCGTCGGCGACCGATTCACCTTCGTCGGCGACAAAGTCAGCGAAGTCGCCGGCCAGTTCACCCTGCTGGGCAAGACCCACCCGGTGACGCTCAAGGCCGTGCGATTCAACTGCTTCGAGCACTCGCGCCTAAAGAGAGAGTTGTGCGGCGGCGATTTCGAGACCACCATCCAGCGCAGTCAATGGGGCATGGGTTACGGCATCCCCGGCATCCCTGATGCCGTAAAGCTGGTGATCCAAGTCGAAGCCATCCGGCAATAGGCGAACTGGATCCATCGACCCGTTCCGGCGCCGGTGCCGCCACGGCCACCGGCAGGGTGGGGATGAACTTCGCCGCCGCGGCCGCAGGGTGCGCGCGGCCGCTGACGGCGGGCTGATCCAGGTCAAGCCGTGGCTTCGTTCCGGCCGGAGCCTCATGGCCGCCGTCGCACCCGCCGGCTCTTGCGCGTGGCCACGAAGAAGCCGTCGGGCTTGGTCTTCACCCACGCGACGAAGCCGCGGATCTCCGGGTGCTGCAGCAGCGCCTCGGCGCTGGCGTACTGGCGCGCGAGTTCGGCCTCGGTGAACAGGGCGTGGATCTGGCGGTGGCACACGCGATGCAGGTAGGCCGTCTCGCGCCCGCCCCGGCTCTTGGGCACGAGGTGGTGACGGTCCTGCTGCGGGGCGGGGATGGGCCGCTCGCACAGGGGACAGACAGGCAGCGGGGCTTCGGTCACGGCGGGGCAACGGTCGGTAGGCGTGGCTGGCCGCGGTTATGCCACCGGACCGCCGCCGCTTGCCGCCGCTTGCCGGCGCTGAAGCCACGCTGAAGCGCCGTTGACGCCAGCCACCGCCGGCAGGGCGTACCCGCGGCGATCGATCCCCGATAGCGTGTTGCCCATGGCATCAGATCCTCAACCCGCCGCCCGCCGCGTCGCCGTCGCCGTCGTCGGCGCCGGCCTGGCCGGCGCCACCTGCGCGCAGGCGCTGGCCGCCGCCGGCTGCGACGTGCAGGTGCTCGACAAGGCCCGGGGGCCC
>JBMLPD010000566.1:0-2057 GCA_049242285.1 Rubrivivax sp.
CACGGCCGTCCTCATGCGGATGCGGCCGCCCGTTCACTGGCGGTGCCGTGGGGGCCTGTTGCACCGGCTGTCGGGACCGATGGGACCGATGGGGCCGATGGAGCAGATGGAACAGATGGAGCAGATGGCGCCCCAAGCGTCCGGTAAGGCAAGGTCACCCGGGCCTGCGTGCCGCCCCCCTCTGGCGTGCTGACGTCCAGCCGTGCGCGCTCACCGTACAGCAGGTGCAGGCGCTCGCGGATGTTGGCCAGACCTGTGCCCGCCCCAGCGGTGGGCGCCTGGCCGAAGCCCACGCCCGTGTCGGTGACCGTGACCACCAGCTGCCCGTGCACGATCTCGGCCTTGACGGTGAGCGTGCCGCCCTCCGGCTTGGGCTCCAGACCATGCTTGATGGCGTTTTCGACCAGGCCCTGCACCATCATGGGCGGGAACTCGGCCGAGCGCAGGCCCTCGGGAACGTCCACCCGGGTCTCCAGGCGTTCTTCCATGCGCACCTTCAGGATCTCCAGGTAGGGCACGATGACGGCGATCTCCAGGCCGAGATCTCGCACGCCATGGACCGCGCCTTCACGCATGGCGGGCATGGTGGCGCGCAGCAGGGCGATCAGGCTCTTCTGCATGCGGCTGGCGCGCGGGGGGTCGGTCTCGATCAGGTGGTCGATCGAGGCCAGCGTGTTGAACAGGAAGTGCGGCTCCACCTGCGCCTGCATGGCGGCCATGCGGGCCTCCACCACCTGACGCTTGAGCTGCTCGGCTTCGGCCGTCTCGGTGGCCTGTACGGCGACGGCGCGCGCCTGCAACTGGCCCTTGTAGGTGATCTTGATGACGATGGAGGCGATGATCCACAGCGCGGCGAGGTTGGTGATGAAGTCACCGAACTTCACGACGTGGATGCGGGTCTGCAGGCTGGGGTCCTGCGCTTGCTCTGCAGCGTCCCGGGCTTCTGCGGCAGCCTCGTGCGCAGCCTGCTGTGCCTCCTGAATGGCCTCCCGAATGCCTTCCTCGGCTTCGCGCACCGCCTGGCGCAGCTCGTGTGTGTCCAGGCCAGGGGGCAGGGTGATCTGCACGGTTGGGGCGGCCTGCGATGTCTCCTTCCAGGCGTCATGGACGCCGCGCTTGATGTCCTGCCAGGCGGGCGGGGAGACTGCTCGTGCGGGCCCCGCCGAGGCAGCGCCTTGCACCGGGGCTGCAGGGGCCGAGGCGCCTGCAGCAGTTGCGGCGGCCGCGCGAGGCGTGATGCGCACCCCGCGCTCGTCGATGGAGATGACCACGCCTTCGGTACTGGATCCCGGGCTGGGTCTTTCGATCTTCACCACCGGCTCACGTGGGGGCTGGGGCGGTTTGGGCGAGGAAGGCGTCGGCGCATGAATGACCTCGATCACCTCGCTCATGCGCCAACTGAAGGGCGGGATGGACTCGAGTATGGCCGCCGTGATCATCAGCAGCAGGGCCAGGAGGAAGAAGCGCTTCCAGCTGATGCCCACCAACCAGGTGGCATAGCGGTGGAAGGCGATGATGCTGGCGCTGACCAGGCGTTGCCGGCGGCTGGTCCAGCGGCCGGTACGGGCGGGAGTGGAGGCGCTCATCTTGTGCGGGGGTGCAACAGCTTCACAGGGGCGATGTGCCCACTGTAGACCGCTGGCCCCGGTGTGGGCAGGGCCAGGCGACGGCGCGCGGCCCTCGCCCGATGAACTGCAAGAACGGGCGATGGGCGACGAGCCAGAGCGGCCCGCCGCCCGACAGCCCCTACTTGTACAGCACCTCGGGCAGCCACATCCCGATGGCCGGGAACTGGTACAGCAGGATGATGGCGATCACCTGGATCCCCATGAAAGGCAGCATGCCCGCGAAGATCTGGTTCAGCGTGACATGCGGCGGGCTCACCCCCTTCAGGTAGAAGGCCGCCATGGCCACCGGCGGGCTGAGGAAGGCCGTCTGCAGGTTCAAGGCCACCAGCAGGCCGAAGAACAGCGGGTCCACGCCGAAGTTGTCCAGCAGCGGGATGAAGATGGGCATGAAGATCACGATGATCTCGGTCCACTCCAGCGGCCAGCCCA
>JBMLPD010000567.1:0-3152 GCA_049242285.1 Rubrivivax sp.
CAGGTGGTGGCGCACCTGGCGCCGCATGAGTGCAGCCTGGCGTCCACCAGCGCCGTGGACGGCGACGCGGTGCCGGTGCGGCACTTCGGCGTGGTGCTGCCCATGGCCGAATGGCAGGCGCTGGCCGACAAGCTCACCGCCGTGGGCACGAAGTTCATCATCGAGCCGCACGTGCGCTTCAAGGGCCTGGCCGGCGAGCAGGCCACCTTCTTCTTCCTGGACCCTTCGGGCAACGCCCTGGAGTTCAAGGCTTTCGCCGACCTGGGCCAGTTGTTCGCCAAGCAGTGACGTGAACATCGTCATCCTCGGCGCCGGGCGCGTGGGCGAGAGCGTGGCCGAGAGCCTGGTCTCGGAACGCAACGACATCACCGTCATCGATACCGACCCGGCTCGCCTGCACGCCCTGCAAGACCGGCTGGACCTGCGTGGCGTGGCCGGCAACGGCATCCAGCCCTCGGTGCTGGAGGAGGCGGGCATTGGCGATGCCGACCTGTTCATCGCCTGCGCCCCCATGGACGAGACCAATCTGGTGGCCTGCAAGGTGGCGCACGACCGTTTCAACGTGCCCACCACCATCGCCCGGCTGCGCTCACCGGAGTTCGTGGACGGCGCACCCCTGATGGACAAGGCCACCGGCTTTGCGGTGGACCGGGTGATCTGCCCGGAGGAAAGCGTCACACGCTACATCGGCAAGCTGGTGGAGCACCCGCAGGCGCTGCAGGTGCTGGAGTTTGCGCACGGGCTGGTGAGCCTGGCGGCGGTGCGCGCGGTGGCCGGTGGCCCGCTGGTGCGCCACAGCCTGGCCGAGATTCCGGCGCTGGTGCCCGAGGCGCAGATGCGCGTCGTGGCCATCTACCGGCAGGACCAGGCCCTGACCGACCTGGACGGGCGCACCCGCATCGAGCCGGGGGACGAGGTCTTCGTGCTGGCCGCCACGCAGGACATCGCCACGGTGCTGGCGGCGCTGCGCGAGCGCGACCACCCCGTCAAGCGCCTCATGATCGCCGGCGGCGGCAAGGTGGGGCTGCGCCTGGCGCGGCAGGTGAAGGACGATCTGCAGGTCAAGATCATCGAGACGAACCGCCAGCGCTGCGACTACCTGGCCTCCGAGCTGCCGTCGGACGTGCTGGTGCTGCACGGAGACTCCACCGACGAGGAGTTGATGGGCGAGGAGAACGTGCAGGACATGGACCTCTTCGTGGCGCTGACCAGTGACGACGAGGACAACATCCTGGCCTGCCTGCTGGCCAAGAAGATGGGCGCACGCCGCGTCCTGGCCCTGATCAACCGCCGTGCCTACGCCGAGCTGGTGCAAGGCACGCAGATCGACATCGCCATCTCGCCCAGCCAGGCGGTGATCGGCGAGCTGCTGGCCTACGTGCGTCGCGGCGACGTGGAGGCCGTGCACTCGCTGCGCCGCGGCGCGGCCGAGGCGCTGGAGGGCATCGTGCGCGGCGACCGCAAGACCTGCCGCATGGCCGGCCGGCGCGTGGAGGAGATCGGCCTGCCGCCCGGGGCCCAGGTGGGCGCCATCGTGCGCGGGCTGCACCGCCCCGACGGCAGCGAAGCCGGCGAAGACGCGAAGCCGCAGGTGCTGATGGCCCACCACGACACCGTGATCGAGCCCAACGACCACGTCATCGTCTTCGTGCCGAACAAGCGCATGGTGCAGCAGGTGGAGAAGCTGTTCCAGGTGTCGGCCACGTTCTTCTGAGCCGCAGTTCCCCGTTTCACGCCGAACAAGCCATGGGCACACTTGCCGTCGTTGCGCTGATCGGCCGCATGGTGCTGATCTTCGGCCTGCTGATGGCCGTTCCCCTGGCATTCGCGGTGGTGGGTCGGGACGCCGCCGAGCAGGCTTTCGTCCAGGCGCTGCTGGTCACCCTGGCGTTGGGCGCACTCATGAGCCTGACCACCCGGCGCTTCAGACGCGAGTTGCAGCCGCGCGACGGTTTTCTGCTCGTGGGCCTGACCTGGTTGGTGCTGCCGGCCTTCGGTGCCTTGCCCTTGCTGCTGGCGCTGCCTGACCTGAGCGTCACCGACGCCTACTTCGAGGCCATGTCCGCCTTCACCGCCACGGGGGCCACCGTGCTCACCGGCCTGGACGACCTGCCGCTGTCTGTCAACGTCTGGCGCTGCTTCATGATGCTGGTGGGGGGCCTGGGCATCATCGTTCTGGCCGTGGCCATCCTGCCCTTGCTGGGCGTGGGCGGCAGCCAGCTCTTCCGTGCCGAGACAGCCGGCCCGATGAAGGACCAGAAGCTCACGCCGCGCATCGCGGACACGGCCCGTGCCATCTGGGTGGCCTATGCGTTGTTGGCCGTGTCCTGCACGCTGGCCTACCGCTGGGCGGGCATGAGCTGGGTCGATGCCTTCCTGCACATGTGTTCCACCGTCAGCCTCGGGGGTTTCTCCTCCCATGACGCCAGCTTCGGCCATTGGAATTCGCCCCTCATCGAAGGTGTGGCGGTGGTGTTCATGCTGCTGTCGGGCATCAGCCTGACCCTGTACTTCCTGGCCTGGCGTTCGCGTTCCCTTGCGCCCCTGTGGCGCAGTGTGGAGGTCCGTGCGTTCTACGGCATGCTGCTGGGCAGCATCGTGCTGATCGTCGCCTACCTGGTGATCAGCGGCACGTACCCCGGCGTGGGTGAGGCCTTGAGGCACACGGTCTTTCATGTGGTGTCGGTGGCCACCACCACCGGATATGCCTCGCAGGACTACGCGCAGTGGCCCCTGTTCGCCCCCATGCTCATCATCCTGCTGGGTTGCTTTGCCACCTGCGCCGGGTCCACGGGCGGGGGCATCAAGATGATCCGCTTGCTGATCCTGCTGGCCCAGGCGCGCAGGGAGATGGTGCGCATCGTCCACCCGCGTGCCGTGAACCCGGTGGTCATCGGTGGCCGCACCGTGAGCGATGCCACCGTCCAGGGCGTGATGGCCTTCATGATGATCTACGGCGTGACCATCGTGGGCCTGACCATGGTGCTGCTGTTCAGCGGGCTGGACCCGGTAAGCGCGTTCACTGCCGTGGTGGCCTGTGTCAACAACATCGGCCCCGGCCTGGGCGAGGTGGGCCCGGCCACCAATTTCTCCGGCCTGACCGACTTCCAGACCTGGGTCTGCACCCTGGCCATGCTGCTGGGCCGGCTGGA
>JBMLPD010000568.1:0-1435 GCA_049242285.1 Rubrivivax sp.
CCGGCCGCTCCAGGATGGCCGCGATGATCTTCAGCTCCCCGGCGCCGCAGTTCGGGCCGTGCTGCATGTCGATGTCAAAGCGAAGCTTCAGCGCAGACCAACTTGTACTCAAGTCATGTCGGAGCAAAAGACGCGCTTGAGCAACCGCGCCCAGCTGATGCGGTGCGGCCGGGACTGAACCGTCTGGACATCGCACTCGCCGGCAACTGCGACTTCGGCGGCCCGCTCTTGTACCTCGGGCTCCTGCGGCACCACCAGCGCACGCAGCCTGGCGTTGGGGGCCAGCACGCCGTGGTACCGGATCAGATGCAGCCGCGGCCGCGGCACCAGCGCCGCCAGCCGCCGCATGAACTCCAGCGGGCTCATGACCAGATGCGTGGTGCCGTCGCGCCAAGGCGTCTTCAGCTTGCATCTGCTGGAATCTTCTGGTCATCCGCACACCCTACCGGATGGGCAAGGTGTTGCACTTCAGATTTGAATCCGCCAAGCCCTGGTACGTTCTCTGGATGCCGTGCAGTGCACCTTGAACGGTCAATGACAGGTGCAACTGCGCTGCCTGCACGACCCACAGCGCAGGCTTCGTGCGCGTTCTCACTTCGGTGGTCATCGTCTCCAGGCGCCAGTGTGTACCTGCGTGAAGCAGCCGCAAGGTTGGGAGGCCGCGATCCTCGAACAGCGCGCTTGCACCAGACCTGCGGTACGGTCTTCTCCATGCAGGCGCCCAGATCGTCCGGAAAAGAACGGATTTTGCGATCAGCGGGTTGATCGGCCATCGGGGCTTCGAGGAAGACCCGGAGGTCGGTGCGTTTCCTGTTCTGCACGGTCTTGCCGCGAACGACGCCGGCGGCCACCTCCGGGGTGGAGAACAGGTTGACCGAGCCCAGCCACTCGTCGGCGCTCTCCACCACCTGCGCGATCTTGCCGCGCCTGGTCTGCACATCGCCGCAAGCTGGGGTGAGTGGCACCTGGATCTTCGCGGTGCTCAGAACCCCTCCTCCACCAGCTCCGCCGCGCGCAGCACGGCGCGCGCCTTGGCCTCGGTCTCCTTCCACTCGAGCTCGGGCACGGAGTCGGCCACCACGCCGGCACCGGCCTGCGCATACAGCGTCTGGTTCTTCACCACGCCCGTGCGGATGGCGATGGCCACGTCCATGTCGCCGGCGAAGCTGAGGTAGCCCACCGCGCCACCATAGATGCCGCGCTCCACGGGCTCAAGCTCGTCGATGAGCTCCATGGCGCGGATCTTGGGCGCGCCGCTGAGCGTGCCCGCCGGGAAGCTCGCGCGCAGCACGTCCAGGGACGACAGGCCCGGCTTCAGGCGCCCCTCGACGTTGCTGACGATGTGCATCACGTGAGAGTAGCGCTCGATGCCGAAGGCCTCGGTCACCTTCACGCTGCCGGTCTGCGCGATGCGGCCGATGTCGTTGCGCGCCAG
>JBMLPD010000569.1:0-1840 GCA_049242285.1 Rubrivivax sp.
CCCAGGGTCTCGTAGAGGTTGCGCGCGGCCTCCATGTCGTCCAGGGTGTCCAGCAGCATGGTGGAGTAGCCGGCCTGGATGGCGCGGTCCATCAGCTGACGCGCCAGCAGGCGGCCCAGGCCGAAGCGACGGAAGGCACGGCGCACGTACAGGCGCTTCATTTCGCAGGCGTTGGGGTAGTCCGCATCCGGCAGCGGCCGGAAGGCGCCGCAGCCGGCCAGGGCGCCGTCCACGGTGGCCAGCAGCAAGGTGCCGTTCGGTGCCGCGTATTCACCGGGCAGGGCAGCCAGTTCCGCGTCGAAGCCCTGGAAGCACAGGTCCACCCCCAGTTGGGCGGCGTATTCGCGGAAGATCGTGCGCGTGTCGTCGAGCTGCGCCGGCTGCGCAGGCGTGTGCAGATCGATGCGGGGGGCGGGGGGGTCGGCAGGTTTCACGGGCGTTCAAGCTCCCTGCCGGACCACCCAGATCACCAGGGCGGCGGCGGCGGCGGCCAGGACCCCGGCCACCAGGCGCTGGCGCCAGCCGTCGGCCGTGGCGGGGGTGTGCGCGGGCAGCAGCTTGTCGCCGGTGATCATGGGCGTCAGCAGGTCCTTGCGCCGCACCCAGCGGTAGAACAGCACCGCTGCCACGTGCAGCACCAGCAGGGCCATCAGCACGGACTCGCCGACTTCCTTGTGCCAGCCTGTGAGCAGGAGGGCCACGTCCCCGCTGACGTGGCGATTGAGCGGGCCCACGTTGGCGATCTCGTCATCGGCCACCAGGCCGGTGGCGACCTGGAAGCTCAGCAAACCCAGCAAGGCCCACACCGACAAGGCGCCCAGGGGGCTGTGGCCCACCTCGTCCAGCCCGTCGGGCCGGCGCTGGCCCCGCACATAGGCCCACACCCGGGCCGGCCCGTGGACGAAGCTGCCAAAGCGTGACCAGCGCCCGCCGAAGAAGCCCCAGAGGATGCGAAACACCAGCAAGCCCAGCGCCAGGTAGCCCAGGCGGAAGTGCCAGAGCATCGCGTTGCCGCCGATCTTGGCGGTGACGATGGAACCCACCACGCTCAACGCCAGCGTCCAGTGAAACAGCCGGGTCGGCAGGTCCCAGATCCGCACCGGCGCGCTCGTCTCTGACATCGTTGGAACTCCTCGCATGGATGCAGTGTGAAACAGCTCGACGATAACGCGACCGCGTCAACAGGGCTGCATGCGGACGTCAACAAACTTGAACGGGAGCGTCCTTACACTGCAGCCGTCGGGCAGGCACTGCGGCCCCCTCCCCGCAGGCGTCGGGCCTTGACGACAACCCTTGACAGGAGCCCCCATGAATAAGCTGATGATCCTGGCCGCCGCGCTCGGCAGCCTGACGGCGCTGCCCGCCGCTGCACAGTTCCAGAAGCCTGAAGACGCCGTGAAGTACCGCAAGGCCGGCTTCACCGTCATGGGCACCCACTTCTCGCGCATCGGCGCCATGGCTCAAGGCCGGACACCCTTCGATGGTGCAGCCGCAGCGGCCAACGCCGACATCGTGGTGACGATGTCGAAGTTGCCTTTCGCCGGCTTCGTCGACGGCACGGGCGGCAACGAGAAGGGCATGCCCAACGCCAAGGTCTGGAGCGAGAAGGCCAGGTTCGAGGCGGCAGCCAGGAAGATGCAGGACGAGGCGGTGAAGCTCTCCGCCGCGGCCAAGGCCAACAACCTCGACCAGCTCAAGACCGCCTTCGGCGCCGCCGCAGCCACCTGCAAGGGCTGCCACGACGACTTCCGCAACCAGTGAGCCCTGTTGAGGGATGACAGGCCCGCTTCGGCCGGCCCTGCCGGGCCTTCACATCGCTGCGCGATGTGAGCCTGCGCCG
>JBMLPD010000570.1:0-17797 GCA_049242285.1 Rubrivivax sp.
GCTGCGAGATCAGGCCCAGCGCCTGCTGCAGCGTGGCCTCGCTCAGGCCGAAGGGTTCGAGCATCAGCGCCTGCGCCGTGGCCAGGCGTTCGAGGGTGGGTTCGCGGGAGATCATGGCAGGGGCTTTCGGAGGTCGCGCTGGGCGGATCGGGTGCCGCAAGTTCGGGCTGTACAACCGCCCAACTGGCGCTCAGATTCTAGGAGCGGGGACCAGCCGGCCGTTGCGCGAGCGCTCTTGGCCGCGCACAAGGCAGAAACGGCGGATATCTCAACCTCGATCCGGGTTTCAGCCTGCTCATCCCTGCAGCGCCAGGATCGCCTTGGCAGTGGCTCCGCCGGACAGGCGCGCGCCCAGCAGGTCGCGCGGGCTCAGAACTTGCGCGCCACACTGACCACGAGCCGCTTCTTGCCAGACGGTCGCAGCTTGTCGCCGTCAAGCGCCACGAACTATCGGAGACTGCTTGAATGCGACCGTCTTCACCCCTACGTCCTGTGAGCGACGGGTTCACTGGCACTTAATGAACCACCGTTGGCCTCAAGGCTGCGATCAAAGCGTCGACGACAGCAACTGACCTCCCCAAGGGCGGGCACGGAAGCGACCGTTTGAACGCCTCAGGGCGCCGAGCGGCAAGCGCGGTGCCAGATGCAACAGTGCACGAGAGACCATGGCTTTGCCCGGCCCCTCAGACGTTGCGCAGCTCGCGCCGCAGGATCTTGCCCACCGTCGATTTCGGCAGCGCGTCGATGAAGTTGATGAACTTCGGCACCTTGTAGCCGGTCAGCGCCTCGCGGCAGAAGGCCATCAGCTCGGCTTCGGAGAGGCTGGCGTTCGGCGCCTTGACGACGAACAGCTTGACCGCTTCACCGGTTCTTTCGTCGGGCACGCCGATGCAGGCGCACTCGACCACGCCAGTGCAGGCGCTGGCCACGGCCTCGACCTCGTTGGGGTAGACGTTGAAGCCCGAGACGATGATCATGTCCTTCTTGCGATCAACGATCTTGAGGAAGCCGCGCGCATCGAGCACGCCCACGTCGCCGGTGCGGAAGTAGCCGTCGGCGGTAAAGGCCGCAGCGTTGGCCTCGGGCTTCTCCCAGTAACCCTTCATCACCTGGGGGCCCTTGACGCAAATTTCACCGGCCTCGCCTATGCCCACCTCGCGGTCGTTGTCATCCAGCAGCTTCACATCGCTGGACGGCAGGGGCAGGCCGGTGGTGCCGCTGAATTCCTGGATTGCACCGGGGTTTAAGGACAGCACCGGGCTGGTCTCGGAAAGCCCATAGCCTTCGCAGATGATCTGGCCGGTGATGGTCTGCCAGCGATCAGAAACAGTGGAAAAGATCGCTGCGCCGCCACCGGCGGTCAGACGCAGGCGCGACCAATCCACCTCCCGGATCTTGGGGTGCAGGGTCAGCCCTGCAAACAAGGTGTTGACGCCGGTGAAGACGGTCGGCCGCGCCTGCCGCAGCGTCTCAACAAAGCCGTCCATATCGCGCGGATTGGCCACCAGCCAGTTGTCGGCGCCGACGCTGAAGTAGCTGATGAAATTCACCATCAGCGCGAAGATGTGATACAGCGGGATGGCGGTGACCACGACCTCCTCGCCCTCACGCAGCGCGGCGGGCATGAAGGTTCTGAACTGCGCCACGTTGGCCAGCAGATTGCCATGTGAGAGTGCGGCGCCCTTCGACAGGCCGGTGGTTCCGCCGGTGTACTGCAGGAACAGCAGGTCAGAGGCGCCCATCTGCACCGGCGTGAACGGCAGACCAGCCCCCAGGGCCAGCGCATCGCTGAGGGGCAGGACATTGCTGAGCCGTGCGTCCACTGGCGGGCTGGGCAGCGCGCTGCCCGAGTCGAGCGCGAGCCCGGCGCTCACAATGCTTCGCAGCGGCGTGTGCTCGGTGATCTCGGCCAGGGTAGGCGTTGAGCCGTTGTAGATGACGAGGATCTCGCAACCGGCATCCTGGAGTTGATGTTTCAGCTCGCGCGGGGTGTAGAGCGGGTTGACGTTCACCTGCGCCGCCCCGGCGCGGATGATGCCCAGCATCGCCACCGGGAAGGCGAGGATGTTGGGCATCATCACCCCGATGCGGTCGCCGCGCTTCACACCCTGCGCCTGCAAGTAGGCTGCGAAGTTGCGTGACTGGCGGTCCACGTCAGCGTAAGTCAGGGTCTGGCCGAAGGACCGGAAAGCGGGCTTGTCGGCATAGCGCCGCATGGCCTCTTGCATCAGCTCGGTGACGGATTCGTGCGTGGGCGGCGCAATCTCAGCCGGGATGCCAAAGCTGCGGTAGCTGGTAAGCCACGGACGTTCTTGCATGATGTTTGCTCCAGTGATGAGGTTGAACGGGATCAGGGCTTGACGGGATTGAAGAAGGGATCAAAGGTAAATCTTGCGAGCGCGACACCTTGACCTTGCGGGCCGCCCCATCGGCTGCCTTGATGACGCCGCGCACCCCGCCGAAGTGGTCCGCACTGCTGCGGGTGTAGATCGCGGATCCCCCTGGCTTCTTGCTGCCGAGTTGCTCCAGCGCGAAGGTCAGCGTGGCATTGGCGCTTCTCGCCGTCAGCAGCGGGTCGATCACGATCCGGCCGGCTTTGCACTCGACCAGGTTCACATTCGCGAGGTCATGGCCGCAGATCTGGTCAGTGCTCTCGGTGACTCTCAACAGGACCGCCGCGCTATTGAGTCTTTCCATGCGCCACAGGCTTGGACCGACGGTGGCGGGGCCCTCGCCCGCGATGAAGCTTAAGCGGCCGGTGTCACAGACCTGTTTGCCGTCGGCAGACTTGACCGAGAGCTCGGCGAGCGTCGCGGTCAGGCCGCGCGTGGCGCCATCGAGGTCACGCATGTCGAAATTGCTCGATGAACTTCGAAAACGCCTGCTTGGCGCTTGCTGTAGCCGGTTCGGGTCCCGCCTGCTGCTGGGCGAAACCCGGTCCCCCGCTGACCATCGCCAGGCTCAGGGTCACGGCAGCTGGTTGAACCGGACGGTAGGGGCTCATGTGCTGTCTCCTGCTGGCTTGTTGTGGTGGTAGTGAGCGGGTGGCTGCTTTGCGCTCAGCGGGGCAAGATTCGGATCGCCCTCACCCAGCCACAGCTTCAACACCAGGCGCTGCACAAAGTTGCCGTAGGGGGGATAGAACAGACCGATGGGGAAAAAGCGGTGCCGCTTGAATACCGTCTTCGCATGCGAAAGCTCGCGAAAGCCTTCAACGCCGTGGTAACTGCCCATGCCCGAGTTGCCGACGCCGCCAAAAGGTGCATCGTGGTTGATGACATGCCAGCCCCAGTCGTTGATGGTCACACCTCCAGCGTGAGTTCGTCTGAGCACCTCGTCGCGCTGCGCTGCGTCGTGGCCGAACAAATACATCGCCAGCGGGCGCGGCCCGCGGTTGATATGGGCCACGGCCTCATCAAGGCTGTCATAAGGCAGCACTGGCAGGATGGGGCCGAAGATCTCCTCGTGCATGAGCCGCATGTCGTCGCGCAGGCCTGTCACCACCTGCAGCGGCATCTGCCGCCCCACGCCCGCCTGCGCGCAAGGGACGATTTGCGCGCCCTTGCTGCGGGCATCGTCCAGCAGTGCCGAAATTCGCGCCGCATGCCGGTCGTTGATGATCGAGGTGTAGTCATGGCTGCCGGACAGGCTGGGCCCAAACAGCGCTTGAAAGCTGGACTGAACGGCCTGCACAAACTCGCCCACTGCAGCGCGCGGAATGAGTGCGTAGTCGGGCGACACACAGATTTGTCCGCAGTTTGTCGCTTTGCCATGGGTGATGCGCCGCGCTACTTCCCGAATGGCGCAGCCTGGCAGGACCAAGGCGGGGCTCTTGCCGCCCAGTTCCAGCGTCAGCGGCGTGAGGTTCTCGGCGGCGCTGCGCATCACGATTCGCCCGACCGCAGGCGAGCCGGTAAACACGATGTGGTTGAAGGGCAGCGAGCTGAAGTCGTTCGGATCCAGCAACTCCTCGCCCACCAGGGCCACCTCGTCTTCGGCAAACACCTCGGCCAGCATGCGGCTCAGCATGGCATTGGTGGCTGGGGTGATCTCCGGCATCTTGATCATCACCCGGTTGCCGGCAGCCAAGGCAGCGGCCAGCGGCCCGATTGCCAGGTAGATTGGGAAGTTCCAGGGCACGATGACGCCGACCACTCCCTTGGGCTGATAGCGCACCTGCAGGCTGTTGCTCAGGAAGAGCAACTCGGTCGAACGAGGGCTGGGCCGCATCCACCGGCCCAGGTGCGAGAGCGCGTGATTGATCTCAAGCGTTGAACTGAGGATGTCCAGCATCTTGGATTCGGCGGGCGAACGAAAGCCGAAGTCCTCGCTGATCGCCTGCGCCAGCCGATCCTGATAACGGGATAGCTGCTGCTTCAGCCCGCGCAGCTGCATGCGTCGCTCACTGGCCTTGGGGTAGGGATGGGCCGCGAACGCACGCTGTTGGGCCTCGAACAAAGAGCGTGTCCTCAGGCTGGCGGCGCTGACGGCCGTGGTGAGCCTGTCGTTCATGCGGCTGCTCCTGGTGATGTTTGGCGACTGCTGAGACGCATGGTGCGACCAGCTGCTGATGAGCCAGATTTATCCATGACATCAACGACCTGGGCAGCGACTGCGGGATCCGGGTCACGGGTTAACGGAGTGATCGCACGCGGCATGCTGAAACCCGTTTTCAATCAGGTGGTACCAAGAAGTTTTGCGACGGTTCGCGCGGCCTTCTGGCCGTTCCGCCAAGCACCGCCCGCGGTTACAGCCAAAGGATCGTCAGCGCCATCGCCGGTGAAAAACAGTCGATCGTCAATCGGCTGAGCATAGATCTCTCGTGCGTTTGAATGACCGACCTTCGAGTAGGCATAACTGCCGCGTGCAAAGGGGTCTCTCTGCCAATTGGTGGTTGCGCGCGCTACAACGCGGACCTGACTTCCGATCACATTTTTGAGTAGGTCGTCAGCAAAAGCCTCCATGGCTGGCATACCTGCCTTGAACAAGTCTCGAGAGACTGGCCCGGGGATCATGGCTGTGACCATCTTTTTGTCAGGAGAGACCACCAGGGCATGATAAATCCCCTGCTCAACATGGCTTTTCGAAACCGCATATTCGGGCAAGTCCGGCATGGCCTGGCTAAGTACCATGGCGTGCTTTTCGAACGCGCCCATTGGCAGGTTTGAGATTGCAGCCTCTGTGGCCTGGGGTAGGGCCGGGTCAAACCGTATCGCGCCTGACGCCAAGACCCCTGTCGGCACAGTGACTATGACCTTTCGCGCCATCAATTGCCCAAAACTGCCCTTTACCGTGACGCCATGGGCGCCATGCCAGACCAGTGCGGCGACCGGACAGTTCAGGCGTATGTCCAGACCTGAAGCCAAGCCTTGCGCCAGCGCGCCCATGCCCGTTTCTGGGATCAAATCCTCGCTATTTTCGAGCATGTGATAGCCCTTGCGCGAAATCAGGTCAGGATCGTCGCCCATTTCAACGGCATGGATGTTTTTCACAAACCGCTGCGCTGGCGTTGGATTGGGCAGTGTCGCCCCCAGTGAGACGTCCTTTAGAATACGAGATGCCAGCGCTTGGCGCAGTTCATAAGCCCGAAGCGCATCTGATACTGCGCCCCAAGACAAATCAGGGTATACGGTAGCCCGGAAAAAGATCTGGCCATTGCTCATGCTGCTGTCGAGCAGGTTCGTGCCCAATTCACGCGCCAAGGGAAGCAAGGGATTGGTGGCTTTGTTATGTAGCCAATAGGCTCCCTGATCAAACTTGCGGCCCAGGGTTTTGGTGTCGGTAAAGGCCCGGCCGCCAATCCGATCGCGGGCCTCTAACACTATGACTCGAACCCCCAAAGATTTGAGCTGCCTGGCTGCCGAGATACCGGCAAAGCCCGCCCCGATGATGATGACATCGGTATCTGTGACCGTTCCCGCCCTGGCGAAAAAGGTACTTGTCGAGGCGATGATGCCGGTGGTGAAGACGCGACGATTGATTTTCATGATGGTCACTCCGAAACAAGAGAGAACGGTCAAATTGATAGACATGAGATAAGTCTGGTAACTTCAAGCCATAGCACCTCCGGGTGTTATCAGCAGGCCGTTGAGATACCGATCGACAGCCGGCCCGACACAGTCGAGGATCGACGCACCCAGGGCTCCATGTCGTTTCGTGTGGAACGCAACGTCCTCACTTGGCAGCCACCGGTACGAACGGGCTGGCCGGCAGATGCTTGAGCTTGGACATCCGCAGGTAGGCGATCGCGATGAAGTTCGCGCTGGCTCAGAACTTGCGCGCCACACTGACCACGAGCCGGTTCTTGTCAGTCGCGCGCAGCTTGTCGCCGTCGGGCACGAGGTAAAGCTCGCGCACTCGGGTGTTCACGCCCACCCACTCGGCGCCAAAGTCGAAACCCCAGCGCCGATGTGAGATGCCGACCGAGTAGTTGGTGGCATCGGCCTCACGGAAGTTTTTCACCTTCTGCACACCGACAGACAGGTTCAGCGTGGTGTGCGGGTCCAGGTCGATGCTGTAACTCAGGTCGGCCAGCAGCGTGCCGCGGGAGTTGTGATCGCCACGCGCGTAGCACCCCAGACCGGCGGCTGGATCGGTGCTGACCTGCAGAATCTGCCCGCACACGCCGCCAGTGTTGGCGCCGTGATAAGAGCGCGACACCACTGACAACACCCGCGCCTCCAGTGCGCCGTAGCCGGCTTCGAGGAGCAGGTAGTCGCTGTCAAACTTGCTGCGCCTCACGTCGGCCGGCGTGAAGCTGTCGAGGTCGATGGCGTGTGGGGCCTCGAAGCGAGCGCCTGGAAAGCGCTCCAGTGTTGCGCCGACCCCGAACCACCACCTTTCGGGGTCTCCCCAGTGGTAGGCCAGCGTTGCCTCGATGCCCAGGCCGTTACCCTGGAGGTATTGCTTCTTGCTCACGGTGGTGAGCACCAGCTCGCCGATCACGCCGCTTTCGTGCGCCGCCTGCACGGTGAGCTTGGCGGCCGGCTTCATCAGCGAATCGCTGATGCCGCGGTTGCGCAGGTCGTTGACAAGGCGGAGCTCGGTGTCCACGGACAGGGGGCTGGCTTTGGTGGGGGTCTGGGCCAGGGCCGTGGTGGCCACTAGCGTCGAGGCGGCGGCCGCCATCAAGCGTGCAACCTTGCGGCATGAATGGATGGTCGTCATGAAGGTCTCCTTCGTAGTTTTGATGTGGTGGTGGTGGGGGGGTCTGGGCCTGGGGTAGGCCGGCGTGGCGGGAACAGCCTGTACGCGGCGCATGCGTTCGGTCTGGCACGACAGTTCGGTGCCGATGAAAGCGCGCAGGCGCAGCTCAACGCCCCTGATGCGCATCCCATGCCGGCTTTGCCGCCGCGCGGCTCGAAGGCCAGGCCGTCGCGCCAGGCCCAGGGTGATGGGGCCGATCGAGCGCTTCCGATGGAGCGTCAGCGGCCCGCAGCCCGACCGGTGCTCAACCTTGCTCATCTCTGCAGCGCCAGGATCGCCTTGGCGGTGGCTTCGCCGGACAGGCGCGCGCCATGGGCCGTTGCGGCGTGCGCGCCGCCCGCGGCTTCGCCGGCAAAGAAAAGCCGATCGTCCAGGGGCGACGCATAGGTCGCCCGGGCATCCACCGAGCCGATGGGAACGACCGCGTAGGCACCCCTGGACAGGGGGTCCGCAGACCAGTCAACGGCCGCTGCGGCAGCCAGAACCCGCCTGGCGGCTGTGCCGCCCAGGAACGAGGCCAGGATGTCGCGCCCCTCAGCCTGAAGCGCTTGTGCTCCCTGGCGGGAGACGGCCTCGGCGTACGACCCGGCGAGTATGGCCGTGGCCAGCGGGAGGCGACGGTCAAGGTGCAGGACCGCGCCCTCGCCGCGCTGAAGCTTGGCGATGTCGCAGACGTACTCCGGCACCTCCGTCATCGGCGCGTCCAGCCGCAGCCCGACCTTGATGAACCGCCCGCCCCGCAGGCTTGCGATTGCCGTCTGCCGGTCAGGGGGCAGTGCCGGGTTGAACCGGATGAGGCCTTCGGCCAGCACGGGCGGCGGTGCGGTAATGACGACGCGCCGGGCGCTGAGCGCGCCGAAGGGGCCCGAGACGACGATGCGGTCGGCGGCGGTCCAGTCGATGGCATGGACCGGATGGCCGGTGCGCACCGGCACGCCGGACCACACATCGGCCACAAGCCGTCCGTACCCGCCTTCGACCTGCCAGTCGTCGCCAGATGCAAGCCCGCCATAGTCGCGAGCCGACAGACGGTCGGCGTCGGTGGCCATGCTGAAGGCCGCGAGTTGGGCTGCCACAGTCTGCATCTCTCCCCGAGCAGCAGCCCCCAGGGCGAAGTCACCCCCTTGCAGGCTGCGCAGCCACACCCGCAACCCCAACCCCGGCAAGGCCACCCTGACGCGGGCTGGCCCGTCGGGCACCGCCTGACCGTCGCGGACGAGCCGGACATCCCGCAACTGAGGGCTCTCCCAGGTCGATCGGCCCAGCCTGGCGGCGTCTGCGAAAAAGGAGTTGCTTTTGTTCTTTAGCAGCCAGTGCGCGCCCCAGTCGAAGGGCAGTCCCAGGGTGGCGGTCTCGGTGTAGGTGCGCCCGCCGATCCGGCTGCGTGCCTCCAGCACGACCACTCGGCGCCCCGCCGCCCCGAGCCAGGCCGCCGCCGCCAAGCCCGCTGCGCCGGCGCCAATGACGACGACATCGGCGTCGTTTGCAGTCTCGCCCCGAATGAGGGCCGGGCAAGCCCACAGCAGCGTCGCCCCGCCAAGAAGCCGCCGTTTTGAGAGGGGCGTGTTCATAGTCGACCTGAAGATTGCGACAATAGGGTCGTATAAATATACGACAGTATTGTCGTAAATCAAGGGTTCAGATGGCAGGACAGAGAAATGCAGGAGAAGCAGATGCGGCGAAAGACCTGCGCATCGGTTGGCCGAAGCAGGCCCGGGGTCGGGCACGCTTCGAGTCGCTGCTGGCGGCCGCGGCCGACCTCATCGCCGAACGTGGTGTGGATGGCGCCGCCTTCGGTGCGATCGCGCGACGTACCGGCACGGCGCAAGGCTCGCTGTATCAGTACTTTGCGTCGAAGGAGGCACTGGTCACGACCCTGCACGCACGACAGGCGGCCGAGTTCGTGGCTGTCGCCGCAAGATGCCGCGACGACTTCCGGGCCACGCCGCCTCCGCGCGATCTTTCGGGCCTGGTCGACTTGCTTGTTCCGCGCCTTGCGGCCTGCTATGCCGCCCATCCGGCCTACATCGAGATCCGGCATGCCCTATCCCGAAGCGCCGCGATCCAGGACACCGAGGCGCTGGCCGACGTGCACATCGCGGGATTGCTGGGCGAGATGCTGGATGACGCGGGAGTTGGCCTCACCGAGGGGCGTCGCGCCTTGGTGCTGGAGGCGATCATTGAGTTGGGTGACGCCCTGTTGCCCTGGGCAGGCCATGACGCCGCGCGACAGGGAGAGGCCAAGGCGGTGATCCTGTCCTATCTCCGCAGTGTCGCCACCCACCCACTGTGACGCGGGACGCAGCGCACCCGCGACATGCCAGTCCTCGACACCCAGCGAGCCAGGGTCCTCGGTGCCGCTATCGTCCTACCCCTGGGCAGCTTGTGCCGGCGCTAGAGCAGCAGACGCCGGGCAAGACGCGCTCAGCCTGCGGACCGCCCGTCGCGCAGCTTCAATGCCGCTTCATAAAGCGCATTGCGCGCTTGCCCCGTGAGGGTGGCGGCCAGCCCCACGGCCTGCTTCACGGGCAACTCGGCCAGCAGCACCTGCAGCACCTTGAGCGTGTCGTCGGGCAAGGCATCGTCCGCGGGCGTCACAGGGGCCAGGGTGTGCACCACCAGCACGAACTCGCCGCGGCCGCGGTTCGGGTCGGCCGCCAGCCAGGCGGGCAGTTCGGCGGCGGGCAGCGTGACCACGGTCTCGAACTGCTTGGTGAGTTCGCGGCACAGCGTCACCGTGCGCCGGTCCAGGCCCTCGGCCAGGGCGGCCAGCAGGGCCTCGATGCGGTGCGGTGCCTCGAACAGCACCTGCTGGTCCAGGCAGGCCGCCACGGCCTGCACGGCGGCGCGGCGCTCGCCGCCCTTGGCCGGCAGAAAGCCCACGAAGCGAAAGCCCGGGGCTGTGGCGTCACCCGCCACGCTGACTGCCGCCACCGCGCTGCTCGCGCCCGGCACGGGAATGGCACGCCGCCCGGCCTGGCGCACCGCCGCGACCAGCGCGGCTCCGGGGTCGGAGACGGCCGGGGTGCCGGCGTCGCTGACATAGGCCACGCGTCGGCCCTCGGCCAGCAGGCCGATGACGCGCGCCGCCGCGGTGCTTTCGTTGTGCTCGTGCAGGGCCAGCAGCGGCTTGTCCAGCCCCAGGTGGCGCAGCAGGGCGCCGGTGTGGCGGGTGTCCTCGCAGGCGATGGTGTCGGCCAGGGCCAGCACATGCAGCGCGCGCAGGCTCAGGTCGGCCAGGTTGCCGATGGGGGTGGCCACCACGTACAGGGCGCCTGCCGGATACTGCTGCGCACCCGCGGCCAGGGCGGCCGCGTGCAGCAGGGTGGAGGCGTCGATGCTCAAGAGGTGGGGCGCAGTGGGCAGCTCCGGCGGGGCCGGGAACCGGGCGGAGACGGTGGCGTTGCAGCACCTGCAGCGCGCGGGGCTGCGTCTGGTGCAGCGCAATTATCGGGTCGCGCGCGGACCCGGCGCCCGTGCGGGCGAGATCGATCTGATCATGCGCGAGCCCGACGGCACCATCGTCTTCGTGGAAGTGCGCTCCAGGGCGGCGCCAGCGGCCGGCGCGGGCCCAGGCGGCTTCGGCGGCGCGGCGGCCAGCGTGGGAAGCGCCAAGCAGCGGCGCATCGTGTATGCGGCCCAGCACTGGTTGATGCGCCAGGCCGCGCTGCCGCCCTGCCGCTTCGACGTGGTGGCCCTCGATGGCGAGCGGCTGCAGTGGCTGAAAGCGGCTTTTGATGCGGGGTGAGGCGCGAGGCAGAGGGGCCGGGTGGGGATGCCGGGCTGAGGTGCCGATGGAGGGTGCCGGATGGAGTACCGGACGACGGTGCTTCTGGCGCTCGTCCGAACCCCGTGTCATATGATGAACGGCCATGCTCGAGCAGCGCATCCAGCAGCAATTCTTCGAGGCCGCCGACCTGCTCAGCCAGGCGGCGCAGGTCTTGTCCCGGCCCGTGGCCGATGCCGTGCAGGCGCTGACGGCTTGCCTCACCAGCGGGGGCAAGGTGCTGGTGGCGGGCGCTGACGTGGGTGCCGGTCTGGCGCCCGTGCTGGCGGCCACGCTCACGGGGCGCTTCGAGCGGGACCGCCCGCCGTTGGCGGCCCTGGCGCTGCGCGATGACGCCCTGCAAGGTCTGGCCCAGCAGGTGCGGGCCCTGGGGCAGCCGGGGGACCTGCTGCTGGTGCTGGATGCCGGGGCCGATGGCGAGTGTCTGCGCGAGGCCGCGCGCCTGGCCCGTTCGCTCGACATGACGGTGGTGGCCCTGACCGGTCCCGAGGCCGGCCCATGGCGCGGCTTGCTGACCGACACGGACGTGTTGCTGACCGTGCCCCACGACCGCCCGGCCCGGGTGGCCGAGGCTCATCTCGTGGCGCTGCACGCCCTGTGCGACGCCGTCGATCTTCAACTCATGGGTGAACTGGACTCCTGATGAACACGAATGACCGCTCCTTGTCCTGTGCCGCGCGTGCCGTGCGCGCGGCCGTTCTGGCCCTTGCGGCAGCCACGGTGCTGCCGGCCTGCGCCCCCGTGCTGGTGGGTGGTGCCGTGTTGGGCGGCGCCCTGGCCAGCGTGGACCGCCGCACGGCCGGCACGCAGGTGGAAGACCAGGCCATCGAACTCAAGGGCGCAACGCGGGTGCGCGAGCTCACGGGCGAGCAGGCCAACGTCAGCGTGACCAGCTACAACCGCATCGTCCTGCTGACGGGTGAAGTGCCCGATGCCGCCGCCCGCAGCGCGGTGGAGCAGGCCATCGGCCGCATCGAGGGCGTGGGTTCAGTGGTCAACGAACTGGCCGTGATGGGCAAGAGCAGCCTGACCGCCCGTTCCAACGACGCCGTGCTGTCGGCTCGCGTCAAGGCCGGCTTCATCGACGCGAAGGACCTGCAGGCCAACACCATCAAGGTCACCACCGAGCGCGGCGTGGTCCATCTCATGGGCCGGGTGACCGAGCGCGAGGCCGCACGGGCGGTGGCCGTGGCGCGAAGCGTGCCCGGCGTGCAGAAGGTGGTCCGCGTCTTCGAGATCCTGACGGAGGAGCAGCTGGCCGGCTTGCTGAAGAGCTCAGGCCAGCAAGCGCCCAAACAGTGAGGGTGGGGCCGCGGGCGCGCCGTCCGCGGCAGCGCCTCACTTCAGCCGTGTGATCAGGCTGGAGGTGTCCCAGCGGTTGCCGCCGGCGGTCTGCACGTCGGCATAGAACTGGTCCACCAGTGCGGTCACCGGCAGCCGGGCGCCGTTGCGCCGCGCTTCTTCCAGCACCAGGCCCAGGTCCTTGCGCATCCAGTCCACGGCGAAGCCGAACTCGAACTGGCCGTCCACCATGGTCTTGCCGCGGTTGTCCATCTGCCAGCTCTGCGCCGCGCCCTTGCCGATGACGTCCAGCACCAGCTTCATGTCCAGCCCGGCGCGCAGGCCGAAGGCGATGGCCTCTGACAAGCCCTGCACCAGCCCGGCGATGGCCGTCTGGTTGACCATCTTGGCCAGTTGGCCGGCGCCACTGGCACCCACCAGGGTGACGGCCTTGGCGTAGGCCATGGCCACGGGCTTCATGGTGTCGAAGGCGGCCTCGTCGCCGCCGCACATCACGGTCAACAACCCGTTGACCGCGCCGGCCTGACCGCCGGAGACCGGGGCGTCCACGAAGTGCAGCCCGCGTGCCTGCGCCGCCGCGCAGAGCTCACGTGCCCCGCTGGCCGATGCGGTGGTGTGGTCCACGAACAGCGCGCCGGGCTTCATGCCGCCAAAGGCGCCTTGAGCGCCCACCGTCACCGCGCGCAGGTCGTCGTCGTTGCCGACACAGGCGAAGACGATGTCGGCGCCTTGCGCCGCCTGCGCGGGGGTGGGTGCCGACGTGCTGCCGTTGCCGCCGTACTCGGCCACCCATGCAGCGGCCTTGGCAGCGGTGCGGTTGTACACCGTCACCTGGTGCCCGGCCCGTGTCAGGTGGCCGGCCATGGGGTGGCCCATCACGCCCAGGCCGAGAAAGGCCACGCGCTGCGGGGGAACGGGTGCGTAGGTCTTGGTGCTCAAGGTGGGTTCTCAGCAAGGGTTTCGGGTTTTGCCGTTGTCGAACGGTCGCTGCAGGGCCACGGGCGCGTTTGCCCGCCTGACCCGCCTGACCCGCCGGGCCTGACGGCAGGCGTCCTTCATCCGTTTCATGCGCCCGGTGCCTTGGGCCGGACAGCGCTGCCCTCGGCCGTCGCGTGGGCACGGCCGGGCTTGCGGGTGTGGGCGTGCACCGGTGCGTGCGCAGGAAGAAAGCAAAGCCGGTACGACACAGGGCGCTGTCTCAGCCCTGAAAATTTTCGGGATTCTTCGCCAGGGAGCGTGCCACGGCCGGCGCGATGCGCCTGCGACGCACCAGATCGGAAAGACTCTGGTCCAGGGTCTGCATGCCCACGGCCATGCCGGTCTGGATGGTCGAGTACATCTGGGCGATCTTGTTCTCCCTGATGAGGTTGCGCACCGCAGGCGTGCCCAGCATGATCTCGTGCGCCGCCACCCGCCCTGAGCCGTCCTCGAGCTTGCACAGCGTCTGCGAGATGACGCCCACCAGGCTTTCGGAAATCATGGCGCGCACCATGTCCTTCTCTCCGGCGGGAAAGACATCGATCAGGCGGTCCATGGTCTTGGCTGCCGAACTGGTGTGCACCGTGCCCAGCACCAGGTGGCCGGTCTCGGCGGCCGTGATGGCCAGCCTGATGGTCTCCAGGTCGCGCAATTCGCCCACCAGAATGACGTCCGGATCCTCGCGCAGTGCGGCGCGCAGGGCGTTCTGGAAGCTCATGGTGTGCGGGCCCACCTCGCGCTGGTTGACCAGACACTTCTTGCTCTCGTGCACGAACTCGATGGGGTCTTCCACCGTCAGCACGTGGCCGTGCAGGGTTTCGTTGATGTGGTTGAGCATGGCCGCCAGGGTCGTGCTCTTGCCAGAGCCCGTGGGGCCGGTGACAAGGATCAGGCCGCGGGGCTTGAGCGCCAGATCGGCGAAGATTCGTGGCGCATCGAGTTGCTGCAGCGTCAGGACCTTGCTCGGGATGGTTCGAAACACCGCACCGGCGCCGCGAAGCTGGTTGAACGCATTGACCCGGAACCGGGCCAGCCCCTGGATCTCGAAGCTGAAGTCGCAGTCCAGCGTATCCTCATAGTGCTTGCGCTGGGCGTCGTTCATGATGTCGTGCACCATGTCTTGAACTTGCTTGTGATCCAGCGGCTCGATGTTGATGCGCCGCACGTCGCCGTTGATCCGGATCATGGGTGGCAGGCCCGCGGCGAGGTGCAGGTCCGAAGCCTTGTTGTTCACCGAGAAGGCCAGCAGCTGGGTGATATCCATGAAAGCCAGTTTATCCTGCGCACGAAGGGCCTCATGGGCCAGCCGACCTGCCGGAGACGATCGAACCATCATGACCGCGCTTGAACAGCGCCTGGCCGACGTGCGCCAGCGTATCGCGCAGGCTTGCCAGGCGGTGCAGCGCGACGCTGCCAGCGTGAGCCTGCTGGCCGTGAGCAAGCTGCAGCCGGCGCAGGCCGTGCGCCAGGCCCGGCAGGCGGGCCAGCGGGCCTTTGGCGAGAACTATGTCCAGGAGGCGCTGGACAAGATGGCAGCGCTGTCGGACCTGCGCGCAGGTGTGGAGTGGCACCTGATCGGCCCGCTGCAGAGCAACAAGACCCGGGCGGTGGCCGAGGCTTTCGACTGGGTGCACTCGGTGGATCGCCTGAAGATCGCGCAGCGCCTGTCGGACCAGCGCCCGCCGGGGCTGCCGCCGCTGAACATCTGCCTGCAGGTCAACATCAGTGGCGAAGCCAGCAAGAGCGGCCTGGCGCCCGAGGAACTGCCGGACGTGGCCCGCGCGGCCGCCGCCCTGCCGCGCCTGCGGCTGCGCGGCCTGATGGCCATACCGGAGCCGGCGCAGGGCTTCGAGGCGCAACGGGCCCCGCACCGGGCGCTGCGCCTGTTGCTGCAGCGGTTGCAGGCGCAGGGGCTGGACCTGGACACCCTGTCCATGGGCATGAGTGACGACCTGGAGGCGGCCGTGGCCGAGGGATCGACGATGGTGCGCCTGGGCACAGCCGTCTTCGGCGCGCGCCCGCGGGGCGTCGCGTGACCGGGCGGCCGGGCCGCGCCGCGGGCGGTGAGCGCTGCGCAACCACCCTCGGCCGCCGCCGCTTTCTGGTGGCCGGTTCTGTGGCCACCGGGGCCTTGCTGGTGGGCTGCGGAGTGGCGCCAGGGGCGCGGCTGGGCAAACCGTCAGACTTCCCCGCCGCACCCGGCGAGGTGGCGCTCAACGGCTGGGTGAAGATCACGGTCGATGGGCGCATCACGGTGGCCGCGCCGCGCGCCGAGATGGGCCAGGGCGTGCACACGGCGCTGGCCTTGCTGGTGGCTGAGGAGCTGGAGGCCGATGGGGCCCGGGTTCAAGTCCAGCCCACGCCCGTGGGCGGGCTCTATGCCAACACCGCGCTGCTGTTGAACGCCTCGCCCTTCGACATGGACGACGAGGGCTGGGGGGCCCGCACCACGGCCGCCGCGTTGCAGTGGGCCGGGCAGGCCTTGTCGTTGCACGCCACAGGGGGATCCTCCAGCGTGCGCGATGCCTGGGGGCCGCTGCGCCTGGCCGGCGCCACGGCCAAGGCCTTGCTGCTGCAGGCTGCCGCGCAGCGCTGGCAGGTCCCGCTGGCCGACTGCCGCGCCGAGGGCGGCCGGGTACGCCATGGGGCAACGGGCCGCGTGCTGGACTACGGCGAACTGGCTGATGCAGCCGCGCGCCTGAAGCCGCCGGCCGAGGTGGAGCTGAAAGATCCGGCCCGTTTCCGTTTCATCGGACGCGAAGGGGTGTTGCGCCTGGACACGGGCGCGTCCGTGTCCGGTCGTACGGTCTACGGGGCCGACGTGCGCCTGCCCGGGCTGTGCTTTGCGGCCATCCACCATGTGCCCACCCTGGGCGGGGGCGTGGTGTCCTTCGACACCGCGTCCACCCTGCAGCGGCCGGGTGTGCGGGCCGCCTTTGTCCTGGAAGACCAGGCCGCCGTGGCGGTGGTGGCTGACAGCTTCTGGCGTGCCCACAGCGCATTGCAGGCCGCACTGTCTGCAGGTGCCGTGGCCTGGCGCGAGGGACCGCATGCCGGGGTGTCCACACCAGCGCTGCGCGAGCAGCTGCAGTGGGCGCTGCAGGGGACGGAAAGGGGGGTTGGGTTTCGCAGCCAGGGCGATGCACAGGCGGCCCTGGCCGCCGCCACGGGCCCGCCCATCGAGGCGGTGTACGAGGTACCCTTTCTGGCCCACGCGGCGCTGGAGCCCGTCAACTGCACTGCGCAGGTGACGGCCGACGACGTGACACTGTGGTGCCCCACCCAGGTGCCCCTCCTGGCGCGGCTGCAGGCCGCGCGCACCGCCCGGGTGTGGCCCTCCAGGGTGACGCTGCACATGACGGCTCTGGGCGGCGGCTTTGGCCGCCGGCTGGAGGTGGACATGGTGGACGAGGCCGTGGCCATCGCCCGGCGCCTGCCGGGGGTGCCTGTGCAGCTGCAGTGGACGCGCGAGGAGGACTTCCGCCACGACCGCTTCCGCCCGGCCGCGATGGCCTCCTTCCGTGCCGCCCTGGACGCGCGCGGCCGCCCGCAGGCCTGGGTGAACCGCGTGGCCGCACCCTCGGTGACCCAGTCCTTCTGCGACCGTCTGGCGGGCCTGTCCACGCCGGCGGTGCCCGACAAGTTCCAGGCCGAGGGGGCCTTCGACCTGCCCTACGACATCCCGCACCTGAGCGTGCGCCAACTTCTCGTGAAGACGCCGGTGCCAGTGGGCTACTGGCGCAGCGTCGGCCACTCCTACAACGCCTTCTTCACCGAATGCTTCCTGGACGAACTGGCGGCCGCCGCCGGGCAGGACCCGCTGGCCTACCGGCGCGCCCTGCTGGAGCGCCACCCGCGCCACCGTGCCGTGCTGGATCTGGCGGCTGCGCAGGCCGGCTGGGGCGCGCCGCTGCCGGCAGGCCGGGCGCACGGTCTGGCGCTGCACGCCTGCTTCGGCTCCATCTGCGCCCAGGTGGCCGAGGTCTCGCTGCAGGATGGGCAGCCGCGCGTGCACCGGGTGGTGTGCGCCGTGGACTGCGGCGTGGTGGTGCACCCGAGCAGCGCGCGCGCCCAGATGGAGGGGGCCGTGGCTTTCGGCCTGACGGCCGCGCTGATGGGCGAGATCACGTTCCAGGACGGGCGCGTCGGGCAGTCCCGCTTCGATCAGCAGGACGTCTTGCGCCTGGCCCAGATGCCGTCAGTGGAGACTCACTTCGTCCCGAGTGCTCGCCCACCGGGCGGTCTTGGCGAAGTGGGCGTGCCCCCGATCGCCCCTGCAGTGGTCAACGCCCTGGCGGCGCTGACCGGGCGACGCATCCGTCGGCTGCCGATTCGGCTGTGAGGGCGTTCAACCTGAAAACGGCAGTTGGATGCATTTGCCAGCGCTGCTGTTGGGGCGCCAGGCAAGGCGCGACGACGCGGCAGGCTCGTGCCTGCAAGGAGGGGCAACACCGCATGGCGCATCAAAGGCGGTGCTGGCAAGTGCATAGCGCTGTCACCCCAAAGGTGAGGCTGCGAAAACAC
>JBMLPD010000571.1:0-3732 GCA_049242285.1 Rubrivivax sp.
TTGGTGCCTTCATCGGTGCCTGGACCGCCAGGGCATGAAGCGGCCGGGGCCTTCGGCTCCGCCCAGGTAGCCTGCGGCCACCCCCTCCACGGCCGAGGCCTCGATGTCCAGCGCGGCCAGGCCCGGCTGCCCGGCGGTGGCCACGTTGGGCACCTTCATGGAATCCACGTTGTCGCGTGACATCAGCGGCTCACCCGGCAGCCACTCCATCACCAGGGCCTGCAGCCGCGCCAGGCCGCCGGGCAGCGGCAGGATGGGGCGGGGGTGGCCGCTCAGCCGCCCGGCCAGGCGCACCAGATCGGCCAGCGTGAACTGCTGCGGCCCGGCGCACTCGAACACCTGCCCGATGGTGGCGGGCCGGTCCAGGCAGCGCACCACGGCCTGTGCCACGTCCTCCACCCACACGGGCTGGAAGCGCGCCTGGGCACCGCCCAGCGGCACGAAGGGCGCCAAGACCTGCAGTTGCGCGAACAGGTTGAGGAAGCGGTCGCGCGCGCCGAAGATGACGCTGGGCCGCAGCACGGTGACGTCCAGGCCGGACTCGCGCCAGACCTGCTCGCCCGCGGCCTTGCTGCGCAGGTAGCGCGAGGGCGCATCGGGCGCCGCGCCCAGCGCGCTGACGTGGACGACGCGGCGCACCCCGGCCGCCTTGCAGGCCGCCGCCACGCGCCGGGGCAGTTGCACATGCACGCGCTGAAAGTCGGCCTCGCTGCCATGCAGGATGGCCACCAGGTGCACCACCGCATCGCAGCCGGCCAGCACGCGCGCGAGGTCCCGGTCGTCGTGCACGTTGGCCTGCACCAGCTGCACCGTGGGCAGGGACTGGAGGGCCAGGCCGTGGCGCCGCCGCCGTGTGGGCACGACGATGCGCCCACCGGCACCGCCGCTGCGTTCCACCAGTTGCTCACACACGGCATGGCCGACGAAGCCCGTGCCGCCGAGGACGGCGATCTGACCCTTCATGAATCACCCCTCCCCGTTGCGAACGGGCGCATCACGACCGAGAGTCGATGGCGCAGGCTCATGGCAGATCCTTGTCAGGTGACGGCGCATTGCCATCACGCGGGCCGATGGGCGCCCCCAGGCGCACCTTCAGCGCCAGCGTGGGTGCACCCTCCAGCAACGCGGCGTAGACCGTGGCGTTGGACAGCACCTTCTTCACGTAGTCGCGCGTCTCGTTGAAAGGGATGTTCTCGGCCCAGGCGGCCACTTCCATCAGAGGCCCTTCGCGCCAGCGGCGCGGCCGGCTGGGGCCGGCGTTGTAGGCCGCGGCGGCCATCGCGGCCGAGCCGCCGAAGTCGTCCAGCACCAGCTTGAGGTAGGCGGTGCCCAGCCGCAGGTTGACCTCGCGGTCGTTGATCATCTCGGGCTTGAAGTCCAGGCCGATCTTCCTGGCCGTCCAGCGCGCCGTGGCCGGCATCAGCTGCATCAGGCCCGAGGCCCCCACGTGCGAGCGCGCGTCCATGATGAAGCGCGACTCCTGGCGGATCAGGCCATAGACATAGGCCGGATCCAGCCCGATGCGCCGGGCCGCGGCCACCACGTCCTGGCGGAAGGGCGTGGGGAAGCGCTGCGCCAGGTTGATCTCTGCCTTGGTGCGGTCGCTGGTGTTGATGCAGCGGTCCCACACCTCGCGCTCGCAGGCAACTTGCGCGGCGGCCAGCAGTTCACGGTCGTTCATGCCGCGCAGGGTGAAGTTCCACTCGCGCACGCCCTCGCTGCGCAGGCCCAGGCTGATCATGTGCAACCCCCGTTGCAGGCCGGGCACGCCTGCGGCCGCCTCGCGCTCGGCGGGGCTGGGCGGCGCGGGGGTGGGCGGCAGGCTGGGGCGCAGACCCAAGTCCTCGCTGGCCAGCTTGCCGTAGAAGCTCAGCGGCGAGGCGATGGACTGCATGAGCTGGCGGGCGCCGGCGCGGGCTTCATCACCGGCCGCGTCCCGGGGCGCCAGCGCCTGCAGGGCGCGGGCCCGCCAGTAGACCCAGGCAGTGTCCTTCTGCTCCTGCGCGGACATGGCGCCCACCGCCTGCTGCACCAGCGCCCAGCGCTCGGCTTCCGAGGGCGCCGAGCGCAGGGCCGCGCGCACGCCCCAGGCCAGGGTCTCGTCCGACCAGGCCGGAGGCTCCTGCGACGCACGCTGCTGGTCAAAGGCCCGGCGGTACCAGCCGGCCGCCTCGGGCTGCAGCTTCAGCGCCGCCTGCTTGGCCACCACGCCCCAGGCCGCCGCTTTCAGCGCAGCGGGCATTTGGGCCGCCCAGGGCTGTGCCAATTGGCCGGCGGCGGCTTCCGGGTCGCTGGCGGCCAGGCGGATGACGGCCACCGTGCGCAACTGGCGGTCCTCGGGCTGGGCGCTGGGCTTGCGCTGCGCCAGCCAGCGCGCCGGGTTGTCGAAGATCTGAGCCACGGCCTGGGCAGGCTCGTCCCCCAGCAAGGCTGCTGCGGTGCGCGCGGCCCGGGGGCGGTTGTTCTCGGTCGACAGCCGCACCTCCTGCCAGACCTCGGCCGCCGCGAGCTGCTTGTCCTCGAACAGGGTGCGGGCCAGCAACTGGCAGCCTTCATCGGCATCGCGCTGCGCGTACCAGGCCTCGCGCGCGGCCTGACGCACGTCAGCGCCAGCCAGATGCTGCGTCAGCAGCGCGTAGCAGGTGACCTCGCGGTCGTCGTTCATCCGGAAACGGGGGAACTCACGGGCGAAGGGGGCCCAGTCGCGGCGGCGGCCCAGCTCCAGCAGCCAGTCGTTGCGCAGGCGGTCCTCCACATAGGTGCCGCTCCAGCGGGTGAAGAAGCCGTCCACCTCGGCCACCGTCGCCGTGTTCAGGCGCACGCTGAGTTCCCAGTAGTCCACCCAGGAGGCCAGCGGGTGGCGGGCCGCGGCGGTGGAGGCCTTCAGCGCCACCAGGCGGGCGCGGTCGTTCTTGCGCAGGGCCTCGCGGGCTTCGACGATGGGGGCATCGGCCGCGGAAACGGCAGGCACCGCAGGCACGGCCGGGGCCTGGGCCGTCGCCTGCAGGGACGTGAAGGCGGCGGCGGCCGCGACCACGAGCGCGATCAGGTTCAGGGTCATGCCCCGATTCTGGCAGGCAGCCCCCACAATGGCGTTTGTGTCGGTCAAGGTCCCACGGGGCCTGGGTGCATGCAATGACGTCTTCCTTCCAATTGCCGCCTTTGGAACCCTCGCGCGACAAGAAGACGCTGCGCCGGCAGTTGCAGGCCGAGCGCCAGAGCCTGGTGGACCGCCACGAGCGCGCCATGCACCTGCAGCAGGTGCTGCGCGTGTTCCTGGCCACGCGGCAGGAGCGCGCCATCGGCGCCTACTGGCCCATCAAGGGCGAGTTCGACGCCCTGCCCGCGCTGTACCGCTGGAGCGAGGCCGATGACAAGCGCCGCATCGGCCTGCCCGTGGTGCACAAGGACACCAGGCAACTGCGCTTTCATGTCTGGTACCCGGGCTGCGCGATGGAGGAAGACGCCTACGGCATCCCCAAGCCCAAGGACACACCGGCGTTCGAGCCCTCGCTGCTGCTGGTGCCCTGCGTGGGCTACGGGCCGCGCGGCATCCGCCTGGGCTACGGCGGCGGCTTCTACGATCGCACACTGGCCGAACTGTCACCCCGCCCTTTCACCGTCGGCCTGGCCTACCACCACGGCTTCCTGCCCTGGCTGGCAGGCGAGCCGCACGACGTGCCGCTGGATGTGATCCTGAATGAAGATGGGGTGGCGTGGCAGGGGGGGTGA
>JBMLPD010000572.1:0-4498 GCA_049242285.1 Rubrivivax sp.
GCTTGGGGCTGTAGTACTCCATGCCGGAGAAGAACTGCCAGACCACGTTCTCGCTCCAGCGCTCGACGAGGGACTCGTCGCTCTCGTTGAAGGCATGCTTGAGGTACAGCAGCGACACCATCAGCCGGATCGGCAAGCGCGGGCGGCCCGCCGCGCTCACGCCCGCGCCGGCCTGCGACAAGGTGGGGCCAAACAGGTCCGCGCCTTCCACCGCCCGACCCTTGCGGTCCTTGTGGGCAAAGGCGGGCGCCAGCGCCGCTTCGATGTCCGACCACGGCATGCGAGCAGCCAGCACGGCCAGCGGATGACGCAGGTCCACCATGCCATCCAGGCGGGCACGAAAAAAGTCGTCTGTGACCATCGGTTCAGCTCCCAAAAACTCTCAGAAACTGAAACCCATTGGATACCTTTTTGGGAGTTCCATCAATCAGGAATCACCCTTAAATCTCAATCGGGACAAGGACTTGGGTGATTTTGCAAGGGCGACTACATGCAATGGCGCGCACACCATCGCCGTGATCGCCGAGAAGGGCAGGATGCGCTCCTCGAAGGCCTCGAACACCTGAGACCACCAGACACGCAAGCTCCGGCCCTGCAAGACGTCCTTGCGCTCCATGGTTCGGACACCGACCTCCAACTCGAACACGGCGACCGATGAGAGGTACAGCATGGCCACGTCCTGCCGACTCGCCCAGGCGAGCACATGTTCGTTACGCGACGGTTTGCCCTGCCGAAGCTCCGATACGACGTTGGTATCCAGGAGGAACATCAGGCTCCATCGAGCGAGACGGGCTTGAATTTCCCGTCCATGCGGGGTGGCTCAAAGTCGAAGTGCCCGCCCGCAATGGCGTCCATGACCTCCAGCAGGCTTTTCGGCTTGGCCTTGCTCAGACGGTAATGGTCCTCGATCTTGAGGAGTGCAAACGCAGGTTTGCCGCGGTCCGTGATGAAGACCGGCCCGTCGCTGGCCAATCGCTTGGCGTTGCTCACGTCCCGAGCGAAGTCCCGGCTTGGCAATGTGTGAACCACCATTTTGACCTCCGCCGATACACGGTTCTGGATGAATATCTGCATGTTACGACCTTGCCATCGCAGCCAGCGCCCTTCTCGCCTGCGCCTCGTCCATCGCCATGCGCCGGGCCCAGTCGGCGATCTGGTCCTCGCCAATGCGGCCCACGCCAACTGATGTCGCGACTTCTGCAGGGCTGACGTCTGGCCTGCTTGCGGCCGCTTCCTTTCCCCTGCCGCGACAAAGGTGTCGCCCGCGGCGTTCATGCGCGAGATCTGCCGCTGCTCGAGCCGACCGCGCAGGAGAGGGCCGCCCGCGCCTGGACTTCGAAAATTTCGGGGCCATCCTGTGCCGTCATCGAACGCAAACGAGCCCGCAACGCTTGCGCCAGGGGTGCAGCCAGCCGGTGTGTCGGTCGATGCAGCGGCGTGAGCAGGGTCACCTTGAACGGGATGCGCACGGTCAGTGGCCGCACCACCATCGCCGGCCCGGCACAGGCCGCCGCCGTCAGGGGGTTGACGATGGCGATGCCCAGGCCTTGGGCCACCAGCGCGCACACCGCGACGGCGCTGTGTGTTTGCAGGCGCATCTGGCGGGAGACGCCGGCCTGGGCGAACAGCGCATCGATCTGGGCCCGGTAGGGGTCGTCATCGGACAAGCTGACGAACACCTGCTCCGAGAAGTCGTCCAAACCCAGTGGCCCCTGGGATGCCAAGGCATGCCCTGCCGGCAGCACCGCCACCTCGTCCAGATCAGCCAGCGCCTCAGCCCGACAGCCGCTGGGCGCATCGGCGCGCTCGGTCAGCGCCAGGTCGAATCGCTGTTCGCTCATCCAGGCCTCCAGCACCGGGGATTCAGCCGGGACGATGGACACCGCCGTCAGCGCCGCCGCTGGGCATGCCGCCAAAGCGCCGGGCACCAAGGCGTGAGCGAGCGCGGGTTGAGCCAGCAGGGCGAAAGCCTGGGTCTCGGCCCGGCCCAAGGCCCGTGCCTGCGCCTGGACCTGGGACAAGCCTTGGTAGTGGCGCTGCACGCTGTCGAACAAGGCCAAAGCGGCTGCCGTAGGCTTGAGCCGCCCGTAGCCGCGCTCGAACAGGGCGTAGCCCAGGCGCTGCTCCATCAGCGCGATCTCGCGGCTGAGCGTGGGCTGGGAACTGTGCAGCACCTGCGCGGCGGCCGTGACGCTGCCGGCCTGTATCACGGCACGGAAGACTTCGACTTGGCGGTGGCCGATGGGCATGGCGCCAGCATATCCAAAATGGATGCATAAGTAACAAGCTTCGATTGGACTGCATGGGCTGGCGTCGGCATGCTTCGCCCATGCTGACCGACGACCAGACCCGCTTCCTCGCCCGCCAGTTCGGCACGCCTGTGTGGGTGATGGACGCCCCCACTGTCCGCCAACGCCTGGCCAGCCTGCAGGTCTTCGACGCCGTGCGCTACGCGCAAAAGGCCAACCCGAACGTGCACCTGCTGCGCCTGCTTCGCGAAGGCGGCGCCAAGGTGGATGCAGTGAGCCGCGGCGAGGCGCTGCGCGCATGGGCCGCGGGCTATCGAGACGGCAGCGCGCGCGCCGCCACGCTGATCGAGGCGGCCCAGGCCGACATCGTCTACACCGCCGACCTGCTGGACCGGGAGACCCTGGACTTCGTGCTCACCAAGGGCCTGGTGGTGAACTGCGGCTCCATCGACATGCTTCGCCAACTCGGCGAGCGGGCGCCCGGCCATGCGGTGTGGCTGCGCTTGAATCCCGGCTTCGGTCATGGGCACAGCAAGAAGACCAGCACCGGGGGCGAGCACAGCAAGCACGGTATCTGGCACGCCGACTTGGGCGAGGCGCTGGGCGTGATCCAGGCCACCGGTCTGCGCCTGGTGGGCTTGCACATGCACATCGGCTCGGGCGTTGACTACGGGCACTTGGGCCAGGTCTGCAGGGCCATGGTCGACCCCGTGCGACAGGTGAAGGCCGCCGGGCTGGACTTGGCCGCCATCTCGGCCGGTGGCGGCCTGTCGATCCCCTACCGCGAGGGCGAGCCACGCATTGACCCGGCGCATTACTTCGGCCTCTGGGACGCCACTCGTCGGGAAGCGCAGGCGCTCCTGGGCCACGGGGTGCGCCTCGAAATCGAGCCCGGCCGCTATCTGGTGGCTGAAGCAGGCGTCCTGATTGCCGAGGTGCGGGCCGTGAAGCGTCAAGGCCGAGTGCCCTTTGTGCTGGTGGACGCCGGCTTCAACGATCTGATGCGCCCGGCCATGTACGGCGCGCACCACAGCATCCGCGTGGTCAGCGGCGACGGGCGGTTGCTGGCCGGCGCCACTCCTGGCGCGGTTGCCGGCCCGCTGTGCGAAAGCGGCGACGTGTTCACGCAAGGCGCAGGGGGCGTCATCGAACTTCGCGCCCTGCCTCAGGCTGCGGTGGGCGACTTTCTGGTGATCGAGAACACCGGTGCCTACGGCAGCTCGATGAGCAGCAACTACAACTCCCGGCCCCTGGCTGCAGAGGTTCTGCTGGATATGGACACGACGCGACTGATCCGCCGCCGCCAGAGCGTCGAGGAACTGCTGGCGCTGGAGTTGGGCAACTGACCCTCTGTCGAGGTGATGACGTGATCCAACAGGTGTGCCGCCATAACCTCCTCAGTCCACCTGCTGCATGCTGGACAGCCGCCCTCCGACGTCTTGCCATTCTTCGATCGATCGAAGTGCCACACCGTGAACCCTACCGCTACCCTTTCCTCGAAGTACCAGATCTCCATACCCAAGGCTATCCGGGCAGCGCAGCATTGGGAGGCGGGCGTGACGTTCGCCTTCATCCCGAAGGGCACGGGCGTGCTGCTGGTGCCCGTGCCCCGTCTGGAAACCCTCAAAGGCATCGCCCGCGGTGCAACGCCCGAGGGCTACCGTGACAGGTCGGACCGGGTCTGATCAGGTGATTGCGTTCACGCAGATCTGTCACGTCCTCGCGCTCGACACCCCCATCGCGCTGGCCGCAGCGGAGGCGGCACGGGCGCACAAGCTGGCGACAGCGGACGCCATCGTCTTCGCCACGGCACAAAGCAAGGGGGCGCGACTCCTGACTTGCGACGGTCACTTCAAGGGGTTGCCTGGCGTGACGCTCATCGAGAAGGGCAAGTACTGAACGCGCGCTGCGCGCGCTCCAGCGCTTCGATAGATGGACGCCATGAAGGCCGTCGAAGGCCCCCGCCCCTCACACCACCCCCGCCAGCGCCCTTCTCGCCTGCGCCTCGTCCATTGCCATGCGCCGGGCCCAATCGGCGATCTGGTCCTCGCCGATGCGCCCCACGTTGAAGTACGCCGCCTCGGGGTGGGCGAGGTAGAAGCCGCTGACACTGGCCGCCGGCGTCATGGCCAGACTCTCGGTCAGGCCCATGCCGATCTCCTGCGCCTTGAGCACCTCGAACATCTGTGACTTGACGCGGTGGTCGGGGCAGGCGGGGTAGCCGGGGGCGGGGCGGATGCCGCGGTACT
>JBMLPD010000573.1:0-2300 GCA_049242285.1 Rubrivivax sp.
GTCCTGCGCGAAGATGGCGTCGAGGATGGCGTCGCTGATCTGGTCGGCGACCTTGTCGGGGTGACCTTCGGAAACCGATTCCGAGGTGAACAGATAATCTCTTGCCACTCGTGTGCTCCAGGTTGGGTGGGTTGATCGGCGTGGCCGGTCAGGGGTGTCCTGGAAAGCGGCGACGCTTTAGCGGTTCCGGGCTCGAGAGCTTCGCTCTATCCCGCCAGCCGGCCTTCCCGGCTGCATCGCCCCGCAAGTAGTCCTTAACTCGGCGATGCCGTGGAGTATAGAACCGAACCATGTCCTGGCTCGCCCACTGGCTGTCCCTGCGATCGCTGAGGTTCCTGCATGCCCTGGGGGCGCTGCTGGGCTGGGTCGTGTGGATGCTGTCGCCGGTCTACCGCCGACGCCTGCAGGACAACGCCTGCCTGGCGGGGGTGAGCGCGCGTGACCGGCGCGCCGCCGTGGCCGAAGCCGGGCGCATGACGCTGGAGTTGCCCCGGCTGTGGCTGCGCCCCAGGCAGGCCCCCGTGCCCGACCCCGTGCGCTGGGAAGGCGCAGAGTTCATCGAGCAGGCCCTCGGTCGCCCGGGCGGGCTGCTCATCCTCACGCCGCACCTGGGCAGCTTCGAGGTGGCGGCGCACGCGTACGCGCAGCGCTTCGGGCCGAGACAGCCCATGACGGTGCTCTACCGGCCGGCGCGCAAGGCCTGGCTGCGGCAGATGGAAGAGACCGCACGGGCGCGGCCCGGTCTGGCCTCGGCTCCGGCCTCGCTGGGCGGTGTGCGGCAGTTGATGCGGGCCCTGCGCGAGGGTGGCACCGTGGCCCTGCTGCCCGACCAGGTGCCGCCTCAGGGGCAGGGCGTGTGGGCCCCCTTCTTCGGCCAGCCGGCCTACACCATGACCCTGGCCGCGCGGCTGGCCCGCCAGACCGGCGCCACGGTGCTGCTGAGCTGGTGCGAGCGCCTGCCACCCGGCCGCGGCCACGTGGTGCACATGACCCCTTGGGTGCAGCGCTGGCCCGATCCGCAAGGCCTGGACGACGAGGCCTGGACGCTGCAGGCGGCCACGGCGATCAACCAGGCCATGGAAGAGCTGATACTGCGCCGGCCCAGCCAGTACCTGTGGGGCTACCACCGCTACAAGCAGCCGCGCGCCACCCCCTGACCGCCGTTGACCCGCCCGACCTGATGGACCCTGTCCCCCGCCTGCTCGTGGCCACCTTGCGGCTGTTGCAGCGCCTGCCGCTTGCGCTGCAGGCGCGCATCGGGCGCGGCTTTGGGGCGCTGCTGTTCCTGCTGGCGCGCCGGCGTCGGCGCATCGCGCAACGCAACCTCGACCTGTGCTTTGCACACTGGCCCGCAGAGCAGCGCACCCGCGTGCTGCGGGAGCACTTCGCCCTGCTGGGGCGCAGCCTGCTGGAGCGTGGCGTGCTCTGGTACGCGCCGCCGGAGCGGCTGAAAGCGCTGATCCACGTCGAAGGCGATATCGGTCTGGCCCAGCGCAGCGACCGACCCGTGATGTGGCTGGTGCCGCACTTCCTGGGCCTGGAGGTGGCAGGTGCCGCGGTGCAGCTGTTCCAGCAGCGCACGGCGGTGGACATCTACCAGACGCAGAGCAACGCCTACCTGGATGGCGTGCTCAAGCAGGGCCGTTTGCGCTTCGGCCGTGCCGAGGCCTATCCGCGCAGTGTGCCCATCCGTCAGGTGATGAAGCGCATCCGCGAGGGCTGCCCCTTCTTCAACATGCCCGACCAGGACTACGGCGTCAAGGACTCTGCCTTCGTACCCTTCTTCGGCGTGAGCGCCGCCACTTTGCTGGCGCCCTCGAAGATGGCGCGTATGCTGGACATGGTGGTGCAGCCGGTGGTGGTGGACATCCTGCCGGGGGGCCAGGGCTGGCGCGTGCGCTTCCTGGAGCCCTGGGCCGACTGGCCCACGGACGACCCGGTGGCCGACGCTGCGCGCATGAATGCCTTCATCGAAGCGCAGATCCTGCGTGACCCGCCGCAATACCTGTGGGTGCACAAGCGCTTCAAGACCCGGCCGCAGGGACAGCCCCCGCTGTATCGATAATCGATGCCGATGAACCTGCGCTTCACCAAGATGCAGGGCGCGGGCAACGATTTCGTCGTCATCGACGCCACGCGCTCGCCGCTCGCCCTGTCGGCCAGCCAGGCCCGTCACCTGGGCGATCGCCGCTTTGGTGTGGGCGCCGACCAGATCCTGATCGTCGAAGCCGCGCCCTCGCCCGCGGTGGACTTCCGCTACCGCATCTTCAACAGCAGCGGCGAGGAAGTGGAGCATTGCG
>JBMLPD010000574.1:0-5808 GCA_049242285.1 Rubrivivax sp.
CGAACCGACGGTCATCATGGCGCGGCCCCCCACGGTGCGGTCCGCAGCCCTGCCGGCAGCCGAGGACACGCTTCCCGTGGAGGCGGGCAAGACAACCGTGAGCTCGACCGTCAGCGGTTCGGTGCAGATGCTGCGCTGAGGCGCAGGGTCCGCATTCGCAGGCGGGCCCTGCAGTCTCACTGGGCCAGCCAGCCGCCGTCCACGTTGATGGCCGCCCCGCGGATGTTGTCTGCCGCCGGCGAGCACAGAAACACCGCCAGTTCGCCCAACTGCGCGGGCGTGGTGAATTGCAGCGACGGCTGCTTCTCGCCCAGCAACCGGCGGGTGGCCTCTTCATTGCCGACGCCGTCCTGCAGCGCCCGGGCATCCACCTGCTTTTGCACCAGGGGGGTGAGCACCCAGCCCGGGCAGATGGCGTTGCACGTGATGGCCGTGGTGGCGGTTTCCAGCGCCACAGCCTTGGTCATGCCCACCAGGCCGTGCTTGGCAGCCACGTAGGCCGACTTGTTGGCCGAGGCCACCAGGCCGTGTGCAGAAGCCACGTTGATGATCCGCCCCCAACGTCGGGCCTTCATGGCCGGCAGTGCCAGGCGGGTGGTGTGGAAGGCCGAACTGAGATTGATGGCGATCACGGCGTCCCAGCGCTCCACGGGAAACGCGTCGATGGGCGCCACGTGCTGGATGCCGGCGTTGTTGACCAGGATGTCGATGCCGCCCATCTCCATCTCCGCGTACTTGACCATGGCCTCGATCTCGACGGGCTTGCTCATGTCGGCAGCGTGGTAACCCACTTCACCGTCGAACTCGGCCAACACCCGCTTGGCGGCCTCGACATCGCCGAACCCGTTGAGCACGATGTGGGCGCCGTGCATGGCCATGATCCTGGCGATGCCCAGGCCGATACCGCTGGTTGAACCCGTGATGAGAGCCGTCTTGCCCGTGAGCATGCGTGCAAACCTCCGAAGAAACAGACAACAGACGTGCAGAGCTTAGGATGATTATCTGAACAGGGCCTTACCCCTGATGGGAACCACGATGTCAAGCTTCAATGACCCGCCTTCGGATGCCGTGGCCGTGCAAGGCGTGGAGCCCCGACTTCGGCATGTCCAGTGCCTGGACAGCCGTGGGCTGCACCGCATGGCCTATTGGGAGTGGGGCGACCCTGCCAACCCCCGCGTGCTGGTCTGCGTCCACGGCCTGACCCGACAGGGCCGGGATTTCGATGCCCTGGCCCGCGACCTGTGCGGCGCGTGGCGCGTGGTTTGTCCCGATGTGGTGGGCCGTGGCCAGTCCGACTGGCTGACCGATCCCGTGGGCTACGCCATCCCCACCTACGTGGCGGACATGGTGACCCTGCTGGCCCGCCTGGACGCGCAGACCGTGGACTGGGTGGGCACATCCATGGGCGGGTTGATCGGCCTGCTGGTGGCGGGTTTGCGCCATTCCCCCGTGCGGCGCCTGGTGCTCAACGACGTGGGCCCGGTGCTGGAGGCTTCGGCGCTCACACGGATTGGCAGCCACCTCGGCGTGCCGGTGCGCTTCAAGAGTCTGGAGGATGCGGCCGACCAGCTGAGGCTCATTTCACAGGGTTTTGGCCCGCACACTCGGCAGCAATGGCTGGACCTGACCCGGCACCAGATCGTCCCGGATGGGTTGGGCACCTTCAAGCCGCACCACGACCCCGCGCTGGCCGTTCCCTTTCTCGCCATCACGCCGGAGCTGGCTGCCGCCGGCGAGGCCGCCCTGTGGCAGGCCTTCGATGCCATCACCTGCCCCACGCTGTTGCTTCGAGGGGCGGACTCCGATCTGCTGAGCCGGCCCACCGCCCAAGCCATGGCTGCCCGGGGACCCCGGCCGCGGGTGCACGAGTTCGAGGGGGTGGGTCACGCGCCCATGTTGGTGCAGCCCGATCAGCGGGCCGTGGTGCGGGCCTTTCTGGCAGGCGCCGCAGGCGGCTGAGGCGGCTGTCCACACCGTTTCCGGACCGCGACCCATGAAGACCACGCCACTGCAGGGCGAAGCCTCGGCCCCCAATGCCGATGGCCTGTCGTCGCAGGAGCCATTGCCCATCGTGGCCGCCATCTCCACCGCGGCGCCACCGGTGGATGAAGCGCGCACACTGGAGACGGTCCGAGCCTTCGCAGAGCCCATGCTCAAGGGCCGAGCGCTGGACTCCGGCGAAGAGGCCTGGTCGCACGCCGAGGGCGTGGCACACATCCTGAAAGGGCTGGGTGCAGGCCCGGCGATGCAGGCCGCGGGCTACCTGGTCTACGTGGGCGATGACCTGCAGCGACCGTATGAGACCGTGGCCAAGGCCTTCGGGGAGTCCTATGCCGGGCTGGTGGAGCTCACACGCAGGCTGGTGCAGGTGCAACGCGCCGCACGCGAAGCCCCTGTCGAAGGGCAGGGCCGCGCCCGGCAAACGGAGCGCGTGCGCAAGATGCTGCTGGCCTTCTCGAAGGACCTGCGCGTGGTGCTCCTGCGGCTGGCCTCACGGTTGCAGACGCTGCGGTGGCATGCGTCAAGCAAGACGGCTTGCCCACCCGTCCTGGCGCTGGAAACCCAACAGGTGTTCGCTCCCTTGGCCCATCGCCTGGGCATCTGGCAAATCAAGTGGGAGCTGGAAGACCTGTCCTTCCGCTTCCTGCAGCCGCAGGCCTACCACCACATCGCCGCCTTGCTGGATGAGCGGCGCCAGTCGCGGGAACTGGCGGTGGAGTTTGTCCGCCACCAGGTGGCCGGTGTGCTCAGGCAAGCCGGCCTGGACAGCCAGGTGCAGGGGCGGCCCAAGCACCTCTACAGCATCTGGCGCAAGATGCAGGGCAAGTCTGTGCCCTTCGAGAAAGTGCTGGACATCCGCGCGCTGAGGGTGATCGTGGCCGACGTGCCGGACTGTTACGCTGCCTTGTCTGCGCTGCATCAGCGCTATCGACCGTGGGCTGGAGAGTTCGACGACTACATCGCCCGCCCCAAGCCCAACGGCTACCAGTCCCTGCACACCGTCGTGCTGGGTGATGACGGCCGGCCGGTGGAAGTGCAGATCCGCACCCAGGCCATGCACGACCATGCCGAGCACGGGGTGGCCGCGCACTGGGCCTACAAGGAGGCCGGCACCAAGGGCTATGCCGGCGTGAGCGCCAGCGCCGACGCCGCCGAGCGCATGACCGAAGCCCGCAAGCAGGTCATGCGCCAGTTGCTGGCCTGGGAGCGTGACTTCGCAGGGCCCGTGCCGCATCCAGCACCCGCAGCACTTGGTGATCATGCTCAGCCGGGAGGTCACAAGCGGGACGATCAGGTCAGCCACACGATGGCGGCGCCTTCGCAGGACCGCATCTACGTCCTGACCCCGCAGTACACCGTGGTGGAGCTGACTGCGGGCGCCACCGCGGTCGATTTCGCTTACGCCCTGCACACCGACCTGGGCCACCGCTGCCGCGGTGCGCGGGTGGACGGTGCCCTGGTGCCGCTGAACACACCCCTGGCCAACGGCCAGACCGTGGAGGTGCTGACGGCGCGCGAAGGTGCGCCGTCCCTGGACTGGCTCAATCCTGAACTCGGGTATCTCCAGAGCCCGCGGGCCCGCGCCAAGGTACGTGCATGGTTCAACGCCCAGGCCCAGCAGCACACCGTTGCCAAGGGCCGCGATCTGGTGGAGCGGCTGCTGCAGCGAGAAGGCAGGACAGCCATCAAGCTGGACGATCTGGCCGAGCGCCTGGGTTTCAAGGAGGCGGCCGCTCTGTTTGAGGTGGTGGGCAAGGACGAGTACTCGCTCAAGCAGATCGAGGCCTTGCTGCGGCCGCCGCCCGAGCAGCCGCCGACACAGGAAGACACGGTGGCACTGAGGCGTTCACGCGCGGGCCACAGCGGCGTCCTGGTGGTGGGCGTGGAGTCTTTGATGACCACCTTGTCGCGCTGCTGCCGCCCCGCGCCGCCCGATGCCATCGGCGGATTCGTCACGCGGGGCAGGGGAGTGGCCATCCACCGCGCGGACTGCAGCAACTTCCGCCACATGAGCGGCAACTCGCCAGACCGGGTGATCCCGGTGGCCTGGGGTGCGACGGCTGCACCTGAACCTCAGCCGGGGCGAAGTGCGCGCAGCGCATCCGCCTCACCATCGGGTGCTGCCCTGTACCCGCTGGATGTGGTCATCGAAGCCAGCGACCGGCAGGGCCTGCTGCGCGACATTTCCGAAGTGCTGACCAGGGAGCGGGTGAACGTCACGGGGGTGAACACCCGCACCGTCAAGGACAGCACGGGGGGTACGGCCTGGATGACCTTCACCGTCGAGGTCAGCGACACGCGGCGGCTGCAGCAGGTCTTGCGCCAGGTGGCCGAAGTCCCGGGCGTGCGCAGCGCGCGCCGCCGCTGACACGCGGGCCAGACCCGGGGCGCCACGGCGCGTGCCAGGCCGTGGCCGCTGCTATACTTCGGCGCTTTGCAGGCGCGTAGCTCAGCTGGTTAGAGCACCACCTTGACATGGTGGGGGTCGTTGGTTCGAGTCCAATCGCGCCTACCAATCACAGGCCCAAGCAAGTCTTTGATTTGCTTGGGCTTTTCACTTTCCGGGAGTTCCCCGGAAGTGCACGTTGAGACGACTTTGGGACGACTTTGGGGCGAATCCCCTGCGAGTCGCCCGCCATCGTGGCCACGAGAAGAGCCCGAGCCGGGCGCAGGCAGGCAGGCATGGATGACCGCCTGCCGCCCTCCAGCCCGCATGGAGCGCAGGCGCAGCACGCGGGGTGGCGCTCCTCGCGGGCCGAAAGGGAGGGCTTCACCAGCTCGAAGGGGCTTGCTGACACGGGCAGTGTGTTGTCGAAGGGCCACTCCACCTTCAATGTGCCGCTGTGGACCGTGGCGCAAGCGGCCTGCCGGGGGACGGTGGTGTGGCCGGTGTGCAGCAACAGCCATGCCACAGGGTTCAGGCCGCACCGCCTGCCAAGGGTTTGCCCAGGCGGCGCCGCGCTGCAGCAGCCGCGGTTCGCGTCTCAGGGCGTCGGCCTTCACCTTCAGACGCCAACGGCCTGCCCCGACCGGCGCTGGAGGTCCGGTCAGGAAACAGGTGGCCTCTTCCGTCTTCGGCCAGCACGGGGAAGAAATGAGGCATCCTTCGCCCCGTGCGCGCCGGCCGAAGGGGTCGGGTGCGCCTGCATCGGAGGCTTCCATGATCACCCCACACGACCTGGCGCAGAGCCTGGACCTTCCCAAGCGTGCCGTGGCGCTGGTGCTGGCAGGCGGGCGCGGCAGCCGGCTGAAGAGCCTGACGGACAACCGGGCCAAGCCGGCGGTGTACTTCGGCGGCAAGTTCCGCATCGTGGACTTCGCGTTGTCGAACTGCCTGAACTCGGGCATCCGGCGCATTGGCGTCATCACGCAGTACAAGAGCCACAGCCTGCTGCGGCACCTGCAACGCGGCTGGGCTTTCCTGCGGCCCGAGATGAACGAGTTCGTTGACCTGCTGCCGGCCCAGCAGCGCGTGGACGAAGAGACCTGGTACCGCGGAACGGCCGACGCCGTGTACCAGAACCAGGACATCCTGGCCGCCTACGGGGCTGATTACGTGGTGGTGCTGGCAGGCGACCACGTCTACAAGATGAACTATGCGGTGATGCTGGCCGACCACGTGGCCATGGGGCGCGAGGTGACCGTGGGCTGCATCGAGGTGGACCGCCAGGAGGCGCGCGCCTTTGGCGTGATGGCCATCGACGAGCGGCGCAACATCACGGCCTTCGTGGAGAAGCCTGCCGATCCGCCCGCCATGCCTGGCAAGCCGGACCGGGCGCTGGCCAGCATGGGCATCTACATCTTCAA
>JBMLPD010000575.1:0-2966 GCA_049242285.1 Rubrivivax sp.
CTCGCGCGGCACCTTGTAGCCCGCCAGCAGGCTCTTGCAGTGGGCGATGAGGTCCAGCGCGGTGACCGCTGCGTCGGGCTTGGTCTCGACGTAGGCCAGTGGCGTTTCGCCCCACTTCGGGTCAGGCCGCGCCACCACGGCGCAGGCGAGCACGGCGGGGTGGCGGTACAGCGCGTCTTCCACCTCCAGCGAGCTGATGTTCTCGCCGCCCGAGATGATGATGTCCTTGCTGCGGTCCTTGATCTTGACGTAGCGGTCGCTCTCCAGCACCGCCAGGTCCCCGGTGTGGAACCAGCCGCCGGCAAAGGCCTTGTCCGTGGCCGCCGGGTTCTTCAGGTAGCCCTTCATCACGATGTTGCCGCGGAACATGATTTCACCCATGGTCTGGCCGTCGGCCGGCGTGGGCGCCATGGTTTCCGGGTCCAGCACCGTCATGCCTTCCTGCAGCGCGTAGCGCACGCCCTGGCGGCCGTTCAGCCGCGTCTGCTCCGACAAGGATTCATCCGCCCAAGCCGTGCGCTTGACCGCCACGGATGCAGGGCCGTAGACCTCCGTCAGCCCGTAGACGTGGGTGATGTCAAAGCCGATCCGCGCCATGCCCTCGATCATGGCTGCGGGGGGCGCCGCACCCGCCACCATGCCGCGTACCCCCTGCACGCCCTGGCGCCACTCGGCCGGCGCGTTGATGATGAGGCTGTGGACGATGGGCGCGGCGCAGTAGTGGTCCACCGCATGCTCGCGCATGGCCTGCAGGATGGCCTGCGCCTCCACCTTCCTGAGGCAGACATGCGTGCCGCCCAGCATGGCCACCGTCCACGGGAAGCACCAGCCATTGCAATGGAACATGGGCAGCGTCCACAGGTAGCGCGGAAAGTGCGGCATGGTCCAGGTGGCCACGTTGCTCACCGCGTTGAGATAGGCGCCGCGGTGGTGCGTGACCACGCCCTTGGGGTCGCCCGTGGTGCCGCTGGTGTAGCTGACCGCGATGGCGTCCCACTCATCGGCCGGCCCGGGCAGCACGGACAGCGACGCATGCGCGGCGATCCAGGCCTCGTACTCGTGGGCGCCCAGGCGCTCTCCAGGGCCGGTGTACTCGCTGTCGCAGACGTCGATGACGACGAGCTCGCGGCCGTGTTGCTCTTTCAGGATCTGCAGCGCCTGCGCCATCACGGGTGAGAACTCGCGGTCGGTGATCAGCACCTGGGCCTCGCAGTGGTTCATCTGCCAGGCCAGCAGCGGCGCGTCCAGCCGCGTGTTCAGGGTGTTGAGCACGGCGTTCAGCGCGGGAACGGCGTAGTGCGCTTCCACCATCTCCGGCGTGTTGGGCAGCATGGCGCTCACCGTGCTGCCCCGCCCTACGCCCAGGGCCTGCAGCGCGGCGGCCAGACGGGCGGAGCGCTCGCGCGTTTGCGCCCAGGTGTGGCGCCGCGCGCCGTGCACCACGGCCGGCAAATCGCCGAAGACTTCGGCGCTGCGCTCCACGAAGCTCACGGGCGACAGCGCCACGAAGTTGGCGGCGTTCTTGTCGAGATGCTGGTCGTAGATGCTCATGGCGGTGCTCACATCACGCCGTAGGTGCGGAAGGCCTCCTGCGTGCTCATGCCGCGCTCGATGGCCTGGCGCACGGTGTTCTCGGCGCTCACCTTCTCCAGCGCCCGACGGATGGCCTCTTCTTCTGCTGCCTTGGGCACGATGAGCACGCCGTCCATGTCACCGAAGACGATGTCCCCGGGGTGCACGCGCACGCCGCCCAGCTCCAGCGGCACGCGCCAGTCCACCACCTTGCCGCGCGCGCCTTGGTCCTGCGCGTAGCCGCCCATGGAGAACACGGGCAGGCCGGAGGCCAGCACTTCGGGTGTGTCGCGGTGGTAGCCGTCCAGCACCGCGCCCGCGGCCTTGAGATGGCGCGCCCGGGTGGTCATCAAACCGCCCCACAAGGCGAAGGTGGGCGTGCAGCCGGTGGCCAGGTAGACCTCGTGCTCGCGCAGGTCGTCCAGGGCCTGGAACAGCAGGCCGAAGGGCTGGCGGGTGAGCGGCCCCAGGCCGGCAGGCTCGGTGGCGGCGAAGGCGTTGGATTCCAGCACCGGCATGGCGCGGCCCACGATCACCATCTCCGGCCGCAGCGGCCGGATGTGCGCGGGCAGGAACTGGTGCAGCAGGCCCATGGTGTCCAGAATGTCGCCGATGACGGCGGGAAAGAGTTTCTCGCGCATCAGGGCGAAGAGTTCGGCGTCGTGGGTCCAGGGGGTCATGAAAAGTCCTTCACGAAGAGGCTCAGGCCACCGCCGCGGCCAGGGCCTGGTCGATGTCCCAGAGGATGTCGTCGATGTGTTCCAGGCCCACGGACAGGCGGATCATGTCCGGCAGCACGCCAGCGGCGCGTTGCTGCGCCTCATCGAGCTGGCGGTGGGTGGTGCTGGCCGGGTGGCTGATGAGCGTGCGCGTGTCGCCGATGTTCACCAGGTGGCTCATGAACTGCGCGCATTCGATGAATCGGATGCCGCGCTGCAGCGCCATGGCCGACGTCCCGCCGGTCCCGGCTGCCACGCCAAAGGCCAGCAGGCCCGAGGCGCCGCCCATCTGGCGCATGAGCAGCGCGTGCTGCGGGTGGTCCGGCAGGCCGGGGTAGTTCACCCAGGCCACCCTCTTGTCGGCCTGCAGGAACTTCGCCACCGCCAGCGCGTTGGCGCAGTGCCGCTCCATGCGCAGCGGCAGCGTCTCCACGCCCTGCAGGATCTGCCAGGCACTCATCGGGCTGAGTGCGGCGCCGTACACGCGCAGCGTCTCCATGCGGCAGCGCATGGAAAAGCCGAAGTCGCCGAAGGTCTCGTAGAACTTCACCCCGTGGTAGCCCGGCGAGGGCTCGGTCATGCCGGGGAACTTGCCGTTGTCCCAGGGGAACTTTCCAGACTCCACCACCACGCCGCCCAGCGTGGTGCCGTGGCCGGCCAGGTACTTGGTGGCCG
>JBMLPD010000576.1:0-5711 GCA_049242285.1 Rubrivivax sp.
CCTTCACACGGCAGGGGTCGCAGGTTCGAACCCTGCACCGCCCACCAAAACCTTCGACGAAACTCGAAACACACCAACGGCCCTCCAGGGCCGTTTTGTTTGGGTGATCGCCAGACATCCCGGACGATCCGGACGATCGGCGCCACCGCGCGGCCTCAGCGCCCGCTTCAAGGGAGCCGCTTCGAGAGGCCCGCTTCGCGGGCAGCGGGTTGCCCAAGAAGAGTGGCGGGATCAGCACCGGGTTGCGCCTTGCGTGCCGGGCTCACCGTGTCTGGCGCTTGTGCCGCGGACCCGGGCTCGCCGCCGACCGGCAGGCCCGGGCAGGGCAGGGCTCACCGCGCCGAGCCGAGCAGCGCTTCAACCAGGGCCCGGCGGGGTGCGCCGTCCACACCGCCCGGCTTCAGGCACTTCAGGGCCGCCGCAGCAGCCGCAAAGCGCAGGGCCTCCTCGTCGGCGCCACCTTCGCCCAGGGCCACGGCCAGCGCGCCATGGAAGGTATCACCCGCCGCAGTGGTGTCCACCACCGGCTGGATGGAAAACGGCATCAGCCGGTGCACAGCCCCGCCACGGCGCTGCCACCAGACCGGCTGGTCATCCTGGGTCACCACCGCCACCTCGGCGCCGGCAGCCAGGGCCGCGGCCAGGCCTTGCTCGACCGGCCCTGGCCGAAAGGCCTGCAGCCCCGGGCGTGAGAAGACCGCCCAGGTGCACAAGCCCACCAGCGACTCGAGGTCCTGGCGGGGCGCGACATCGCCGTCCAGGATGGACACGCGGCCCAGCGCGCGGGCCCTTTCCAGAGCGGCCCGTGCCCACGCAGGGCAACGCGGGTCGGTCAACAGCACGTCGGCCTGGTCGACCTGGGTGACGTCCAAGGCAGGCGCCAGCCGCAGCGCATCGCCCCGATGGCTGACGATCAAGCGCTGTCCCTGCGCATCGACGATGACGGCAGCCACCGAAGGGTGAGCGCCCGCCACCCGTACCAGGCCCGCGGCATCCACGCCTTCACGACGGAAGTACGCTTCCATGAAGGCCGCCCCGGCGTCGTCATCACCCACCGGGCTGGCCATGCGCACGCGCGCGCCCAGACGGGCGGCCGCCACGCAGGCATTGGCCGTCATGCCGCCCACGCCACTGCGGTAGGTGTCAGCTGCCATCTTGATGGGGTGCGCCGGAAACGCCTGGATGGTGAACTGGTGATCCAGCGCCGCGTGGCCGACGCCGAGGATGCGCAAGGGCGAAGGGCTGAAGTTCAAGCCGCCCCCGGAGGATTCGAAGGCTGCGGGCCGCGCCCCCGCGCCACCAAGGCGTCCGCCATCACCAGGGCCTTGACCCGTGCGCGCTGTCGCGGCGCCTGCCGCCACGCGCCGGGCCGGCGCACGCCCTCATCCTGAAGCCTCTGGGCCACCCGCAACGCCACCACCAGCGCCGGCACCGCGCCCTTGCGCAGCATGCCGCCGTGCATGCCGGCCTGGGGGTCGGTGATGGGACGGCCCTGCGTGTCCCGTGCCCCGCCTTCGGGGGTGGGCCAGCGGTGGGCGCCATGGCTCTCGATGCAAGGGCCCACCACCGCCTTGGCGGTGGCGGCGATGCCGTCCCCCTGCCTCCTGGGCCAGACGTCCTCGCGCCAGAAGCCTGCATAGAACGTGTGCTTGTCCATGACGATCAAAGGTCTCCCGCCATCTTCCACTGCGCCCCTTCCTGCCCGAGCGGGCCACCCACCGCCCGAACCTTGCCTCTGGCGGCCGGGCGGGGACGCGAACCCGTGTCGGCACGCAGGAAAACCTGCGTCAATCCGGTCATCCGGACGACTGGGGCTTGCAGGCCGGGCGCATGCCTGGATTCTCGTGCATGGCTCGCGTCCGCTGGCCCGCTGCGAAGCCCATGCGGCCCCGCGTCCGCAGCGCCATGAGCCTGTCGGCGCCGCGATGTCGCCGAGTTGTGCCGTCTGGCCGCAGTGGATGCAGGTGACGGAACCGCACAGGCGCGGCCGGGCGAGGCCTTGCCCGCAGCAGTCACTCCGGCGCAGTGCCCGGGCGCGCTCACCCAGCACAGCCGGTGCGTGAACACCCCTGCCGCAACCAGGCTGCCTGCCGGGGCGGTGCACGCTTCGCAGCCCGTCGGGTGCGGTTGGGGAAACGCTCGGCCAGCCGCGCGGCCCGCGGGCGTACCGAAGCGCCCAAGCTTGATCAATCTCAGTTCAGGATGCCCGGGCGCTGGAACACTGGCTTCATCGGTGGATCGCAGGCACCGGCTGCAGCGCAGCCAGTGGATGCTCAGGGGCCGCAGGCCCTCACCGCCGAGGAACGACGCGATTTGCTGGCCGGCGTCCGCGCAACAGGCCAGCCGGCGAGGGTCCGGCCGCATTCGGGTTCGCGGGCAGGGTGCGATTGCGCATCTGATCCCCCAAGAAGCTCCAGGAGTTCTTCATGCAATTGAACCGATTCATCCGCAACTTGGTACGAGACGAGGACGGCGTGACCGCGATCGAGTATGGCCTGATTGCCGCGCTCATTGCCGTCGTGATCATCGCCGCCGTGCAAGCCGTGGGCACCGGTGTCTCGTCCACCTTCACTGCCGTGGCAGACCAGTTGCCCGCGCCGGTCACCCCGCCCACACCCTGACACCTCCAGCGCAGGCGCTGCGGGAGGCACCGCTTCCCGGGCCCTGCGCAACACCCAGCACCATCCGACACGAACATACGAACAACTGATGCCCGCCGCCTGGACCATCGGGCTCCTGCTGTCGCTGCTGCTGGTGGCGGTGGTCACGGACCTGCGTTCACGCCGTATCCCGAACGCGCTGGTGCTGACGGGCATCTGTCTGGCTTTGGTGGCCCACGCGCTGACCTTGCGCGCCGAGGTGCCCGCCCTGGCCGGCCCCCTCTGGTGGGCCCCCGTCGCGGGCCTGGCCGTCGGCTTGGCCGCCCTGATGCCCCTTTACCTGCTGCGCGCCCTTGGCGCGGGTGACTTGAAGCTGCTGGCCATGGTGGGGGCCTTTGTCGGCACGCCCGCGGTGCTGTGGGCCGCCGTCTACACGCTGCTGGCCGGTGGCCTGCTGTCGCTGGCCATGATGTTCGGCCGCGGCGTGGCCGCCCGCACCTTTGCCAACCTGCGCTTTCTGATGACCGACTGGGCCCTGCGGTGGCACAGCGGCCGCGGTGTGGCGATGGCACCGCTGGACACCACAGCCGCCAGGCTGCCCTACGCCCTGGCCATCAGCGCAGGGACGCTCATGGCCTTGCTGCAAACCCGTTGACAAAAGGAGAACCAGATGAGATCTCGCGGCTTGTGGATGCTGCTGATCGCGGCACTGGCCGGACTGGCTGCCGTGACGCTGGCGGCGCGGTGGATGCAGGGCCACAGTGCCGAGCAGACGCGCATTGCAGTGGCCAATGCCGACATTGAGTTGGGCGGACGCATCTCCAGCGAGATGGTGCGCCTGACCGACTGGCCCAAGGACAGCGTTCCCCAGGGGGCCTACAGCGATCCCGGCCGCCTCAACGGCCGGGTGGTGCTGGTGGCGCTGCAGCGTGGCGAACCCTTGACCGAGGCACGACTGGCACCCGTGGGCTCCAAGGGCGGTCTGTCAGCGGTGGTACCCGAGGGCCGGCGCGCCATGACCGTGCGGGTGAACGACGTCGTGGGCGTGGCGGGCTTCGCCCTGCCGGGCACCTACGTGGATGTGATGGTCAACACCCAGGCCGAAGGAGCACAGCGCGGCGACCGCGACCGTTCGATCTCCAAGATCGTGCTGGAGCGCATCCTGGTGCTGGCCATCGCACAGGAGGCCGACCGCGACTCGACCAAACCGAAGGTCGTCAACGCCGTGACGCTGGAGGTCACGCCACGCGACGCCGAGGTGCTGGACCTGGCACGCAGCGTGGGCACCCTTTCGCTGGTGTTGAGAAATCCCGCGGACCCCGTACGCACGCCCACGGCCGGCGCCACCAAGAACGAATTGCTTGGCACAACCCAGGCCAGCCCCCCGCCCGCACCAACACCCTCAAGGCCGGCTCGGGTGGCAAGCCCACGAAAGCCGCCGTCCGCGCCAACACCCCCCCGACCCGTCATCGAAGCGGTGATCGCTGAAAGCGGCAAGACCCCCGGCACACGCTCCTGCGTGGACATCGTGCGCGGCGTGACCAAGGTGACGGAGTGCTTCTGATGACCTACCCCTCCAGCCGCCACCCCCTCAGGACATCCGCCATGCGCCCACCATCACGCCCCACGGTCTTGCAGGGCGCCTTGCTGGGCATTGGCCTGAGCCTGGGCGCCAACGCCTACGCTGCCACCGCGAACACCTCCACTGCGCTGTGTGCCACGGTACGCATGGCGCCGCTGGTGGAGATACCGGTGGGCAAGTCCTCGGTGCTGCGCTTGCCCGCTCCGGCGACCCGCATCCTGCTGGGCAACCCCGAGAACGCCCGCGCGGCACGTCCTGCGGACATGCCGGATCGCCGCAAGGACGAGGGGGTCAAGGCCCCGCCCGCCGACAACCGCCCGGGCGTGGCCGAAGTCGATGTCCTGCTGCTGGCACCCACCGAGGTGGTCCTGCTGGGCAAGACCATCGGCTCGACCAACCTCGTGATGCTGGACGACAGCGGCCTGTGCACCGCCTACGACGTGGTGGTCGGCATGGACACCCGTGGGCTGGAGGCCGTGCTGGCACGCCTGTTGCCCGGCGAGAAGGAGGTCAAGGTCACACCGGCGTTTGACTCTCTGGTGCTGTCGGGTGTGGTCAGTGACAGCGAGGCCATGGCCCGCGTGAACGATCTGGCCCAGGCCTATGTGCGCAGCCAGGACGGCGCGGGAGGTGGCGGCGCCCGCAACCCCCGCGTGGTCAACATGCTGGAGGTGGGCGCTCCCCAGCAAGTCATGCTGGAAGTCAAGGTCGCCGAAGTCTCCAAGGCGCTCATCGACAAGCTGGGTGTCCAGTTCAGCGGCTCGCGTACCAACGGCAACTGGACCTACAGCCTGCTGGCTGACTTCCTGACGGGCGGTGCAGGCCTGGCCAGTCTGGCCAAGGCCTCGGGCAGCCTGGGCGTGACGGTGGATGCCCAGCGCGACGACGCCCTGGTCAAGGTGTTGGCCGAGCCCACGGTGATGGCCATCAGCGGCCAGACCGGCAGCTTCCTGGCGGGCGGCAAGATCTTCATCCCCGTGGCGCAGGACAGCAGCACGGGCGGACGCAATGTCACGCTGGAGGAAAAGGAGTTCGGCGTCTCGGTGAAGTTCACGCCCACGGTGCTGGGCAACGGCCGCATCAACCTGCGGGTGCGGCCTGAGGTCTCGGAGCTCAACCGCGAAGGCGTGGGCGTCGTGGCCTCCGGCATCAACGGCACGGCCATCCTGCCCTCCTTCACTTCCCGCCGCGCCGAGACCACGGTGCAGCTCATGGACGGACAGAGCTTCGCCATCGGCGGGCTGATCAAGAACAACACCACTGCCAGCATCAAGGCCTTTCCCTTCCTGGGCGAGTTGCCCATCATCGGCGCCCTGTTTCGCAGCACCGATTTCCAGACCGACCGCTCGGAACTGGTGTTCGTGATCACGCCCCGCCTGGTCAAGCCCCTGCCCACGGGCTACCGCCTGCCCACCGACGGCTACATCCCCCCCACACGCGGTGACCTCATGCGAGACGGCCGTCTGGAGCATCGCGACAGCGGGCCCGCGGCGCCGCAGACGCAGACGCAGACGCAGACGCAGACGCAG
>JBMLPD010000577.1:0-7825 GCA_049242285.1 Rubrivivax sp.
TCTTCGACGATGCGCGCCAGCGGCATGTCGTCGAAGCTGCCATGTTCGCGCACGTACTCCATGTGCCGGTGGCCGGCTTTGTCGAAGGGGTGGTACAGCGAGTCTGAGCGACCGTCGAACTCCAGCGGCAGCAGGCCGAAGCGGTCGCACAGCTCGATGTTGAAGGCCGGCGTGGCCTTGACCCAGGCGCCGTCCAGCCACAGCTCGGTGTAGCCGTGCCAGACGAACAGGTCGGTCTTCATGGTCTGGCGCATGCGCTCGGTGCTGAGGTGGTTGCGCACGTCGGCATAGCCCACCCGGGCCGGAATGCCCACCGCACGGGCCGCGGCAGCCAGCAGCGCGGCCTTGGTCACGCACCAGCCCACGCCGATCTCCAGCACATGGCTGGCGCGCATGCCCGCCACCGACAGGTCGATGCGGTAGGGGTCGTAGCGGAACCCGTCGCGCACGGCGTGGTACAGCGCCACCGCCCGCTCGCGGTCGTCCGCGCCCAGCGCATGCCTGCGGGCAAACCCTTGGACGAACGGATGGTCGCCGTCGATCAAGGCGGTGCTGGCCAGGTCCGCGGGCGCGGGTGCTCGGCGTGAGGAAGAGGGGTTGACCAAGGGAAATCCCGGAAATTTGAGCGGTCTCGGTGATTATCACTACCCCCGACCAGGCCTGCGCGTGCGAAAAACCGGGCTTGTCGTCTCACGGAGTCTGGAATGCCCCAACTGAATGTCAACGGCAGGCTGATGACCTATCAGGCCGAACCCGATACCCCGCTGCTGTGGGTGATCCGTGAACAACTGGGCCTGACCGGCACCAAGTACGGCTGCGGTGTGGCCCAGTGCGGCGCCTGCACGGTGCACATCGACGGCGCGCCCGTCCGGTCCTGCGTGCTGCCGGCCGCCGCCGTGCAGCCCGGCCAGAAGGTCACCACCATCGAAGGCCTGTCACCTGACGGCAGCCACCCGGTGCAGAAGGCGTGGACGGCCCTGGACGTGCCGCAGTGCGGCTACTGCCAGAGCGGCATGATCATGGCCGCAGCCGCCCTGCTGAAGGACAAGCCCAAACCCACCGACGCCGACATCGACGCAGCCATGACGAACGTCTGTCGCTGCGGCACCTACAACCGGGTACGCGCCGCCATCAAGGTGGCGGCCGGCGCGGACACCAAGACCGCGGGCCTGGACATCATCCACATCGCCAAGGGGGCCGCCGCATGAGCACCGCCGCGAACATCGCACTGGACCCGGGCGCCGATCAGGCCGAGGGCCTGAGCCGCCGCGGCTTCCTCGGTTCTGCCGCGGCCGCCACCGGCTCGCTCGTGGTGGGCTTCCACGTGCCGCTGACGGCCCAGGCGCAGCAGGCATCAGCCCCACCCGAGGTCAACGCCTGGGTGGTGGTGCAGCCTGACGAGCGCGTCATCATCCGCATCGCGCGCTCGGAGATGGGCCAGGGCACGCTCACCGGTCTGGCCCAGATGGTGGCCGAGGAACTGGAGTGCGACTGGGCCCGCGTCACCACCGAGTACCCCACGCCGGGGCAGAACCTGGCGCGCAACCGTGTGTGGGGCAACTTCTCCACCGGCGGCAGCCGCGGCATCCGCGAATCCCAGGACTACGTGCGCAAGGGCGGCGCCGCCGCACGCATGATGCTGGTGCAGGCCGCTGCCCAGGGCTGGAACGTCCCGGCCGCCGAGTGCCGCGCGAGCGCGGGCGTCATCACCCACCCGGGCAGCGGACGCCGCACCACCTACGGCCAGGTGAGTGCCGCTGCGGCCCGGCTGCCGGTGCCCACCGAGGTGCCGCTGAAGGACCCGAAAGACTGGAAGATCACCGGCAAGCGCCTGGCGCGGCTGGACACGGTGGAGAAGACCAATGGCTCGCTGGTCTATGGCGCCGACCTGAACCTGCCGGGGATGCTGAACGCCGCCATCAAGGACTGCCCGGTCTTCGGCGGCAAGCTGAAGTCCTTCAACGCGGCGGCCGTGACCAACCGTCCGGGGGTGAAGAAAGTGGTCAAGGTGGGCGACACCGCCGTGGCCGTGGTGGCCGACACCTGGTGGCGCGCCAAGACCGCGCTGGACGCCCTGCCCATCGAGTGGGACCTCGGTCCCCACGCGGGCGTGCAACAGGCGCAGATCGCGGCCACGCTCAAGGCGGGTCTGGACGCCGAGCAGGCCGCTGTGGGCAACGCCAACGGCGACGCCCGGGCGGCCATCGCACGCTCCGCGCGCAAGATCGAGGCGGTGTACGCCTACCCGTTCCAGAACCACGCCACCATGGAGCCCATGAACGCCACGGCGCGCTGGACGCCCGAGCGCTGCGAGGTCTGGACCCCCACGCAGAACGGCGAGGCCGCCCTGGCTGCCACCGCCGCAGCGGCCGGCCTGCCGCCGGCCAGGTGCGACGTCATCAAGCTGCCCCTGGGCGGCGGCTTCGGCCGCCGTGGCGCGGTGCACGACTGGGTGACGCAGGCCGTGATCATCGCGCGCGAGTTGCCCGGCACACCCGTCAAGCTGCTGTGGAGCCGTGAAGAGGACATGCAGCACGGCCGCTACCACCCCATCACGCAGTGCAAGCTCACCGCGGGGCTGGACGACAAGGGCGAGATCACGGGGCTGCACATGCGCATCTCCGGCCAGTCCATCCTGGCGGGCATCTTTCCGCAGAACGTGCGCGACGGCCGGGACCCGGTGGTCTTCCAGGGTCTGAACAACGGTGGCGGCGAGGCCATGATCGGCTACTCGTTCCCCCACCTGCTGATCGACCACGCCATGCGCAACCCGCATGTGCCTCCCGGCTTCTGGCGCGGGGTGAATCTGAACCAGAACGCCATCTATCTGGAGTGCTTCATCGACGAGGTCGCCCACGCCACCCGGCAGGACCCGCTGGCGCTGCGACGCAAGCTCATGGCCCAGCACCCCAAACATCTGGCCGTGCTGAATGCGGCGGCCGAGCGTGCCGGCTGGGGCCGGCCGGCACCCGATGTGGGCGGGCAGAAGGTCTTCCGCGGTCTGGCGCAGACGCACGGCTTCGGCAGCTACGTGGCGGCCTGTGCCGAGGTGTCGGTCAGCCGCGAAGGCGAGTTGAAGATCCACCGCATCGTGGCCGCCACCGACTGCGGGCACGCCGTCAACCCGCAGCAGATCGAGGCGCAGATCGAGGGCTCCTTCGTCTACGGGCTGGGCGCGGCGCTGTATCAGCACTGCACCGTCAAGGACGGGGCCATCGAGCAGAAGAACTTCGACACCTACCCTTCGATGAAGTTGGCGCAGATGCCCAAGGTGGAGAGCGTGATCATGCCGTCGGGCGGCTTCTGGGGTGGCGTGGGCGAACCCACCATCGCCGTGGCAGCGCCGGCGGTGCTGAACGCCATCTTCGCCGCCACCGGCAAGCGCATCCGGGAGCTGCCGCTGTTGCAGCAAAGTTTGAGAGCGTGAGCACGATGGCGGTGCGCTCGGGCAGGGGTGGCCACCGCGCTCGGCGCGTCGCAGGTCTGGCCGGGACCGTCTTGGCGCTGTGCGGGCCGGCCTGCGCCGCGGCGGTTCAGGCCGTGGACTTCCAGGTGGTGGGCGACGCCATACCCAGCCCCCTGGGCGGGCTGGTGGGTGACGCGTTGAGGGGCCGTGCCCTGGTGATGGACCGCAGAGCCGGCCTGTGCCTGCTGTGCCACAGCGGGCCCTTTCCAGAGGAGCGCTTCCAGGGCGACCTGTCCACCAACCTGTCAGGCACTGGCTCGCGCTGGTCCCCCGGGCAGCTGCGTCTGCGTCTGGCCGACGCCCGGCGCCTGAACCCTGACACCGTGATGCCCGCCTACCACCGCACGAGCGGCCTGCAGCAGGTGGGCGACGCATGGCAGGGCCGGCCGATCTTCAGCGCCCAGCAGGTGGAAGACGTGGTCGCTTTTCTGCAGACCCTGAAGTGAAACGCAGCCACACCCCAGCTCCAGAGGCCCCGCTGCGCCGGCGCCTGGTCATAGCCGCCACCGGCACAGCGCTGGGCTGGCCGCTGGCAGGGCGGGCGCAGGCGCAAGACGGGGCCCAAGCGCAGGCCCAAGCCCAGATGCAAGCCCAGATCCAGGGTGGCGCCGCCGGCCTGGCCACGCCCGATGCCGCCATCTTTCGCGTCGGGCCCGAGCTGCGTGCCGCCCTGGACCGATTTGCCGGCGGCGTTGTGCCGCAGGAAGGGGGCGTGCACCTGGACATGCCCGACATGGTGGAGAACGGCAATGCCGTGCCGGTGACGGTGCGGGTGGACAGCCCCATGACGGCGGCAGACCATGTGGTGGCCATCGCCCTGTTCACCGGCCGCAACCCCCTGCCCGAGGTGGCCGAGTTCCGGCTGGGGCCGGCCAACGGGCTGGCGCAGGTGGCCACGCGCATCCGCCTGGCCACCTCGCAGAAGGTGGTGGCCGCCGCGCGCATGGCCGACGGCCGCGTGCGCACACGCCACATGGACGTGCTGGTGACGCTGGCCGCCTGCGTAGAAGGCTGAGGGCTGAGGTCATGGGCACCCGCGCCATCGTCACCGTGCCGCCCGTGGCGCGCGCCGGGCAGGTGATCGAGGTCCGCACCCTGATCGCCCATCCCATGGAAACCGGGCACCGCGCCGACAGCAATGGACAGGTGGTGCCGCGCCGCATCATCCGGCGCTTCAGTTGCCGCCTGGACGGGCAGCTGGTGTTTTCAGCCCAACTGCACCCGGCCATCGCGGCCAATCCGCTGGTCGCCTTTGCCCTGCGTGCGCAGGCCAGCGGCACGCTGGAGTTCCTGTGGGAGGGCGACGAAGGCTTCTCTCACCGGCAGACAGCCGCGCTGCGCGTCGCATGAGGCTGCGCGCCTGGGCCTGGATGATCGGGCTGGCGGCGTGGGTCTGCAGCCACCCCGCAGCCCGTGCCGCCGGCCCCTCGGCCTTCGGCATGATGAGCCCGCAGCTGCAGGCCATGCAGCGCGACGACAGCCTCAACCCGGGCATGCTGTGGGTGCTGGACGGGCAGGCGCGCTGGGCGCGCGCCGAGGGGCCGGCCGGCAGATCCTGCGCCGACTGCCATGGCGCCACGCCCGCCGAGCGCCTGGGCGGCGTGGCGGCCCGTTACCCGGCCTGGGACGCCGCGACCTCCCGCCCCCTGAACCTGGGCGAGCGCATCGCGGCCTGCCGCGGCCGGCACCAGGGGCTGACCCCTTCCGCCGACACCGAAGCGCTGCTGGCCCTGGAAGCCGCCGTGGCGCACGCCTCGCGCGGTCGGGCCATGAGCCCCGCTGCCGACCCGCGCCTGCAACCCTGGAGGGACCGCGGCCAGGCCTTGTGGCAGCAGCGCATGGGGCAACTGGACCTGTCCTGCGCGCAGTGCCATGACGAGCGCGTGGGCCGCCGCCTGGGCGGCAGCCTCATTCCACCCGGCCACGCGGCGGGCTACCCCACCTACCGCCTGGAGTGGCAGGCGCTGGGCGGCCTGCAGCGGCGCATCCGCAACTGCAACACCGGGGTGCGCGCCGAGCCCTGGCGGCCCGGCAGCGACGAGCTGCGCGCACTCGAAGTCTTCATGGCCTGGCGCGACCGCGGTCTTGCCGTGGAAGCGCCGGCCGTGCGGCCCTGAGCCGTCGGCCCGCAGCACACCGCCCTGCAGGCCTGCCCAGGGGCGGGCCGGGCCCCGCGTGTCAAGATTCCACCCGCGCAGGCCCCAGCCTCCTGGTGGCCGCGCCAACGAATTCGGGGGCCGGTGACATGAAGGTGTGCGTGGTGGGCGCAGGCGCCGTGGGAGGCCTGGTGGCGGGGTGGCTCGGCAGCCGTCTGGGCGACCGGGACCTGAAGCTTTCGGTGCTGGCGCGGGGGGACACGCTGGCCGCGCTGCGACGCGACGGCCTGCGCGTGGAGCAAGCCGGCGGCCCGGCGGTGGTGCCCTTTGTCCAGGCGTCCGATCAGCCCGCCCACCTGGGCGTGCAGGACCTGGTGGTGCTGGCCGTCAAGGGCCCGGCCCTGGCTGCGGTGGCCCCGGCGGTGCAGGCGCTGAGCGATGACCGCACCACCGTGCTGGTGGCGATGAACGGCATTCCCTGGTGGTTCTTCGACCACCTGAGCGGGGCCGCCCACGGCCTGCGCCTGGCCTCGGTGGACCCAGGCGACACCATCCGGGCCCACATTCCCACGGCGCGCGTGCTGGGCTGCGTGGTGCACCTGAGCGCAGGCACCTCGGCGCCCGGGGTGGTGAACCATGGATTCGGCAACCGCTTGATCCTGGGCGAGCCGGCCGGCGGCGACAGCGCACGCCTGCAACAGGTGGCCGCACTGCTGGGCCGCGCAGGCTTCCAGGTGGAGTGCAGTCCGCGCATCCAGCGAGACATCTGGTTCAAGCTCTGGGGCAACATGACCCTGAACCCCATCTCGGCGCTGACCGGTGCCACGGGCGACCGCATACTGGACGACCCCCTGGTGCGCGCCTGCCTCAACGCCATGATGGCCGAGGCCCGCGAGATCGGCGCGCGCTTCGGCATTTCCATCGAGCAGCACCCCGAGCAACGCCACGAGCTCACGCGCAAGCTGGGTGCCTTTCGCACCTCCATGCTGCAGGACACCGAGGCCGGACGGCCGCTGGAAATCGACGCCCTGCTGAGCGCCGTGTGCGAAGTGGGCCGGCGCCTGGCCATGCCCACGCCGCACCTGGACTCGCTGCTGGGCATGACCCGGCTGATGGGCCGCACCCGCGGCCTGTACCCCGAGGCCGGACCTGCGGGCGATGTGGTGCGCTGAGCCCCGTGGTCAACGGTGAGCGCCTGGCGGACTGGGCAGGCCACCAGGCGTCACGGCAGAACCTCATCACCGCCACGCCCGTGCAGGGCCGGGTTCGCGGCTTCGGCGTCAGGGCCCGCCACCCTCCGGCTCGGCGGTGAGGCGCTGGAACGGCACCCACAGCCGGCCAGGCAGACAGCTCAGCCTGACTTTCATGATGTGGGGCAACGCCCCGGATCATGGAAGACTTCCACATTGAAAACGGCAGTTGGATGCATTTGCCAGCGCTGCTGTTGGGGCGCCAGGCAAGGCGCGACGACGCGGCAGGCTCGTGCCTGCAAGGAGGCGCAACACCGCATGGCGCATCAAAGGCGGTGCTGGCAAGTGCATGGCGCTGTCACCCCAAAGGTGAGGCTGCGAAAACAACGCCAGGGCCGAGTCCACGCGGTGTGCGGCAAGATGACAAGCGGTCAACTGCCGTTTTCAGGCTCAGCCGCACGGCAACGGCACCCCGGCGCGGCGCGGCGCAGAGCGCAGGGGTCGGGCGGGGTGCTGCCGGTGGAAGCACCGGCGCTGGTGTAAGCCCCGATTGCGGAAACCCGGGCGCCGCAGGCAAGCTGCGCGACACTTCGGGGCTTCGCGGCCCCACCGTCTTCAGGAGTACCCCATGCGCAACCGCTTCGCCCTCACCGCCCTGGCCGGCGCCCTCGTCCTGGCCGCCACCGCCTCCCAGGCCCAGGCCCAGAACCAGGCCCCGCTGAAAGTCGGCTTCATGCTGCCGGCCACCGGCACCTTTGCCGCGCTGGGCGACATGATCGAAAAGGGCTTCAAGCTCCACGTGGAAGAGCAAGGCGGCAAGCTCGGCGGGCGCACGCTGCAGTACTTCAAGGTGGACGACGAGAGCGACCCGTCCAAGGCCACCGACAACGTCAACAAGCTCATCAAGCGCGACCAGGTGGACGTGATCGTGGGCACCGTGCACTCCGGCGTGGCCCTGGCCATGGCGCGCGCCGCCAAGGACAGCAAGACGCTGCTCATCGTGCCCAACGCCGGGGCAGACGCCATCACCGGCCCGCAGTGCGCGCCCAACATCTTCCGCAGCAGCTTCAGCA
>JBMLPD010000578.1:0-2474 GCA_049242285.1 Rubrivivax sp.
GGGTGCTGCTCCAGCAGGGTGGCCAGTTCGCGCAGGGCCACGGCGGCCCGGGAGACCTCCTGCAGCGTCGTCTCGGTCTGGCGGCGCACGGGTGACTCTGGCGCAGTGGCCTCGCGCAGGGTGACGGCGGCACGAGAAAGCTCATCGGCGCTGCGCCGCAGGTCGCCCACCAGGGGCCGAGCGGCCTGGGCCAGGGCCCGGGCCTCGTCGGCGGCGCCGCCCACGTGAGAGGCCGCCGCCGCCACCTGCGAGGCCGCCTGCTCCACCCCGCGCAGGGCGGGGGTGGCGGCCTGCACCAGCGGCTCCACCTGACCGATGGCCCGGCGCGCCTGGGCCAGGGTGTCTTCCACCGAGCGCGCCAGCGGGCCGGCGTCGCGCTGCAGGGCCTGGGCCAGCTGCTGCACGGCCTGCGCGGCTTGCGCCGTGCGGCCCAGCGCCTCGCGCGCGCGGGGCGCGGCCAGCAACTCGCGGGTGGCTGCCGCCACGGCCGCGAGGTCGCGCCCGATCTGGCCCAGATCCAGACCTTCCAGCTGCGCCTGCAGCGTCTGCAGCCGGGTGGGGGTGGTGGGAATCAGGGGCAGGCCGCTGCCGGCGGGTGCCGACGGGGCGGCGGCCGAGGCGGAGGCCGAGGTGGAGGGGGCCAGGTCCAGGTCCACGTACAGCAGCCCGGTCAGCAGGCTCTGCGTGGCCAGACGGGCCACCAGGCCGCGCTCGATCAGCGCGGGCAGGGTGGCCGCGTCATGAGCGGTTGCCGATGTCCAGACCGTGGCATCGGCGGCGGTGGGGGGCTGCAGCAGGGGCCGCAGCATCTGCGCATCGAACTCGGCCGTCACCGGCAGGGCGATGCCCGACAGGCCGCTGGAGGCGCCACCGGGGGCCAGCCCGATGGCGATGACCTGCCCGACCTGCACGCCGCGCAGCACCACGGGTGCGCCCACCTGCAGGCCATAGACGGAGGTCTGGAAGCGCATCACCGCGCGCTCCTTGGCCGTGAACCAGCGCCCGCCCGCAGTGGCCAGGGCCAGGCCCAGCAGCACCAGGCCGGCCAGGGCGAACAGGCCCACGCGCAGCGCGGCCGGCCTCATCGTGCGCGCTCCAAATCCCTGGCCGCGCCCAGGAACCGCCGCACGGCCGGCGGCCCGTGCTGCAGCAGGTCTTGCGGGGCGCCCAGGGCGGTCATGGTCATGGCTTGTTCGTCGAGGTACAGCGCGCGGTCGGCCACCGCGAACACGCTGGCGATGTCGTGCGTGACCATCACCACCGTCGTGCCCAGATGGTGCCTCAGTTCCAGCACCAGCGCGTCCAGGCGGGCCGCGTTCAGCGGGTCCAGGCCCGAGCCGGGCTCGTCCAGGAACAGGAGTTTCGGCTCCAGGGCCAGCGCCCGCGCGAGGGCGGCGCGCTTGCGCATGCCCCCGGATAGCTGCGCGGGCATGAGGTCGAAGCCGTCCTGCAGGCCCACCAGGGCCAGCTTGTCGCGCGCCCGCTGTTCACGCTGCGTACGGTTCATCAGCGTGAACAGGCGCATGGGCAGCATGAGGTTCTCGCCCAGCGACATCGAGCTCCACAGCGCCCCGGCCTGGAACATCACGCCAAAGCGCCGGCGCAGCGCGGCCAGGGCGTCCTCGTCGCCTGCGTGCAGGTCCTGTCCGTCCAGCAGCACCCGGCCGGCCAGCGGCCGCTGCAGGCCCACCAGGTGGCGCAGCAGCGTGCTCTTGCCGCAGCCGCTGGGGCCCATGACCACCAGCACCTCGCCTTGCCGCACCTCGAAGGCGATGTCGTGCAGGATGGTGCGGCCCCCGGCCTGGGCGGACAGCCCCTGCACCTGCATCAGGGCCGGCACGCCCGCGCCGGCTTCGCGCCCGGCTGCGCCAGGGTTGGACTGTGCCTGCAAGGCTGCGGCTGCCGCCATCAATACCCCAGGGCGGTGAAGACCACCGTGGTGGCACAGGCGGCAGTAACGATCCACACCAGCGCCTTGACCACGGCAGCGGTGGTGGCCTGGCCCACGGCCTGCGCGCTGCGCCCGGCGTGCAGGCCCTCGCGGCAGCCGGCCAGCCCCACCAGGGCCACGTACAGCATGCACTTGAACAGGCCGATCCACAGGTGCGTGAAGGTCAGCGCCCGCAGGCACTGCTGCCAGTATTCGGCGCTGGACACCCCGTACACGCCCACCGCCGCCGGCCAGCCCGCCGCCACGCCGGCCAGGGCGCCGAAGCCGTACAGCGCCGGCGCCACCAGCAGCAGCGCCAGCAGGCGGGGCAGCACCAGATGCGCCACCGGGTCCACGCCCAGCACGCGCAGGGCGTCGATCTCCTCGCCGGCCTCCATGGTGGCCAGTTGCGCCGCGAAGGCCGAGCCCACCCGGCCTGCCAGGATGATGGCGGTCATCATCCCGGCCAGCTCGCGCACCATGCCCACGGTGACCACGTCAGCCAGGAAGTTCTGCGCCCCGATGCGCCCGAGCTGCGCCCCGC
>JBMLPD010000579.1:0-19366 GCA_049242285.1 Rubrivivax sp.
AGACCGCCATCTCGGCCACCAGGTCCACCGTGACCTTGAACTCGCGCGTCTTCTCAGGCAACACCAGGCGCGCCAGGTGGTTGGCAAACGGGTCTTGCTGCCAGTTGATGAAGTGCTCGGCCGGCTCTATGCGCAGCGAATAGCTGAGGATCGGCGTGCGGCCATGCGGCGCCGGGCGCAGACGCACCACCTGGGGCCCCAGGTTCACGGGCCGGTCATACCGGTAGTGGGTGACGTGGTGCAGGGCGACGTGGATGGACAAGATGGAACTCCAAGGGCGCGGTAGGCGCTTCGGGACACAGTGTCGGCGATGCAAGGTCCGGGCCAATGCCGCACTTGGGCTGCCGCGTCCCGCGGGCCAGGCCCGGACCCCAGCGGCATCAAGGCACGGTGTGCCAGTACCTGGGCCGCACCTGGCGCTCGCAGCGGCCCTCGGGCTGGTCGGAGCGCCAGCTCCAGGCGCCGCAGCGGTCGGTTCGCAGCAGCTTGATGCCGTTTTCCTCGTAGCGTGCCACCACGTCGGGCGCGGGGTGACCGAAGCGGCTGCGGTAGGCTGCCTGCACCAGCGCCCAGCGCGGGGCCACCGCCTGAAGGAAAACCTCGGTGGAGGAGGTGCGGCTGCCGTGGTGGGGCACCAGCAGCGCGTCGCTCTTCAGGTCGGGCCCCTCGCGGGCCACCAGCGCGGCCTCCTGCGCGGCCTCGATGTCGCCCGTCAGCAGCAGGCTGCGGCCCGAGGCGTCGCTCACCCGCAGCACGCAACTCAGCGCGTTGGGCCGCGCCGGCAATGTGCCGGCGGGGGGATGTTCAGCGGCAGCGGGATGCAGCATCTCGAAGTCCACGCCGTCCCAGCGCCAGCGCTGGCCGGCGTCGCAGCGCTGGTGCGTGGGCAGCATCGCCCGCAGGGGATGGAAGGCCTCCAGCGAGCTGCTCAATTGCCTCACCGGCAGGGCCTTGATGAGCGAGGCGGCACCGCCCACGTGGTCCAGGTCGCGGTGGCTGAGCACCAGGTGGTCCACGGCCTGCTCGCCGCGGGCGCGCAGCAGCGGCAGCAGCACGCGCTGGCCGGCATCGGCCTCAGGGGTGTACTGCGGGCCGGCGTCGTACACCAGCAGGTGCTGCGCGGTGCGCACCAGCACGGCCGTGCCTTGCCCCACGTCCACCACCACGGTCTCGAAGCGGCCCTGCGGCGGCCGGTCCACGTGCGGGGCCAGCAAAGGCAGCATCAGCGGCAGACCCAAGCCGCGCAGCCGCCATGGCAAGGGCATCACCAGCAGCGCACCGCCCAGAAGGCCCGCTGCTACCGCCCAGGGCGGCGCCGCAGCCGCGCTCCACACCGCCAGCGGCCAGCCGGCCATGGCCTGCAGCAGTGCCGTCAGGCCCTGTACGCCCCAGGCCGCCACCGTCCACAGCAGGGGCAGGATCAAGCCGGCCAGGGCCAGCGGGGTGATCAGCAGCGTGACCAGTGGAATCGCCACCAGGTTCGCAAGAAACCCCACCACCGACACCTGCTGGAAGAACACCAGCGTCAGCGGCGTGAGGCCGGCAGTGGCGATGGCCTGGGTGCGCAGCAGCGGGGCGAGGTGCAGGCTCCACGCAGACCGCGATGCCGACTTCCAGACCTCCCCCCGCGAGGGGGCACCGAAGATCGCGGCGCTGGCCTCCCCGGCGGCCAGGCCACGGCGCGGAGGCCGGGACACCGGGTCGGACAACATCAGCATCCCCACGGCAAGAAACGAGAGCCAGAAACCGGGCTGGCCCACGGCCCAGGGGTCCATGAGCGTCACCGCCACCGCAGAGGCCAGCAGCACCAGTGGCCCCGGCCAATGGCGCCCGGTCAGGCGCAGCACCGCCACCACCGCCAGCATCAGCACGGTGCGCTGCGCCGGCACCCCCCAGCCGGCCACGGCGGCGTAGGCTGCGGCCAGCACGAACCCGCCCACCAAGGCCGCCGTCTGCGCTGGCAGCCGCAGCATCAGCCGGGGGCTGCGGCGCCAGGCCCAACCCACGCCCGCCGCCGCCAGCCAGGCCCACATCGTCACGTGCAGTCCGCTGATGCTCATCAGGTGCGCCACCCCTGTGATGCGGAACAGCTCCCAGCCTTCGCTGTCGATGGCGGCCTGATCGCCCACGGCCAGGGCGGCCAGCACGCCCGCGGCCGCGGGGTCTGCCACGCGCAGGAGGATGGCGTCGCGCCAGTGCTGGCGCAGACGCTCCAGCGGGTGGGCTGCGGCCGCCTCCAGCCGCTGCGCGCCGGGACGCACGTGGCCAGTGGCCCGCAAGTCCTGCTCGAAGAGCCAGCGCTCCAGATCGAAGCCGTGCGGGTTCACCGCTCCGTGCGGGCGTTTCAGGCGCACCGGCAGGCGCCAGCGGTCACCGGCTGCCAGCGGCACGGCCGGACGGCTCAGAACGGTGTCGATGTCCCAGCCCTGAAACCAGGCCAGACTCAGGCGATGCGGCACATCCACGGGGCGCCCGGACTGCGCGGAACCCTGGCGCTGGTCTGCCATGAAGGCCGATTCCACCCTGAACACGAAGCGCACGCCCAGGGCACTCACGCGGGGCAGCTCCGCCACCGTACCCGTGAGCACCAGGTCCTGGCCTTCCAGTTCCGGGGCCAGCGCCTGCTGCAGACGCTGGCCGGCGCGCAGTTCGGCATGAAACCAACCCATGCAGAACACGCCCAGCAACAGCAATGTGGCGCACAGAGCTTGCAGCGCAGCGAGGATCAGGCGCAGGCGCGGGGCCTGTTGCCCGTCACCAAACTCGGCACGAAGCCCCAGCGCGCCCAGACCGCAGGCCAGGCCCGCGACGGCCAGACCCGCCCAGCCCGTGGCATCTGGATGCACCGCCGCCCGGCCCATCTGCAGCGCAGTTCCGGCCAGCCAGGCCAGCGCCAGCAGGGCCAGCGCGATGCCGCCGTGCAGGCCAGCCGTGCCTGCACGGCCTTGCGTGCCCGCCGCTGGCGCTGTGTGCATCCGTACTCCCGGGCCTGCATCCTGCGCAAGGCCCGCGGCCCGAGTGTAGGATTCCCGGGTCTCGTGTCCCCCCGGCGACGGCTGTCCCACATGGCGCCGCCCGTCCGTTCACCCATTTCTGGAACTGCCCCATGACGATCGCCCAACGCCTTGCCGACCTCGGCATCACCCTGCCCGCTCTGGCCGTGCCTGCCGCGGCCTACGTGCCCTTTGTCCGCACGGGCCAGCTGATCTTCATTTCAGGCCACATCGCCAAACGGGACGGCAAGGCCTGGGTGGGCCAGCTCGGTCTGACCATGACCACTGCCGAGGGCCAGCAGGCCGCGCGCGCCGTGGCCGTGGACCTCATGGGCACGCTGCAGGCGGCCGTGGGCGATCTGGCGCACATCAGGCGCATCGTGAAGGTGATGAGTCTGGTCAACAGCACCCCCACCTTCACCGAGCACCACCTGGTCACCAACGGCTGCTCCGAACTGCTGCAGCAGGTGTTCGGAGCCTCCGTGGGGGCCCATGCGCGCAGCGCCTTCGGCGTGGCGCAATTGCCCATGGGGGCCTGCGTGGAGATCGAGCTGATCGCCGAGGTGGCGTGACCGCGGGCCCGCCTTTGCCACCCGCCAAGGCGAACCTGGCAGACCGTCCGAGGGCGGTGCTGCTGTGGGTGGCCGGGGCCAGCCTGGCCGGCGTCAGCGCTGCCCTGGTATCGCAGCATGTGTTCGACATGCAACCCTGCCCGTGGTGCGTGCTGCAGCGGGCGGTGTTTGTCGCCATCGCCCTGGTGGCCCTGGCCGGGGCGTGGGCACCGCAGCGGCTGGCGCAGGCCGCCGCCCTCCTGGGCGTGGACCTGCTGGCCACCAGCGGCATGGCCGCCGCCCTGTGGCAGCACTTCGTGGCCAAATCCTCGTCATCGTGCAACCTGACCCTGGCAGACCGCATCATCAGCGGGCTGCGGCTGGACGCACTGGCACCGGAGGTGTTCGCTCCCAGAGCCTCCTGTGCCGATGCCGCCGTGAATCTGCTGGGCCTGCCGTACGAGTTCTGGAGCCTGGGTCTTTTCGCGGTGATCGGTGCGGCGGCCGTCTGGACACTCTTGCGCAGCTTCGCCCCCGGCGGCCGCACCCATCAGGGTAAGCCTTGATGCCACACCCCGCGCAAGCTGCTAGCGTTCTTGCTGTGCAAGTTCGGCGCGGGGCGCGGCTTGCCAGGGGGGAACACCTAGATGGGCGTACAAGCCTCGGCCGCACGGACCGATGATGACGAACAGGTGGTGAAGGCGTTCATTCACGAACGCTTCATCGAGCTCTTTCTGAGCCAGAACACCCGCTCGCAGCTGGGTCTGATGGGGGCTGCGGTCTTCATCTTCGTCACCTGGTTCTTCAGCAGCCAGTCGCCCTGGATCATCGCGTGGCTCGTCAGCGTGATCCTGTTCGCGCTGTGGCGGCTGCGGTGGACGGCCCGCATCCTGCAGGCCCGGCAGGGGCGCCATGCGGCGGCCGGGGTGGGCGGCCTGATGGCGGGCGGCGGCGTGCTGATGGCCCTGTCGGTGCTGGGCTTCGGCGCGATGAGCGATCTCGGGCATGCCGCCGTGTCCATCATCTTGCTGACCGTGGCCACGGGTTCGGTCATCAGCACCGCAGGCTACAAAGGCGTGTTTCTGGCCTACGCCGCCCCGATGCTGGCCGCGCTTGCACTGGGGTGGGCGGTCTCGCCACACCCCCCCGCCGAGGCCGCCATCCATTGGGGCCTGAGCGTGCTGATCCTCCTCTACCTGGCCTTTCTGGTGGGGGTGGCCCGCCAACAGGCCACCGTCTTCGAGGATTCCTGCCGCATCCGCTTCGCCGAGAAGAAGCTGAACGCCCAGTTGCAACGGGCGCTGGAGAACGAAAGCGAGGCGCACCGCGCCAAGACCCACTTCCTGGCCGCCGCCAGCCACGACCTGCGCCAACCCATCCACAGCATGAACGTGCTGGTGGCGGCGCTGAGCATGCGCGAGCTGGACGAGCGAGGTCAGGAAATCACCCGGCTTCTGGCCAACGTCAACAAGACCCTGGCTGCACAGCTGGACGCGTTGCTGGACATCTCGCGCCTGGACGCCGGCACGGTGGAGGTGGCACGCCGCCTGCAGCACCTGGACCGCCTGGTGACCGAGCACTTCCAGCTGATGGAAAACGGCGCACGCGAGAAAGGGCTGCACTGCACGCTGCAGACCGACGGGCCGCTGCCGGTCTGGACCGACCCGTCCCTTCTGTTGCGCGTCATCAGCAACCTCACCGACAACGCCATGAAGTACAACCGCCAGGGCGGCGAAGTGCGCGTGCGGGTCTGGCGCGACGGCACGCAGGCCTGCGTCAGCGTGGCCGACACGGGCATTGGCATTGCCGAGGCCGAACAGCGCCTGGTGTTCCGGGAGTTCTACCAGGTGGACAACGTGGAGCGGGACCGCACCAAGGGCCTGGGCCTGGGGCTGTCCATCGTGCAGCGCCTGTGCGCGCTGCTCGACATACAGGTCGGGCTCACGTCCACCCCGGGCAAGGGCACCGAGATCACGCTGCGCATGCCGGTGGCCGAGCCGGTGGCCGAGGCCCCGGCGGCCAGCGGTCCCAGCGCCGGAAATGACCCGGCAGCGCCAGGCCTGAAGGGGCTGCGCGTTCTGGTGGTGGACGACGACCCGCAGGTGCGCCAGAGCATGGAGCTGCTGCTGCTTGAGGTGGGCTGCCAGGTCCACTTGGCCAACGGCACCGCTCAGGCCTGCGATGTGGCCCGTCAGCACACCCTGGACGTGCTGCTGAGCGACCTGCGCCTGCTGGCGGGCGACGACGGCCTCCAGGTGCTGCAAGCGGTGCGGGCGATGCAGCCCGGCCTCAGAGCCGCGCTGATCACCGGAGAGACCGCACCCGAGCCGCTGCGCCAGGCACAGGGTGCAGGCGTGCCCCTGTTGCACAAGCCCGTGAACCTGAAAGCCCTGAGCAGCGTGCTGCTGCCAGATGCTGGCGTGATGCTGCCCGACCCGTCAGCCGACGCGCCGAGCGCGCGCTGAGTTCCCGTCACTGGAGCACACCTTGGCGTTGGCACCCCTGCTGGGTCGCGGGCTGCACGCCCTGTGGTCGGCTGCGGCGGGAACCGGCCGCGAACATGAGGCGGCTCAGCCCTGGGATGTCCTCATCGTGGGCACCGGCTACGGCGGCAGCAGTGCAGCCGCGGCGCTGGCCGGCTGCACCGTGGCCGACGGCCAGGGTGGACGCAGGCCCATCCGGCTGTGCATCCTGGAGCGCGGTCAGGAGTGGCGCCCGGGCGACTTCCCATCGCGGCTGGCAGAGTTGCCCGGCCACCTGCGCATCGGCCAGCAGGCCACGGGCGAGGTGGGGGGCCAGGCCGAGGGCCTGTTCGATGTGAGGGTGGGCGAGGACGTCGTGGCCCTGGTGGCCAATGGCGTGGGAGGCGGCTCGCTGATCAACGCTGGCGTGCTGCTGGAGCCGCAGCCCGAAGAACTGCGTCGCGCCGACTTCGCTGCCCAGGTCAGAGACCTGCGCGACAGCGGCTGGTTCCAGCGCGCGCGCAGAGCCTTGGGCGGTGAGCTGACAGCAGACCTGCCCGGCAAAGCGTCCGGCCCCGCGGCCACCGTCCTGAACACCATCGCCCTGCATCCCGAGCACGCCCGGCAACCCCTGGCCAAGGCCCAGGCCATGCGGATGCTGGCGGGCCGCCACCGCTGGGCGAGGGACGTACCCCTGACCGTGGCCATGCGTTCCCGCCCCAACGATGCCGGGGTGGAACTGCCGGGCTGCACCCTGTGCGGCGACTGCATGACAGGCTGCAACGTGGGTGCCAAGGATTCGCTGGATGTGAACCTGCTGCGCCGGGCGGTGGACAACGGCGCCCAACTCTTCACCGGCGCCAGCGTCAGCCGCCTGAGGATCACCCCAGGCCCGGGCGGCGCACCCGCCGTCGCACCCACCGGCGCAGCGCCCGCCCTCGGCACCCCGCGCTGGACGGTGGAAGTGCAGCACACCCGGCCCGACCTGAAGGCACGGCAAGCCGGGCCGCTGCTGTTGCAGGCACACCATGTGATCCTGGCGGCAGGAACCTTCGGCAGCACCGAGATCCTGCTGCGCTCCCGTGGCGGGGGGCTCACTTTTTCGCCCCGCCTGGGCGAGCGCTTTTCCTGCAATGGCGACAACATCGCCGCCGTTCACCGCCTGCCGGCGGCCACCCAGGGATGCGCCGACGAGACCACCGCCGTGGACAGTCGCCGCGTAGGCCCCACCATCACCCAGGCCATCGCCTTCGAGGCCCGCCCCCAGCGCGGCAGCCGCCCCTTCTGGCTGCAGGAGTTCTCGGTGCCCGGGGCCCTGCGGCGGCTCTTCGAGGAGATGGTCACCACCGGCCACGCCGTGCACCAGTTGCCCCAGGCCGACATGACCCGCCACGGGCCGGGGGCCGGCGCCGGGTCAAGCCAGCAGACCGACCCCGCGGCCGTGGACCCCGACGCCATGGCCCGCACCTTGCTCGTGGGCCTGATCGGACACGACGACGCCGATGGCGTGCTGACCCTGCCGCCCGTGCAACCCCCTGCGTCACCTCTGGCCGATCAGCGGACCTTGCCGGCCCTGGGCACGCTGCGGGTGCAGTGGCCGCAGGCCCGGCTGTCACCCACGCTCGATACCGCCAGCGCGACAGCGCAGCGCCAGGTGGACCACCTGCGCAGCCTGCAAGACGAGCAGGGAGCCCGCCCGGACGGCCCCCACTGGGTACCCAATCCGCTGTGGCGCCTGCTTCCCGACGCCATGAGCTCGCTGACCGACCAGCCGCGCGGCCCGGTGCTGACCGTGCACCCGCTGGGCGGCTGTCCCATGGGCGCGGGCGCCGAGCAGGGCGTGGCAGACGCCTGGGGGCGCGTCTTCGACGGTACAGACCTGGAAGGCCGGGCCGTCCTGCCGGGCCTGGCGGTGCTGGACGGCGCCCTCATCCCGGAGTCGCTGGGTGCCAACCCCTCGCTGACCATCGCCGCACTGGCCTGGCGGGGCGCCACCGCGCTGCGCGCCTGCTGGGGCCTGGAAGAAGCGAAGGGCTCGGCCCCGGCAGCTGATCTTCTGGCAGCAGGCACCCCCGGCGCGAAGCCAGCCCGGCCCCGCCCCATGGGCCCTCCCCGCACGCCGCTGCCAGGCCAGACCAGCCCGCGGCCCACCCGCATCGGCGTCATCGAACGCCTGACCGGCCCGGTCTGGCTGGACCTGGAAGACCGGCCCTCGGGCGCACGGCCCTGGGTGGTGGAGTGGACGCTGGAGTACCAGCCCACCCGGCTGGACACGCTGGCCACCTCCCTGGACCGCTGCCTGCAGGTGGACGAGTCCTCGGCCCACACCCGCCTGCGTCTTTACGACCTGCGCACCTGGGAAGACCGCGGCCTGGCCGGGCAAGCCGACGAGGTGCGCCATCGCCACGCCGTGCTGGAGGCCCGCTTGTGCGGCAGCCTGCGCTTTCTGCACCGGGAGGATTCGTTCGCGCTGCAGCGCACCCTGCGCGGCCTGAAGGCCTGGGTGCGGCATCGCGGCCTGCGGGATTTGCACGAGAAGTTCGCTGACACCGTTTTCGGCCGTCAGGTCGCAAGCCCTGTGCAGGGGCCCCAGGCCCCCATGCCACCGGCCCGCACCGGCCTGTGGGCCACGGTGCTGGGCCTGCTGCGCACCGCCAGCCGCGCGGGCGAGGTGCGCCGCTTCGACTACGACCTGCGGGTGGGTGAAGTGCTGCGCTGCCGCCTGCAGGATGCCCATGGCCGAGCCGTCCTGCCCGTGGCACCAGGCGCCGTGCTGCAAGGACACAAGCGGCTGACCTACGCCGTGGCCGGCAACCCCTGGCGCCAGCTCACGGAACTGCAGGTCACCCGCATGCCCGGCCTGGCCCGCAGCGGGCCGCAGCGCGGCGGCACCCTGGTGCTGGACCCGCGGTTCCTCGCCAGCCGGCAGACCCCGCTGCTGCGTGTCGTGGATCAGCAGGATCAGGTGCAGGCCCTGGCCGAGCTGGCAGGTTTCGGGCTGACGCTGCTGCGTCTGCTGGCCTCGGTTCACCTGTGGACCTTCCGCAAGCCCGACACCCCTGCGGCGCGCAAACCGGTGCGCCTGCCTCAGCCCATTGCCGGCCAGCCGGCACCGCAGATCACCGAATGGGTGGTGGCCCCAGCCCGTGATGGCAAGCCGGAAGCCCGGGTACGGCTGACACGCTACCCGCCGCCAGCAGGCGCGGGCCAGTCACCCGCGCTGGTGATGATCCACGGCTACAGCGTCAGCGGCAACACCTTCACCCACGAGAGCCTGCGCCCCAGTGCAGCCCAGTGGTTCCATCGCCAGGGACGCGACGTGTGGGTGCTGGACCTGCGCAGCAGCAGCGGCCTGCCCACGGCCACCGCGCCCTGGACGCTGGAAGAGGTGGCGCTGGTGGACATTCCCGCCGCCCTGCTTCACGTGCGGCAGGTCACCGGCGCACCGGTGGACGTGCTGGCCCATTGCATCGGCTGCGTCATGCTGTCGATGGCGCTGCTGTCGCGCCCTGAGGAACTGCAAGATCGAGCCAGGATGCTGGACCGGCCGGCGCTCCTGGATGCGGCGCAGCAGGCCGCACTGGCGGCCTTCAACGGCGACGGCGGCGCAGGCCGGCCGCACCCCACGGTACGGCGCCTGGTGCTGAGCCAGAAGGGGCCCGTGCTGCGCTACACCGACGCCAACGTGCTGCGCGGCTGGGTGATGCAGTACGCCCGGCGCTGGCTGCTGCGCGACGGCTATCAGTTCCGGCCGTCGGCGACGCCCGGGGCCGGCGAACAACTGCTGGACCGCCTGCTGGCGAGCCTGCCCTACCCGGACGCCGACTGGCGCGTGGAGAACCCCTGGCAGCCCTGGCGCCGCACCCCCTGGACGGCCACGCGCCACCGGATGGACGTGCTGTACGGCCGCGACTTCGAGGCCACCGGCCTGAGCCGCGCCACGCTGGAGGCCATCGACGACCTGTTCGGCCCCATCCACCTGGACACGGTCTAGCAAACCATCCACTTCACCCTGGCCGACCAGGCCACGGACCACAGCGGCGCAGGCGAGTACGTGACCCCGCAGCGCCTGCGCGAGCGCTGGTCGGGCATCGAAACCCTGGCCCTGCACGGCCGCGACAACGGCCTGGCCGACGTCTTCACCCAGCGCCTGCTGGGCCTGCACCTGGGCGCGGCGGGCGTGCCCTTCGCCGCCCGCACCTTCGACGGCATGGGCCACCAGGACCTGCTCATCGGCACCCGCTCGGCCGCGGTGTTCCAGGAGGTCAAACACTTCCTGCAGCGCGGCATCGCGGCCTTCGGCGCCGGGCTGCCCGAGGGCCCGTCGGATGCCGTCGTCGCCGCCGCCACGGCAGTGCCCGCAGCGCCAGCGCAGGGGCGCACGGCGCAAACGGTGATCCGCCCGCCCTGGCTGGGCCCTCGGCTGGACGTGTGGAATCCCTCTGGTTCCGACGAGTCCGCCCTTGCGCGGGTGGCCGCGATGCCGCCGCTGGACGCCGGCATCGCGCGCCTGGTGCTGGTGCCCGTGCGGCGTTGCGCGCAGGGTTGGCGCCTGACCGCCGGCAAGTTCGGGCTGTCGCGCGCGCCAGGCCGCAGCCGACAGTGGCAGTTCGTCCACGCCGGGCGGCTGGTGGGGGCCGGCGCCACGGCGGGCACGACAGGCATGACGGGCACCGAGGGCGCAGGGGCCCCGCAAGCCCGGCTGCCCGATGGCTGGCTGGCCCTGATGGTCTACAGCCCCGCACAGCAGGCCGATCTGCCATGGGACCTGCCCTGGCCCGGCCTGGACGGGCCACCGCCCTTCAATCCGGCATGTGCCGTGGTCAGCGCCAAGCCACCACGGGGCCGGATCCGGCAGGCACGCGCAGACATCCGGCGCTGGCTGCGCAGCGCCCCGGCCGAGGAGGTGGAGGCCTGTATGGTGCCGCGCCAGGCCCTGCAGCGTCTGCTGGCCCGCCTGAGCGTGGCCGAACCTGCAGCCGACGGTCGTGCCGCCCCACGCGTTCACCTGGCCGTGGCGAGTTGCCAGTACCCGCACGGGCCGCTGGACCAGGCGCCCGCGCAGGCCAGCCTGCAGCGCATGGCCGAGCACGCCGACCAGGGCCGGCTGGACCTGGCGCTGTTCCTGGGCGACCAGATCTATGCCGACGCCACAGCCGGCCTGGTGGACCCCACGCGCCGCGATGAGCGCTACGAGATCCCGCACGAGCGCGCCCAGCGCGCCCCCGGCCTGCGCCGCGTGCTCGCCCGACTGCCCAGCGTGATGCTGCTGGACGATCACGAACTGGTGGACAACTGGGAGCCCTGCCCGCCTGGCGCCAACCCCGACGCGCCCCTGTGGCTGACCCGGGCCGAGTCCCTGCGCGACGGCCGCTGGGGCTACTGGAAATACGAACGCATGCGACCGCAACTGCGTCATCAGCCCCTGCGTGATCTGGCCGACAAGGCCTTCACCTTCGCGGGTCTGCCGCTGTACCTGGCCGACACCCGCACCGGGCGCGGGGCGCGCGGTGCCATTTCGTCCGCAGGCGGTGCGCACATCCTCCACAGCAGTGGCGACCCCTGCGCGCCGGGCCCGTTCGAGGAGCTGGAAGCATGGCTGTGCCAACACAAGGACCGGCCCAAGGTGGTGGCCACCCCGTCGATGCTGCTGCCCCGGCGGGCCGAGGTGGTGAGCGAGCCCAGCGCCTCAGACCGCAGCGACGCATGGGACGGTTACGCCGCCAGCCTGGACCGGCTGCTGGACCTGCTGATGCGCGAGCAGATCCGCCACACGGTGTTCCTGTCGGGTGACGAGCACCACGCCCTGGTGTGCGAGGTGACGCTGGAGCCGCCGCCAGAGCGGGCAGGCCCATGGGGACCGGTGCAACTGACCTCTGTGCACAGCTCGGCGCTTTACGCGCCCCTGCCCTTCGCCAACGGGCATCCCGCCGACCTGTCGGACGAATCCTTTGTCACCGCGGGCGGCACCCGGGTGTCCATGAAGACCCGCCACGCCCCGCCAGGGGACGGCTGGGCCCGCGTGAGCCTCAGCCCCGGCCCGGGTGACGGCGCACTGAAGGTCGAATTCGTGAAGGCGCGGGGCCCGGACGAGGCCTGATACCGTCGGTACCGGGGGGCCAGCCGGTGAAGGCTGCTCAGCGGAACCGCACCCCCATCGTGGCGAGCAGATACACCGCTTCGGTACGGTTCTGCAGGCCCAACTCCCGGAAGATGGCGTTCGCATGCTGCTTGACCGTGCCTTCGGCGATGTCCAGCGCGTGGGCGATCTCCTTGTTGGACAGGCCGCGCACGATGTGGCCCAGCACCTGCACATGGCGTGTGGTGAGCTGGGGAAAGGCCGCACCGATCTCGGTCAGCGCAGCGCCGACGCGGCCGCGGGCGCGCAGCCAGGGCTGGCCAGGAGGCAACGCCGGGGCGGGCCCGGGCGGGTCAGCCCGCTGCGCCGCATGCGCTGCCAGGGCGGCCTCCGGCAGCCAGATGCCGCCCTGGGCCACGACGTTCAGGGATTGAATCATGGTCTCGGGCGCGGATTCCTTGGGCACGAAACCCACCGCACCGGCGTCAATGGCGCGGCGCACCAGGTCGGGGTGCGCCTCGCCTGAGACGATGACCACCCGGGCCTGGGGAAGCACCCTGTGCAGTTGCGCAATCAGTGCCACGCCGGAAGGCTCGCGGCCCAGGTGCCAGTCGAGCAGCACCAGCTCATAGGCCTTGTTCGCAGCCCGTCGCAAGGCTTCGGCACCACTGCTTGCGCAGTCCACCCCGCCCAGGCTGCCGGTGGTCTGCAGCAACAGGCGCAGGCCTGCGCTGAACAACAGGTGGTCGTCGACGATCAGGGTGTTCATGCGCTGGGGACGTTATCACTCCATGCCTGCACGCCACACCGCAATCCCCACCCGTACAGCCCCCCCATCAGGGGGCTGCACAACGGCAGCGGCATGCGCAGAGGTGGGGAGCCGGCCAAGCCGGGCTCAATCGGGCTTGATGCCGGCGCGCTTGACGATGTCGCTCCAGATCTTCTGCTGGTTGGCGATGAAGGCTGCAAACTCCTCCGGCGGCCCGCCCCCGCCCACCGCGCCGTCATTGGCGAAGCGTGCCGTCACCGAATTGGACCGCAGCGCCTTGAGCGACTCTTCCTGCAGACGCTTGACGACGTCGCGCGGGGTGCCCGCGGGCGCCAGGATGCCGTACCACTGCGAAGTCTCGAAGTCCTTGAAGCCCATCTCGGCCACGGTGGGCACGTCCGGCAGCGCGGGAATGCGCTGCGCCGTGCCCACGGCAATCGCACGCAGCTTGCCACTCTTGATGTGCGGCAGCAGCGCCGGCAGGCCGGCCGAGGTGGCATGGGTGCGGCCGGCCAGCAGGTCGGTCAGCTGCGGGCCCGTGCCCCGGTAGGGAATGTGGGTGAGGAACATGCCCGTCACCAGCTTCAGGTACTCCATGGCCAGATGGCCTGCGCTGGCGTTGCCCGCCGAGCCGTAGTCCAGCTTGCCGGGGTTCTTCCTGGCGTAGGCCACGAACTCCTTGAAGTCCTTGGCCGGTACATCGGGATGGATGCAGAACAGGTTGGGCACCTTGGCCAGCAAGGTCACGGGCAGGAAGTCCCGGTTCACGTCGAAGGGCTGGTTGGGGAAGATGTATGGGTTGACCGCGAGCGACCCGACGTGCCCCATGATGATGGTGTGACCGTCGGGCGCGGCCTTGGCCACCTCGGTCATGGCCGGAATGCCCGCGCCACCGCCCTTGTTGTCCACGAACACGGTCTGCCCCAGCTGCTTGCTGAGTTCCTGTGCCACCGTGCGCGCCACGATCTCGGAGGTGCCGCCAGGGGCGAAAGGCACCACGAAGCGGATGGACTGTCGCGGCCACGCGGCTTGTGCCCGAGCCACCAGGGGCACGCCCAGCGCGGCGGCGCCGGCCAGGGTCAACACGGTTCTGCGGTGATGGTTCACGTGAATGTCTCCTTGGAGTGATCTCGGACTTCAGAACTGGTAACGACGCAAGCCCCCGTCCACCGGAATCACGGCGCCGGTAATGTAGCCGGCCTTGGGGCTGGCCAGAAAGCACACCAGGTTTGCCAGGTCTTCCGGCTCGCCGTAGCGGCCCATGGGGATCTCGTTCTCGCATTGCCACTGCCGGTACTCGGGCGTGTAGTTGCGCAAGATCTGCTCGGAGTGGATGCGCCCGGGCGGGATGCAGTTCACCGTCACGCCATGAGGCCCCACCATGCGCGACAGGCCCTTGGCCCAGCTGTGCATGCCAGCCTTGGCGCAGAAAGCGCCGTTGACGTGGTCGGGTTCGCTCTTGCCGGTGATGTTGATGATGCGGCCCCAGCGCCGCTCGATCATCTGGTCGATCAGGGCATCCCCCAGCTGGCGCGGACGGTGGAAGTTCAAGGTGAGGGCCTCATTCCACGCGTCTTCACTCACGTGCAGATCCTTGAAGCTGCGCGAACCCCCGGCGTTGTTGACCAGGATGTCCACGCGGCCCAGGCCTTCCAGCGCACGCTGCGCGATGCGCGGCGCGGCGTCCTGGGCCAGCATGTCCTGCTCGAAGAACACCGGCTGCGGGCCGCCTGCAGCCACGATCTGCGCTGCCACCTCCTGCAACCGGGCCATCCGGCGTGCCGTCAGGGCCACCCGCACGCCTTCAGCGGCCAGCGCCTGCGCTATGCCGCGACCGATGCCCACGCTGGCACCCGTGACAAGGGCCGTGCGGCCCTGAAGCTGAAGATCCATGCGTTGCAGGCTCCTGTTGAAAGACCGAAGAGGCCGCAGCCTCAGGTTGCGCATGCTCACCTGCGCAGCCCCTGCGCGAAGTTGCAATGCTGCCATCCGGCACTGCCCGGCGCCATCCGTTCAACCCCCCGCATCATGCCCTGTAGACGCCCTCCTGCCCTTCAAACCCGCCACGCGGTGGTCGCCTTGACCCTGGCAGCCTGGTTCCCCGCTGCCATGGCCATCGATCGTGGCATCTCGGCCACGGGCGTGGCGTACGCCAGCGGCGGCGTGAGCCACTCCGAGCTGCAGGAACTGCACGCCCGTCGCCAGGACTACAGCTTCTGGCTCACCACCGCCGCCCTGAAGAGCGGCGCGCATCTGGCTGACGTCTGCGTGCGCATCACCCCGCTGCGCAGCGCGCAACCCGTGCTGGACCACACCACCAGCGGGCCGTGGTTGTTCGCCGCCCTGCCCCCGGGCCGTTATCAGGTGGAAGCGAGCTTCAGTTCGTCTTCCGATCGTCCGCCCCAGGTGCGTCGGGGTCTGACCACGATCCACCCGGGTGACCATCATCAGATGGTGCTGTACTTCGATACCGGCGATGAGGTGGGCGCCGAGAGCCGGCCGGCACTGCCGGGCAACCCTTACGGGCCAGGCGTCAGGCGCTGACGGCACCGTCTTGGCGCGCTGCTGAAGCAGCGTCGGTACCCCAGGCACCAGGCACCAGGCACCAGGCGGCCAAGCCGCCAGACGCTCGGGCGGGACTTCGGCGGTGGGCACGCCCGTCCACGCGGGCCGGCCCGTGCGCACCCGGCTGCGGTGAGGGCACCGGGAGCCCGTGCGCTGCGGCAGGTGACGGCCTGCGCCAGCCAGGCTGGCTACACTCGCGCCATGAAGCTTCTGGTCCTGGGAGGTACGCGCTTTCTGGGCCGGCACTTGGTCGAGCAGGCCTTGGAGCGAGGGCATGACGTCACGCTCCTGCACCGCGGACGCTCCCATTCGGGCCTTTTCCCGCAGGCCGCTCATCTGCTGGCCGACCGTGACGGTGACCTGTCTGTGCTGGCAGGCGGGCGCTGGGATGCCGCCATCGACACGAGCGCCTACGTGCCGCGTCAGGTGCATGCCCTGGGACCGGTTCTGGGCACACGCGTGGGCCACTACCAGCTGGTGTCCAGCATCAGCGCATACGCCGGCTTCAACCCTGGCGAAACCGACGAAGACGCGCCCACCGCCACGCTGGACGACCCGGCCACGCAGGCCCTTACAGGCGCCACCTACGGCGGTCTGAAGGCGCTGTGCGAGCAGGCGGCACAGGCCCTGTTTGGCAGCCGGTGCCTGATCAACCGCCCTGGCCTGCTGGTGGGCCCTCACGACCCTACCGGACGCTTCACCTGGTGGGTGCAACGGCTGCTGCGCGGCGGGTCTGTACTGGCACCGGGCGACCCGGCCACACCGGTGCAGTTCATCGACGCGCGCGATGCCGCCGCCTGGATGCTGCTGCAGGCCGAGCGCGCCACCGCAGGCGTGTTCAATCTCACCGGCCCTGTGCCCACAGCCACGCAGCCCGATCCCATGACCATGGGCGCGTTCCTGGATTGCGCGCGCGCCACCTTGAACCCGCAGGCCACCCTGGAGTGGGTGGGCGAGCAGTACCTGCTGGACGAAGGGGTGGCGCCCTGGAGTGATCTGCCCGTTTGGCTGCCGCAGGCGCAGTGCGGCATCCACCGCACGCCGCTGGCGCGCGCCGTGGCCACAGGGCTTCAGACCCGCCCACTCGCCCAAACGCTGATGGACACCGCCTCCTGGGCCGCCACGCCGGCAGCCCCGCCTGCAACACCGGGCACGAGCGTGGTGCAGCCCTCATTCGGCCTGAGCCCCGAACGCGAAACCACGCTGCTGGCTGGCTGGGCCACACGCGCTTGAAGGTCCGTGGCGCCAAGGCAGCCTCCGCCCCCGCACGCCTGTGCGTCCGACCACTCATGTTTCCTGAAGGCGTGCACCTGTTCGAAGATCTTCACACCCTCCGCATCGGCTGCTACTCCTACGAGAACGTGAACGCGGACGACGACTTCCTGCCGCTTGTACAGCGACTGCTCCCCCATGGAACCTGGATCATTGCCACGCCCCTGTACTGGTACAGCATGAGCGCCCAGGCCAAGACGTTTCTTGATCGGCTCACCGACCTCATCACCGTCCACAAGGAACAAGGTCGCCTGCTGCGAGGCAAGCGCTTGGCAGTCCTGTGTTCCGGAACGGACCCACGGCCACCCGATTCATTCAGCGAGCCCTTCCGGCTGACTTGCGCCTACCTGGGAATGGCGTTCGTCGGAACACACTACACCCCGTTCAACAGGCTTCAGCCCGCACATGCCACAGCACGCCACGATGCACAGTCATTCGCTCGCGCCGTTGCAAGCGGAGACGATTTTCAAAACACTTCGGCAGGTGATTGACTTGCACAGGAGGCTGCCTCAAGTCACAAATGCAGCATCCGCCTCAGTGAACGGAAGTTGAGGGTTGAGAGTCGGCTTCGAGCATCGTGGCGAGCACCGCCGGCACGGACAGGAAGCTGTGCGTGGCGTGCGGTCTGTTGCTCAGGCTGCAGGCGATGGTGTCGAGGCTGGCCTCAGGCAGGAAAGGCCGGGAACTTCTGCAGATCAACCGGCGCGGCTGTTGCGCACGTAGAGGTAGATCAGGCCCACCGGAGCGATGAACACCGCGACTGCGAAGCACAGGGCCATCGTCAGCAGCTTGACGAACATCATCGCAATGGCGTTCACGATGAACAGATTGTTCCCAATGATGAAACCGACGATGCTTTCGTAGACGAAGCGCGCGTAGGGGTAGAGCAAAGCATTCAAGACCAACACCAGGGCGGCACCGAATGAGATGCCATTCGCGCTGCGCCAAGCCGTGACCATGAAGAGGACCACGAAGATCAGGCCGAAAGAGAATTGCCGAAAACAGTATGGCTTGGGTAGGCCGCCAAAGGATTTTTGAAGCGCGGGGTGCATGTGGCTCGCTTGGTTTGATTGGTGGACAGTTGGACGACGGCAACGGTGGCAAGGACGGTCAGCAAGGCCACGGGGGAGAGCGGCGCGCCGATCCTGGTAAGCAAGTCGAAAAACGGACCTAAAGCAAACGCCGATCAACCTTGACCAACTTGTTTTCGACGCTCATGTGACTGTTTCGGTAACACGCGAGACAGTCAAGCGCGAAGCCCGTCGCCAACAACCTTTTCACCCCGTCGATAGATCGGAACGCCCCGACCCCCTGCAGCCAGGCCGCACGCAAGGCGTGGTCCGAAAGAATCCGATTGGGCGCGCCCTTGCGCCGCTTCAAGCGAAGCTCAAGCGGCTCGATCAGCCGTACCAGCAGCGCCGCATCGGGGAACTTCAGGTAGGCCAGCACGCGCTGCCAGCCCATGTTGGCGTCCAAGGAGCGACGAACCTCGTCCAGATAGATGGCCTGCGAAGGGGTCTGCCCCACATACCTGCAACTGAGCCGGAAGACCTCTTCCAGCAAGGGCTCGTCGCGCCGGCGGCCCCGCTCGCCCATCCGCAGGTCGTGCTGGATGGCACGCCGCACGACGGTGTCGATCAGTTGCGCGGCCACTTCGTCCCAACCGGCATCGGCCCTCGCATGGGCCAGCGGATACCCGCCGCGCTGGAAAACATGCCGAAGGCTGCGTCGCGAAAGGTCTGGTGGGTTTGCCCGAACGCGCGCAGGTCTTCCCAAAATCGCCTGTCCTTCAGCCGCGCCAGGCCGTTGGAGGGCAGGTATGCGGGCAGCCTCCCCAGGCCGCGCAGTTCGCCCACTTCACGCAGCAGCAGTGGGCCCAGCTCGATGGTGGACAAACGACCAGCCAGGCTGTCGCGCCCGGCTTCGATCCGCAGGGCCGAACTGCCTGTCAAGGCGGCCCGGATCGGCTGCAGGTCAACCAGGTCCTTGACCTGCGTGGCCCAGTCCGCCAGGTTCCGGACCTCTTCCAGCAGCAGGTAGATCGGCCCGCCGTGCCGCTGCGCTGCCGCGTTCACCGAACACCCGAGCACGTTGTCGGCATACCAGGCCGTCAGGTCCAACAGTGGCGCCGACAGCCGCTGCAGCGCGGGGATGTCGTCGAACTGCACACGAAAGATCCGCTCCGGTGCCACGCCATCGTCGAGCAGGTGGTCGATCAGCTGGTTCAGCAGCGTCGTTTTGCCCACCTGGCGTGGGCCACGCAGCACAGTCACTGCCGCCAGCCCCCGCACCAGCCCCTTGTGCGTGGGCTCGAACGCCCAGCGCCGGATCGGCGGCAGCCCGAACTGGCGCTCGCCGCACCACCAGGGGTTGCTGTCGCGCAGGATGCGTTCAGCACCCGCCGCCAGCACGCCGGCGATGGTGATCTGGGTTCCTCGGGTACCCATCACTGCACCCCCAGCACGCGCATCAGCTGGTTACCGCGCTCGTCGATGACCTTCACCGCCACGCCGCGCTTAGGCCGGTTGGGAAACGGCTCACTGACAGTCTCGGCCAGGTGCGGCCACACCGACGGGTCGAGCGCGGCCTTCAGCGACTTCTGCAAGTTGTCCTACGCTGCGGTCTTGGGGAAGAGAACCTCGGTGGCGTAGAAGCACATGCTGTCATCGTCGGTG